>WGEZ01000001.1 GCA_015492515.1 Nitrospirota bacterium
ATCAAAGGCTTCCCGATCCCCGATCAGCTCATTGGTTCCGGATTACTCGCTTCCCTGGAGGAGGCCGGTGGGCAGGTCCTTCTTCTCCTCGTCCTCAGGGGCGGGAGCCCTCTCTTCCGACGCGTCCGTTCTGATCCCGTATTTCTGGATCTTGTACCCGATCATCCTCTCCGTGATCCCCAGCACCCTTGCGGCCTTCGCCTTCACCCAGCCGCACTGCCTCAGGGCCCTGATGATCTCCTCCCTCTCGAACTCCTCGACCTTCTCTTTCAGAGAAACCCTGCTCTTTTTCATGACCGACAATCATTTAGCCAGAAACGTGCCAGTACGGAAGTCGTTGATTTTCAAGGATAAACGAAAAGGACAGGAATTACAAAAATGTAGCTGCACAACAATTTTGTCGGATTGGGGAAGGGGGTGACTGGTGGCGGTGGAGGGACTTGAACCCCCGACTCTGCGGATATGAGCCGCATGCTCTGACCAGCTGAGCTACACCGCCGGTAAGCCTGGTTGACCGGGTCTGTCGTTTCTGCCGGGTCCTTAAGTATTGCGATGGCCCCGCCTCAAGCCGGAGCGCTTACGGGTCTCCCCCGCTCAGGCCCTTTCACAGGGTCTTCATATCGAGATTATACCAAAGAAGAGGGCATTAATAAAAGAGGGCGAAGCGCCGCATCCTCACGTTTATCAGGAGTCCGACGCAGACGAAGTTGGTGAGCAGGGCCGTGCCTCCGTAGCTGAAGAAGGGCAGCGGTATGCCCACCACGGGCATCAGTCCCATGGTCATCCCGATATTGATCGTTGTGTACAGGAGGAACATGACGCATATGCCGATGGAGAGGAGGGTGCCGAACTCGTCCTTCGCGTTGTAGGCGGTCTCGAAGCCTCGCATTATCAGCAGGGCATAGAGGGCGATCAGGAAGAGAGAGCCTATGAACCCCCACTCCTCGGAATAGACGGAGAAGATGAAGTCCGTATGCCTCTCGGGAAGGAACCTGAACGGTCCCTGTGTGCCCTTCAGATACCCCTTGCCGAGGACCTTTCCCGAGCCTATCGTGATCTTCGACTGCTCAATCTGGTAGCCGATCCCCTTCGGGTCGACCTTCGGATCGATGAACGCGACCAGCCTGTTCCGCTGATACTCCTTCAGACCCTCCCATACCACGCTGCCCGCAAAGGGGAGGGAGAGGACGACGATCAGCCCCCCGATCAGAAGGACCCTCCTCTGCACCCCCTTTGCCAGCAGCATAACGATCAGGATGCCCGTTAAGACGACCGCCGTGCCGAGATCGGGCTGCCTGTAAAGGAGGAGGAAGGGCACCACGCCGAAGAGGCAGACGGGGGTAAGGAGGGAGGAGGCCGTAAGGGGCGAGGGCCTTGTGCTCAGATACCTGGCCGCAACCACGATGAGTCCGACCTTGAAGAACTCCGAGGGCTGAAAGCTGACAGGCCCCAGCCTGAGCCACCTCTGTGCACCCATACCGGTATGCCCGAGCAGAACCGTCACCAGCAGCAGGATCAACCCTGCCCCGAAGATATGGTAAGCGATCCCCTCGAGCCTCCGATAGTCGAAGCTGACGGAGACGAAGAGTGCAGCGATGCTCAACACGAGCCACACGGTCTGCCTGAGGTAGAACGACGGCTGTCCCTTCTCCAGTACAGGCCTCGTGGCGCTGAATATGGTCATTATCCCGAGCACGGTTATCAGGACGACGACGGCGAAGATCAGCCAGTCGAAGTTCTGGATGCTTCTCCGGTCTATCCTGATCCGGCTAATCAGAAGCCTTTTCAGCACGGTCTCCTCCGAGGTACTCCTCGATCACCGCCCTGGCGATGGGCGCGGCCGTCTCCCCTCCGTGACCGCCGTGCTCGACGAAGACGGCGACGGCTATCCTCGGGTCCTCGGCGGGGGCATAGGCGACGAACCAGGCGTGATCCCTGTACCTCCTCCCCTTCCGGGTCCGGTCCTTCCCGCTGTCCGTCTTTACGACCTGGGCGGTGCCCGTCTTTCCGGCGATCCTGACCAGTCCGGACCTCGCTGCAAGGCCTGTGCCCTTCGGGTCCTCCACCACGCCTACGAGTGCCTCCCTGATCTGCCTGATCGTCTCGGGTCTGAGGCTGAGCTTCGCCATCGGCTCCCTCTCCGGCTGGTCCTTCACCAGCACGGGCCGGTAGACCTCTCCACCATTGGCGATGGCTGAGATCATGAGGGCGGCCTGTGCAGGGGTGACAGAGACGTAGCCCTGTCCGATGGCTGCGTTGAAGGTCTCACCGAGGTACCAGGGCCTCCCCTTCTTCTTCATCTTCCAGGACGTGCTCGGTATGAGCCCTCCCTTCTCCGTGCTCAGCCTCACACCGGGAGGCACGCCGAGACCGAGTGCACCTGCATACTTCGCGATCCTGTCTATCCCCAGGAGTCTGCCGACCTCGTAGAAGTATATATCACAGGACTCGACGAGGGCCTTCCTCAGATTCACCCTGCCGTGACCCTGCTCCTTCCATCCCCTGAACTTCCAGATACCCACCTGGATCTCTCCCGTGCAATCAACGGTGAAGTTCTGATTGATCACACCCTCCTCGAGGGCGGCTATCGCGGTGACTATCTTGAATATGGAGCCCGGAGGGTACTGACTCTGGAAGACCCTGTTCAGGAAGGGATGCCCGGGGTGGCGCTGAAGCCTCTCCCACTCCTCCGGGGTTATCCCCTTCACGAAGAGGTTCGGATCGAAGGAAGGCAGGCTCACAAGGGCGAGGAGGTCCCCGTTCCTCGGGTCCAGTGCCATGAGCGCCCCCGCCCTTCCCCTGAAGGCCTCTTCGGCAGCCATCTGTGTCTTGAGATCGACGTTGAGCCACAGGTCCTCCCCCCTCTGAGGTGCCACCACGTTGAGTGTACGGAGCTGTCTGCCGAGGGCGTCGACCTCGATATACCTCCTGCCGGGCACGCCCCTCAGCATCCCGTCATAGAGGGCCTCTACCCCCCACTGCCCCACGAAGGTCCCCTCGGGGAGGTCGCTGAACATCCCCTTCCGGAGCTGGGCCTCGGTGGGCAGACTGAGGTATCCGATCAGGTGGGCCCCTGTACTGCCGTAGGGATACTCCCTGGTTATCTCCGTCTCTATCGTGAGGCCCGGGAAGTCCGACCTCCTCGCCTCTATCCTGGCCACCTCCTCGAAGCTGAGCCCCTCCTTCAGCCTTATCGGTTCGAGGGTGCGGCCGTCATGGCTCAGTATCCTCTCGGAAAGCCTCTCTACGGGTATCTGTAACAGCCTGGAAAGCTCCGTCAGGTTTATCTCCCACCCCGGCAGGTCGGTGATCAGCGATGCGATGTAGTACGGGGCGTTCTTCACCAGGGCGGTGCCGTTCCTGTCGTAGATTATCCCCCTCGGCGCGGGGATCTTGAAGACCCTCACCCTGTTCCTCTCGGACTGCTCCCTGTAGTGGCTCCCCTTCAGGACCTGCAGCTGCCACAGCCTGAGGAGGAAGATCACAAAGATGCTGATGGAGAGATACACCAGAAGGGTTATGGGCCTCTTCTTCTCCATCATTGCTCGGGTCTTATCAGTCCACCGAAGGGGGCGTTCACCAGCGCCTTGATCAACACCGTCACGACGAAGTCCCGCAGGGGGACCGGCGGCTGTGAGAAGAGGGAGAGGGAGGTATAGATCACCGTCTCGTCCACAACGGTCAGGGCGAAGATCGAGAGGATCCCCAGAAGGGGGGTCCAGATGAAGAAGCTGCCGGAGACATAGGTGGAGAGGACGCCTATCATCCCCTTGCCGAGCATCCCGGGCCCTATGATCTGTCCGGAGAGGGCGTCCTCAAGGAAACCGACGGGCAGACCCGCTGCAACTCCCGGGACCTCGCCCCTCCTGAGGCCGAGGTAGTACACCGGCAGCAGGGTGAGGTTCAGCCTGAGCGATCCCGCCGAGAGCAGCGACTGAAGGAGAAACACCCCGGCTATGACGGCCATCCAGAGCAGAAGGCCCTTGATGAACCTCCGGGCACCGAGATAACCCCTCTTCATCTGCCGATCAACCCTCCATCGCTCTTCAACGGGACCGATCGTAGGTCTTCGTCCCGTTGCTGAAGACCATCACTTCCTCGATCTTGGTCGCCTTTATAAAGGGCTGGACCTCGATCCTGAGGAACAGTTCGTCACCCCTGTCGACCCTGACGACCCGACCCGCCGGTATCCCTTCAGGGAAGAGTCCGTCGAGCCCTGAGGTCACCAGTATCTCGCCGGGCTCCACCTGCTCGTCCCGGGAGATGTACTTCAGTATACACATACCGTCGCCCCTGCCGGAGAGAATCCCTTCCGTCCTTGCGCCCTGGAGGCGGACAGAGACGGAGAAGTTGACGTCCGTCACGAGCAGCACCCTCGAGAACCCCGAGGTGACCTCGGCAACCTTTCCGACCAGTCCCTCCGGTGTCCTGACGGCCATGTCCTTTCCGACGCCGTCGGAACTGCCCTTGTCGATGACTATCATCTCGGGCCACTGCCTGATCCCCGAGGAGATCACCCTTGCAGCCGTTACGAACTCGGGCGCGGTCCTCTTTATCCTCAGCAGTCTGGCGAGCCTCCGGTTCTCGAGCTCGATCCTTTCATACTCCTGCAGCTGCATCCTGTACCGGCCGACCTCCTCCCTGAGCCTCCTGTTCTCGTCCTCCAGGCCGGAATAGTACAGAAGGGGTGCTCTGACGCTGTCCCAGAGCCCGTTCAGGACCTTCTCCAGCCTGTACAGGGGGGTGCTCAAAGCGATCAGGGGCTTGAAGGGTCCCCGGGTGCTCTGAAAGGTCATCAGGAATGCCGAGAAGACGACAACCGTAAAGAGCAGAACAAGCCTTCTATTCCTCATCGGTGTATGGTTCCCGATCTCCCGGAGAAGAGAAGGAGGCTCCGTCACACGAGATCATCGCTGCATGGATCAATTAAGGGCGATCCTCTGGAGGAGGTCGAGTTCGTCAAGCATCTTTCCCACGCCCCTCACCACGGCAGTGAGGGGGTCTTCAGCCACTATCACAGGGAGCTTCGTCTCCTCCTTTATGAGGAGGTCGAGGCCCCGAAGGAGCGCCCCACCGCCGGCGAGCACGATGCCCTTGTCCACGATATCGGCAGCGAGCTCGGGAGGGGTGTTCTCGAGGGTGACCCTGATGGTGTCGAGTATCACGCTGACGGGCTCCTGGAGCGCCTCCCTGATCTCTTCCTCGTTGATAATGATGGTCTTGGGGATACCCGAGACGAGATCCCTCCCCTTGATCTCCAGCTCGCGGGAGGTGTTGTCGGTGGGATAGGCCGAACCGATCTCTATCTTGATCTGCTCCGCCGTCCGTTCACCGATCATGAGATTGTACTTCCTCTTGATGTAGGCCAGGATCGTCTCGTCCATCCTGTCACCCCCGTTCCTCACCACCTTGCTGTAGACGATACCGTCGAGGGAGATCACGGCGACGTCCGTTGTCCCGCCTCCCACGTCGACGATCATGTTCCCCGTCGGCTCGCCGACGGGCAGATCCACACCGACTGCAGCCGCCATCGGTTCCGATATAAGGTAGACCTCACGCGCCCCCGAGGCCTGGGCTGCGTCCTTTACAGCCCTCTGTTCCACCTGGGTTATACCCGAAGGCACGCCGATGATGACCCTCGGGGAGACGAAGCTCTTCCTGTTGTGCACCTTGGTGATGAAGTACTTCAACATCTCCCCCGTGGCGTCGAAATCAGCAATGACGCCGTCTTTCATCGGCCTTATGGTGGTTATGTTCGCCGGCGTCTTGCCGAGCATCCTCTTCGCCTCGGCACCGACGGCGATCGTCTTCTTGTTGTCCTTCCTGATCACCACCATCGAGGGTTCGTTACAGATTATCCCCTTCCCCTTTGCATACACCAGCGTATTCGCGGTGCCCAGGTCTATGGCGAGGTCATTCGAGAACAAGCCCAAGATCTTCTGAATAAACATCCCTCCTCCTGTCGCTTTGATTGAAGTCGGAAACTATCCGCTGCCCCCCTTTCCTGCAGCATGCTCCGCCGCTTCCACCACATGGGTCTTTGCTATCTCGTCACCGAGGCGTCTGTCGCCGTCGCTGCCGAGGAGGACCACGAACTCCAGGCCGAGCAGACAGAGGAAGAGGAGCCATCCTATCAGCGGTATCCTCCATAGGAGGACCCCAAGGGCTATCGTCGCGTTCCTCAGCATCGACTCCCTCACCGTACAGGGGCCGCCGTCCTCCCTCAACACCCTGAGTCCCAGGACCCTCTTGCCCAGGCTCCTCCCCTCGAAGAGGCTGTCGGAGATCAGGATGTAGAGTATGCCTGCAAAGAGCCCCGACTTATGGAGGACCTCAACTGCTACAGCCACCACCACGAGGTCTATGACCTTTGCTACCGCGCGGGGGAGAAGTCCTGAAGGGCCTGCCATCCTGAATACTATCAGATACAGCGCAAGATTTTCAAGGAAGGCTCCCCCGGGGGCACGGACCCCCATCCCCTGCTGCGGCACCCCCTACAGGAGCCCGTATGAGGCGAGGGTCTCCCTCAACCTCTCCCTGTTCTTGGCGGAGAGCTCACAGAGGGGCAGCCTCAACTCCTCCTTCACCCTGCCCATCATCGCCAGGGCGGTCTTCACGGGTATCGGGTTCGTCTCGAGGAACATCGCTGCGTTGAGTGGTTCGAGCCTGTAGTGGAGCTTACGGGCCTCTTCGTAGAGCCCCTTCTCACAGAGGGCGCAGAGCTCCGCAACGGCCCCGGGCATCACGTTGGCAGTGACCGATATCACCCCCCTGCCGCCGAGGACGAGCAGGGGATAGGTGGTGAAGTCGTCACCGGAGAGCACGGTGAGCCCGTCGCCGCAGAGCCGGATGATCTCGCTCACCTGCCGCATATTGCCCGAAGCCTCCTTGATGGCCACGATGTTGTCGATCTCCGAAAGGCGTGCGACCGTTTCAGGCAGGATGTTGACCGCGGTGCGACCGGGGACGTTGTAGAGCACCAGCGGCAGGTCGACGGCCTCCGCAACCGCCCTGTAATGCCTGTAAAGCCCCTCCTGTGTCGGCTTGTTGTAGTAAGGCGCAACGAGCAGTGCTCCATCTGCACCGATCTCCTTCGCCTTCCTGGTCATCATGATCGTCTCCTCCGTGGAGTTGGCCCCCGTGCCGGCAATGACGGGTACGCGCTTGTTCACCACTTCAACGGTAAGCTCTATGACCCTGTAGTGTTCTTCATACGTCAGGGTCGCCGACTCACCCGTGGTCCCACAGGGCACGATGGCATCCGTCCCCTCTGATATATGCCACTCGATCAACCCGGAGAGGGCCTCTTCATCCACTGCACCGTCTCTGAAAGGGGTGATTATCGGAACCATGGATCCCTTAAACATGACTTCCTCCTTTATGGTATGGTCGTCTCCCGGGTCGGAAGACCCGCGAGGGTCTTTGCCGATCCTCGAGGTCGGCTGATCAGGCCCTCGATCCCATTCATACACGTTACGGCGATGGTCCGGTCCGGCGGACCGTCTGTGACGCCTCCTCCTTGCGAGGACCGCCTTCAGGGTCCGTGAGGCCCTCGACATCGATCACCCCCTCGTATACGGTGACGGCCGGACCGGTCATGTAGAGACGGCCCTCCCCAGACCACTCGATGTAGAGGTCACCACCGGGCAGGTGGACCGTGACGTCCCTGTCGGTAAGACCCTTCAACGCCCCTGCCACCGCTGAGGCGGAGGCACCGGTCCCGCAGGCCAGTGTCTCACCCGCCCCCCTCTCCCACACCCGCAC
>WGEZ01000002.1 GCA_015492515.1 Nitrospirota bacterium
AGCATCTTCCCTGCAGCCACCCCTTGTATTGATCCTCAGCAGAGGCAGGCGATTCCGTGTTTCATCGACGATTCCGCAAAACGGTTACTCTCCTGAGCTTTTCTTGACGGTCTTACCGGATCCTTAGAGGCAGCGATCTTTTTCAAAGGAGATTCTCGATGGTGGAACATGGCCCGGCTTCTGAGGAGAAGAATCGATGAGGCCGGACATCGGGTCGATGATGCAAAAAAGCCCTCCTTCTTCCCCTCGCTCATGCGGCAAGGGGTACGGCATCTTCTCACCCTGTGAAGGGCTGAATTAGAACACCTGACAGCGGGCTATCTCTTCCTGTGGACAGCGCAGTACTTCGACCTTCCGATGACAGGGTTCTTGCACTTAGAGCCCTTCTTGGTCTTTGCCGCGCACCTTGGTTTCTTAGCCTTCGCCATCTCCACTCCCTTATAAGTTTTAGATAATTGTATCACATATCGTCCTCGATTTGAAGTCCCTGCCGGAGATGGGGTTGAAAAGGCTTCAAATGAAGAGGCATCTGTGATAGAATTAATGAAGAAGGATCGCGGCCGTTCAAGGACGGTCGCCTTTCGCTCACTGAGGCTCGCTGTGCAGACTGAAAAAATTGTTTCCGCGAAAGGAGGGTTTCATGGCAAGGGATGACTTCGCAAGGATCGCAGGGGCCTTTCTGATCGGCGGGCTCGTCGGCTCTGTCGTGGCCATACTCTATGCACCCCAGTCGGGCAGGGAGACGAGGCAGGAGATCTCAAAGAAGGCGAAGAAGGTGAAGAGGCGTGCGCAGGAGGTGGCCGAGGAGACCGTGGATACCATCGGAAGCTTCATCGAGGAGGTGAGCGAGAAGACCTCGGAGATCATATCCAGCGGCAAGGATGTCACCGAAGACGTGAAGAGGGACATCATCGGCGCCATCGAGAAGAGTCAGAAGGCGCTGGAGAAGGAGAAGGCGAGGCTTAGTAAGCTCCTTAGCCGGTGAACGGCTCAGGGGTGTTCGAGCTCCCTCAGCCCCGGGATGATGGAGAGGTACTCCTCGTATGTAACGTTTGAGTTCCAGTTACCGGTGGCCTTTGCCAGTAATACACCGCCCCAGAAGACGGCGACCACGAGCGCTGCGAAGAGAAAGGGGTTCAGCCGTCTCCCCCCGGTAAGGCCGATGTCCAGCGCACCCTGAACCGGACAGTTGCTGACACAGGTGAGGCACCCCATGCACTCCGGTGAGGAGAGTCTCCTGCTCTGCTCGACGGGCAGCAGCGACGGACAGCTCTCCGTGCACCTCCGGCAGTGGATGCACCTGGACTCCCACCTCGTCACCTTAAAGGGGCTCAGGAGGCTCAGAAGCCCGAGGAGTGCACCGTAAGGACAGAGGTACCTGCACCAGAAGTTCTTTATAAAGAGTGAGAGGACGAAGAGTCCGAGGAGGACCAGCAGGGTGGTCCTGGTGGGCTCGGTGAAGAAGAGGAGCAGCTTGAGGTCCGCCACCTTCCAGTAGGGCGTCTGGAGGAAGGCCCTGATCGTCCCGGAGGACATCTTCAGCACTATCACGTACAGGAAGAAGGCCATCAGGAGGTACTTCACCGACCTGAGGGGATAGTCCAGATACCTCGGCAGGGAGATGTTCCTTCCGAAGACCAGCCGTCCCGACTTCCAGGTGAGCTCGGAGACCGCACCCACAGGGCATATCCAGCCGCAGAAGGACTTCTTGAGGAGGACGGATAAGGTGAGGGCGAGGACGAATATCACCAGGGCCGCCGGATGTACGGGATCGAAGAGGCCCTCCGTCACCCAGAGCTTCAGGGCCATCAGTGCACCGATGGGGAGGAAACCCTCGACGGAGAGCGGCTTCTCCAGCAGCGGCGACCTCCCTTCCTCGAGATATCCGTAGAAGGTGTAAAGGGCCAGACCGCCGTATACCACCACGGCGACCACCGTCCACTGCAGTAGGTACCGCAACAGCCTCAGGTATGGTCTTCCCTTTTCTCTTTCCGTCATCACATCATCACCACTATTGTAAGTGACAGGGCCGTCGTCGTGTATGATCTCGATCAGGGGGTGCAGAAACCTCCACCCCCATGCTGCTTTTTCCTCCTGGATCGGTTATAATACCCAATCCCTGCATATCGCCGCCAGGGCCTCTCCACCACCGGCGATCACGGGCAGGGTGACGCGCTGAAGAGAGGCCTCGAGAGGCCGTCTGTGAGGAGGAATGAAATGGGCAAGGTGGTGATCATAATGGGCTCCAGAGGTGACCTCGAATGGTCCGAGAGGATCTCCGGGACCCTCGAGGGCTTCGGGATCGAGGTGGTCATGAGGATAGCCTCGGCACACAAGGTCCCGTTGAGGTGCCATGAGATAGTCAGGGAGTACGAGGAGGACGAGGTGGTATTCGTGACCGTGGCGGGAAGGAGCAACGCCCTGAGCGGGTTCGTCGACGCCCAGACGGACCGTCCGGTCATCGCCTGCCCTCCCTACAGCGAGAGGTTCGGAGGGATGGATATACTCTCGAGCCTGAGGATGCCCTCGGCAGTGGCACCGCTCGTGGTCCTCGAGCCCGAGGGAGCAGCCCTTGCAGCGGCAAAGATACTCGGGCTGAAGGATGCAGTGATCCGGGAGAGGGTAAAGAGGTATCAGGCTGACGAAAGAGCACGGCTGAGAGAGGCCGACGAGGTGTTGCAGGATGGGCAGCGTAAAGGATCTTGAGATAATAAGACCTCCCTCCAAGGAGGAGACGGGGATCGGAAGGTTCCATTTCACCGACAGGTACTCTGTGTTCGACTGGGGTGAGATGCCTGACCTGATCCCCAACAAGGGTGCCTCGATAGCACTGCTTGGTGCGTACTTCTTCGAGCGCCTGCAGCAGCAGGGCATCAGCACCCACTACCTCGGCCTCATCGAGGAGGATAGACCGAAGAGGCTGAACGAGCTCAACACCCCATCGACCGTCATGGAGGTCAGGCTGTTGAGGATCGTCAGGCCGGGGTTTTCCGAGGGCAGGTACGACTACTCCTGCTACCGGGAAGAGAGGGGTAACTTCCTCATCCCCCTGGAGATAATCTACAGGAACTCCCTTCCTGCAGGCAGCAGCGTCTTCAAGCGGCTCGAGAAGGGCGAGATCCGTCCCGAGGACCTCGGCCTCCAGAGGATGCCGCGGCCCGGTGAGGAACTGGATCAGCCCATCCTGGACGTCTCGACGAAACTCGAGGTCACAGACCGCTACCTAACCTGGGACGAGGCCAGAGAGATCGCCTCCCTCTCCGAAGAGGAACTACAGGAGATAAAAGGGGTCGCTGCAGCGGTGAACCGGCTGGTCACAGAAGAGTTCCGGAGGATAGGGCTGAAGAACGAGGATGGGAAGATAGAGGTCGGATTCGACCCGGAGAGGCGGCTTATGGTCGTCGATGTTCTCGGCACCCTCGATGAATGCAGGCTCACGTACAACGGCATCCCCGTGAGCAAGGAGATCGCCAGGATCCACTATCGCGGCACGGATTGGTTCAACGCCGTGGAGGAGGCGAAGAAGAAGGACAGGATGAGATGGAAGGAGCTCGTCGGCAGAGGCCCCGACCCCCTGCCCCCGATGCTCAAGGAGCTGATCTCCATGCTCTACTCTGCCTGCACCAATGAGCTGACCGGCAGGGAATGGTTCGAGGACATCCCGCCCCTCGCGACGCTCCTTGAAGAGATAAAGGCCTACCTGCCTGAAGAATGATCCGCACCTATCAAGAGCGGCCCCTGCAGATGCCTTCTCACCTCGTAAGAGAAAGGAGGGTCCCCCGGCCATGTGACCGGGGGCGGGAGGGGGATAGGAATGAGCTTCATTAACATCGGTAGCATATTTCATGCCAGAAATGACATCCCCCTGCCCCCACCTGACGGTCCTGGAGGCGTGGGTCGGACCGTCCTGCCTTCTCCCCGCGGAAGAAGGGTTTTCACAGTCTGAGCAGATTCATTTCAAGACGCGCGGCAGGGGGAACCGCGGCATCCTCACGGGTCGGAAACCCGCCGGTGGGAAATCCCGGGTTGGTTTTCTGTCACTTTTTGTCAATAAACTGACGGATTTCGTCCTTCAGGCCCTCTCTTGCCGGAGAGGGGGAGGGAGAAGATCGACTCAGGATTTACACTCCTCTCTCCGACCTTTATGCTCAGGTGGAGGTGCGGCCCGGTGGCGCGTCCTGTGGCACCTGCACGGCCTATCACCTCACCCTTTCTCACCCCCTCACCCACCCCGACGTCGAACCTTGAGAGGTGCATATAGACCGAATATATACCGGCGCCGTGATCGACGACAAGGGTCCTTCCTCCGTAGAAGAGCTCATCCGCCAGCACCACAACGCCTGAGTTCACAGCCCTCACAGGTTGCCCTTCCTCCGCCCTGTAATCCACCCCCCTGTGACGGCTCCTCTTCTTCCCGTTCATTATCCTCACCACCCCGAAGGGCGTGGTGAGGGGGGTGTCCACGGGCGGGACGAACCTCCCGTCCCAGAGCGGACCGGTGAGCCTCCTCCAGAGTGCGGACAAACGGATGTCCTCCCTCCTCACCCGCTCCCTGTCCTCGGGGCTGAGAAAGACCTTCTCCGGTGCTAAGGTGAGCCTCCGAACTTGAAATTTCTTCTCCTGGACTGTTATTTTATACCTGAACCGGCGGGTGCCCACTGTCAGTGAAAGGGGATGATCCCCCGGGTCGATGTCCAGACCGACGGAGCCGACGGCACGATAGAGGCCGCTGGATAGGGGATAGAAGCGGATGGGCCTGCCGTCGAATTCAGCCGAGGGCTCGGTCACGGATTCAACCTCGACGAGGAAGACATCCCCGGGATACACGGCTTCAGGGATCACCCGCACCGCTGTACCGGATGCCCCGGCAGAGCCTGTCGTGAGGAGGACGAGGGGTATGACCGCGAAAACCCTCTTCGTTGTCGGAATGATATACAAGGATATATGCCGGAGCAACGAACCCATCTCTTCAGGTACAGGCCCTCCTCGGCGATGAGACCGGCGGGCTGCTGCGCGCCTGATCTATTATAACGGAAAGCCTCCCTTCAGGGTGAGGTTTATCGAACAAGGTTCCTGAACTACAACGGTTCATAAAGAGAGCTACGGAGGACTGATGGAGATCGACGTCAATATCAGTGGCAGGGTCCTCTCCATGAACATCGAGGACCCTTTCCGGATGGACCC
>WGEZ01000003.1 GCA_015492515.1 Nitrospirota bacterium
GCCATGGCACAGGTGTACAACCACATGATCATGCCCCTTGCCAACAGGCGTGACAAGCTCACGCAGGTCATCTGGGGGATAAGGGACTTCGAGCGGAGGTTCGGCAGATCACCGGAGGGGATGTGGCTTCCCGAGACCGCCCTGGACCTCGAGACCCTGGATATACTCGCCGACCACGGGATCATCTTCACCATCCTCTCCCCCCAACAGGCGCGCATGGTGAGGAGGATCGACGGTGACGGGAAGTGGGAGGAGGTGTCGGAGGGGAGGATCGATCCCACGATGGCCTACCTCTGCCGCCTCCCCTCGGGCAGGACGATAAACCTCTTCTTCTACGACGGCCCGATCTCACAGGAGGTCGCCTTCGGAGAGCTCCTGAGGAACGGCGAGGCCTTCGCAAGGAGGCTGACCGAGGCGTTCAACGGCGGGAGGGACTGGCCACAGCTCGTCCATATCGCCACCGACGGTGAGACCTACGGACATCACCACCGCGGCGGGGACATGGCCCTCGCCTACTGCCTCTACTATATCGAGGAGAACAACCTCGCCAGGCTGACGAACTACGCCGAGTACCTCGAAAGGCATCCCCCCACCTACGAGGTGGAGATAGCCGAGAACACCTCCTGGAGCTGTTACCACGGTGTGGAGCGCTGGAGGGCGGACTGCGGATGCAACACAGGGATGCACCCCGGCTGGACCCAGGGCTGGAGGGGACCGCTGAGGGAGGCGATGGACAGCCTCAGAGACAGGGTCGCCCCCCTGTACGAGGAGGAGGCCTCGAGGTATCTGAGAGACCCCTGGAGGGCGAGGGATGAATACATATCCGTCCTGCTGGACAGGAGCAGGGAGAACGTGGAGGGCTTCCTGAGGAGGCACTCCAGGAGGCCCCTCTCCCGTGAAGAGAAGGTGAGGACCCTGAAGCTGCTCGAGATGCAGAGGAACGCCATGCTGATGTACACAAGTTGCGGCTGGTTCTTCGACGAGATCTCGGGCACGGAGGCGGTCCAGGTGATGCAGTACGCATCGAGCGTGATCCAGCTGGCCGAGGAGGTGACCGGGGTCCCCCTCGAGGCGGGGTTTCTCACCATACTGGAGGCGGCTCCGAGCAATCTCTACGACAGCGGCGTCAGGCCCTACGAGATGTTCGTCAAACCGGCAAGGGTCGATCTCCTCCGTGCAGGCGCCCATTACTGCATCTCCTCGATATTCGAGGAGTATCCCGAGGAGATAAAGCTCTACTGCTACACGGCGAAGAGCGAGATATACGAGGTGAAGGAGGCGGGCAGGCAGAAGCTGGTCACCGGTAAGGCGCGCATAGTCTCGGAGATCACCTGGGACGAAAGGACGATCAGTTTCGCCGTCCTCCACCTGGGCGACCATAACATCAACGCCGGGGTTAGGGACTACATGGGAGACGGCCCGTTCTCCACCATGCAGGAGGTGATAGGCGAGGCCTTCGACAAGGCCGACATCCCCGAGGTCATAAGGCTTATAAACGATCACTTCGGTGAGTACACCTTCTCCCTCTGGCACCTCTTCAGGGATGAGCAGCGGAAGGTGCTGAACCAGATACTCCAGCTCACGTACGAGGGGATCGACTCCTCCTACCGCCAGATATACGAGAACAACTACACGATCATGAACTTCCTCCAGAACCTCCACATACCCGTGCCGAAGCTCTTCACCATGGCTGCGGAGCATGTACTGAACATGGACATCAAGAGGGCCTTCGAGGACGATGCGGATACGGAGAGGCTCGAGGGCCTGATCGCAGAGGTGCAGAAGTGGGGCATAGAGATCGATGCCCCCACGATCGGGTTCGTCGCCGGCTCCAGGATCACCTCCCTGATGGAGAGGCTCTCCCGGGAGCCCCAGGATTCTCCGCTGATCAAGGCGATAGTGAGGATACTGGAGCTGTTGAGGCCCCTTCCGCTGCAGCTCGACCTCTGGAGGGCGCAGAACATATACTTCTCCGTGGGGAAGGCCCTCTTCGGCGAGATGAACGGGAGGGCGGCCTCGGGAGACGCAGCGGCCCGGAGGTGGGTGGAGTCCTTCCGGAGGCTGGGGGATCTCCTCCGTGTGAAGGTGACCGGATGAGGATCCCGACGGCCGTGTACAGGGTGCAGTTCAGCCCCGCCTTCGGGTTCAAGGCGGCACGGGAGATCGTGGCATACCTCTCGGAGCTCGGGATCAGCGAGATCTACGCCTCTCCGGTCTTCAGGGCGAAAAGCGGCAGTATGCACGGTTACGACATCGTGGACCCGGGACGGCTCAACCCCGAGCTGGGGACCGTGGAGGAGTTCGAGGTGCTCCAGGAGGAGCTGAGAAGCCGGAGGATGGGCTGGCTCCAGGACATCGTCCCCAACCACATGGCCTATGACGGGGACAACAGGATGCTGATGGATGTGCTGGAGAACGGCGAGTGCTCGCGCTACCTCCCTTTCTTCGACATCGATTGGAGCCATCCCTACGAGGGGATCAGGGGGAGGGTGCTCGCCCCCTTCCTGGGACGGCCCTACGGACAGTCCCTCGAAGACGGAGAGATCACCCTCAGGTACGACCAGCAGGGGTTCAGCATAAACTACTACGAGCTGAGCCTCCCCTTGAAGATGGAGTCCTACACGACGGTCGTCACCCACAGGCTGGACATATTGAAGGAGAGGCTCGGCGAGGACCACCCCGACTTCATAAAGTTCCTCGGCATCCTTTATTCGTTGAAGAACCTCCCGTCCTCGCCGGAGGCCTCCGCCGCAAGATACAGCCAGGTCAGGTTCATAAAGAGGATGCTCTGGGAGCTCTATACGGGCAACGGCGACGTCAGGCGGTTCATCGACGAGAACATAACGCTGATAAACGGCAGGAGGGGCGAGCCCGAGAGCTTCAACATGCTCGACCATATACTCTCGGAGCAGCTCTACAGGCTCTCCTTCTGGAAGGTGGCCACGGAGGAGATAAACTACCGCCGGTTCTTCAACATCAACGGCCTGATATCGCTGAGGATGGAGGACGAGGAGGTCTTTGAACAGACACACTCCTTCATCTTCCGACTCGTTGACGAAGGCCGGTTCACCGGCCTCAGGATAGACCACATCGACGGCCTCTACGACCCCACAGATTACCTCGAGAGGCTGCGGGAGCGGGTGGGTGACTGCTACCTCGTCGTTGAGAAGATCCTCGAGCCCGGCGAGGAGCTCCCGTCCTTCTGGCCCGTGCAGGGGACGACGGGATACGACTTTCTGAACCACCTGAACGGCCTCTTCTGCGACGGGAGGCAGGGCAGGAGGATGAACAGGATCTACTACACCTTCACCGGCATCAGGGCCTCCTATGAGGCCATCCTCTACGAGAAGAAGAAGCTGATAATAGAGAAGGACATGGCCGGTGACGTGGATAACCTCGCCCACCTGCTGAAGGGCATCTCCGGAAAGTACAGACACGGCAGCGACATCACCCTCTACGGCCTGAAGAGGGCCATCGTGGAGCTGCTGGCCTTCTTCCCCGTCTATCGGACCTACATAAGCGAGGGCGTCTTCAGGGAGACAGACCGTTCATACATAAGGGATGCGGTGACGAGGGCGAAGGAGCTGAACCCCGGACTCCTCCACGAGCTGAACTTCATCGAGCAGTTCCTGCTCCTGGAGTTCAGCGACTCTCTCTCCGAGGAGGAGAGGCAGGAGTGGGTCTACTTCGTGATGCGCTTCCAGCAGCTCACCGGGCCCCTCATGGCAAAGGGCTTCGAGGACACGACCCTCTATGTCTACAACAGGCTCATATCCCTGAACGAGGTGGGCGGCAGCCCCGACAGGTTCGGGACCACGGTGAGGGAGTTCCATGAATTCAACATCGCGAGGGCCGGGCACTGGCCCCATTCCCTCAACACCACATCCACGCACGACACCAAGAGGGGCGAGGACGTGAGGGCGAGGATAAACGTCCTGTCCGAGATACCGGGGCTCTGGGAGGCGAACCTGAAGAAGTGGAGCAAGTTGAACAGGAAGAGGAGGCGGTCGGTCAGGGGCGTGCCCGTGCCGGACCGGAACGACGAGTACCTCCTCTACCAGACCCTGATAGGGGCCTTCCCCTTCGACGAAGACGGGTACGGCGCCTTTGTCCAGAGGGTGAAGGATTACGCCGTCAAGGCCGTCAGGGAGGCGAAGGTGCACACGGCGTGGCTGAAGCCCGACGTCGGTTACGAGGAGGCCTTCGTCTCCTTTGTGGAGGAGATACTCTCACCCTCCGGCGAGAACCCGTTCCTGGAGGAGTTCCTCCCCTTCCAGAGGATGGTCGCCTATTACGGGATGTTCAACTCCCTCGGCCAGACCCTCGTTAAGATCACCTCCCCGGGTGTGCCGGACTTCTACCAGGGCACCGAGCTCTGGGACCTGAACCTCGTCGATCCTGACAACCGGAGGCCCGTGGACTTCGGCAGGAGGAAGAGGCTCCTCAGGGAGATCGTGGAGAGGGAGGGGGATGTCCTGGGCCTCATCCGTGAGCTCCTCTCGACCATGGAGGACGGCAGGATAAAGCTCTTCCTCATATACAGGGCGCTCCATGTCAGGAGGAGGCATGACGGGCTCTTCCGGAAGGGCGGCTACATCCCCTGTGAGGTGAGGGGGAGATACAGGGACCATATCCTCTCCTTCGCGAGGGTGCAGGGAGGATGCTGGGCCCTCACCGCGGTGCCGAGGCTCCTCACCTCCCTCATCGCCCCCGGCGAGTACCCCCATGGAGAGGAGCTCTGGGACGACACCCATATCCTCCTCCCCCCTGGTGCGCCCTCCCGCTGGAGGAACGAGATCACCGCTGAAGGGCTTGCCGCTGACGGAAGACTGCCCGCAGCTCAGGTGTTGAAGGACTTCCCCGTCGCGCTGCTGACAGGGTCGGTCCTCAATACAGGTAGATCTTCTCGCACCTGATCAGCAGGTGAGGCTCACCCTCCTCCTGCATCGACCGCCTGCCGAGCACCTCGCCGATGACGGTCACCTCCCTGCCCTCGTAGAAGATCTCCTTGTCGAAGAGGCCCTCATGGAGCACGATGAAGCGGCCGTAGGAGAGATCTGTATCCACCGGCCTCTCCTGCTCGTCGAGGGGTCTCTGGAGCGTCTCGATATACATACCCCTCTGTGCGGCCTTGAAGCCCAGGATCACCCCGCCGAGGACAACCCTCTTCCCCTTGTAGGCCTCGGGGTCCTTGAAGAGGGCCTCGACCGGGGTCTTCTCCGGCTTAGCATCCCCCTGTCCGGCCAGGACGCCTCCAGGGAACCAGGGCAGAAAGCTCAGGATCATCATTGCAAGGAAGAATCTTCCCATGCTGCTATTATAGCGGATCCGGAAGCAGTTGTGAAGACCCCCCTTGCATGCAGAGGGGTGAATCTTTTTGTTGTCTCTATAAAGTGACACCATTCTTCTCCGAGGTAATACCATTAAGAAAGCTGTGGTATAATTTAACAGAGATAAAATATTATCAAGGATTTTTGAACTTGAAAGAGGTTATTGACGAAAAGAGACTTCTTAAGGAGATTGTCAGAACCATCAAAGACTTTCTTGATCCTGACAGGATACTGCTTTTTGGCTCAAGAGCAAAGGGCATTGCAGATAAATATTCTGATTTTGACATCGCCATTGAAGGTGCCGGCATGGATATCAGGACAGAAAGAAAGATCAAGGAACTGCTTGATGATAAATTAAAGGCCTATACCGTGGAAATAATAAACCTTGACAAGGTGGACCCTGCCTTTAAGGAAATGGTTTTGAAAACAGGAAGGATTCTATATGAAAGAGGAAGTAAGGTTCTCACTTGAAAAACTGAGAAAGGCATTTAAGAAACTTGATGCTGCTATCGAAGAGGCAGTAGATGATCTTGACAGAGATGGTGCAATCCAGAGGTTTGAGTTCACCTTTGAGATTTTTTGGAAGACGGTAAAGTTATTCCTTGAATATGAAGGCTACAGATGTGCCGGACCTCGTTCCTGCATCAAAGAAGCTGGCAGGAGGGGTTTCCTGAAAGAGGTGGAAACCGCTCTTGATATGCTTGAGGACAGAAACAAGACATCCCATATCTATGATGAGGAAACGGCAAGAGAGATTTTTGAAAGGATAAAAAATGAATACCTTCGGGTATTAA
>WGEZ01000004.1 GCA_015492515.1 Nitrospirota bacterium
TTCCTGTCCCGCTCCGACTCCTCCCTGAACTCCCGCATCTCCTCCTTGAAGGCCTTCATCTCCTCCTGCAGGGCCTTCCTGTCCCGCTCGGACTCCTCCCTGAACTCCCGCATCTCTTCCTTGAAGGCCCGCATCTCCTCCTGCAGGGCCTTCCTGTCCCGCTCCGACTCCTCCCTGAAGGCCCGCATCTCGTCTTTGAACTCGCGGAGCTCCGCCTCGGTCCTCATCTGGGAGTTGTAGAGCTTGTTGAACTCTATCCCCACACTCCTGACGAACTCCTCAAGGACCGTTTCCAGTCTGCTGACCCTTTCTCCTACCTCCGGCATCTCTCCAACCTCTCCTAAAGAATATCACATCAAGGGTTTGAGGTTCAAGAAGCGGGAAACGCGGACGGCAAGAAAGTGGTTGATAATTTTCAGGGCTTTGTTGCAAGATTAAGCTCTGAGGATATGCTGAGAATCGGAAAGATACCCTACACGAACCTCTTCCCCTTCTACCATCACCTGGAGAGACTCGAAGAGAGAGGATATGAATTCATCGAAGGCGTCCCCTCGGAGATAAACAGGCTCATGAGGGGGTGCAGTATCGATGTGAGCCCGTCGTCGTCGGTGGAGTATCTCCGGGGGATGGAGCACTACATCGTCATCCCCGGCCACTCGATCAGCTCAGAGGGTCCTGCAGGCAGCATCCTCCTTTTCAGCAGAAAGGAGATCGAGGACCTCGATGGCGAGAGGGTGCTCTATTCCCATCAGTCTGAGACCTCGGCACTCCTGCTCAGGGTGGTGCTGTCAAGGTTCCACCGGCTGAGGTGTGTGCTGAAGGAGAGCAGACTCCCGTTAGAGGATGGTCTCCGGAACCATCCGGCCTATCTCCTCATAGGTGATGACGCCCTCAGAGAGGCGTCGAGGGGGCCAGACCTCCTTATATACGACCTCGGTGAGATATGGTACAGGGAAACGGGCCTGCCCTTCGTCTTCGCCCTCTGGATCATGAAGAGGGAGGCGGAGGAGAAGGTCGGGAACTTCGTGAGTGATCTCGACGATGCCAGGACAAAGGCCTTTGAAGACCTCCCTGCGGTGGCAAGGGCCTGTCCTTCAAGGAGGTGGCTCTCCATAAAGGCGCTCGTTGATTACTGGAAAGGCCTCTCCTATGACCTCGAAGAGAGGCACTGGAAGGGGCTCGAGCTCTTCAGAAGATACCTCGAGGAGCTTCGGTGTCTGTGATCATCCGCAGGTGACCGTCAGCTCAAGCAGCCTGACGGTGGAGCCGGTCTCAAGGGAGACGGATTGTGGACATTCACCGGCATAGTATTATATATTGATATGACGGGCTTATGATCGGACGGTGGAGAGAGACCATAGAGAGAGACCCGCCAAGGTGTGCTTCCTTGCCCACCGCCTTCTTCTTTCTGCTGCTGTTCGCCTTCAATATGCCGATGCAGGCCGATGCCGCCGAGCCCATCAGGATAGGCGGCACCCTCGGACTGACGGGCAAATACTCCGCAACCTCCATACCGCGCCTCAGGGCCTTCAAGCTCTGGGAAAGGGACGTCAACCGTAAAGGCGGGATCCTGAACAGGAAGGTCCAGGTCGTCATTTACGACGACAAGAGCGACCCCGAGACAGCCGTCTCCCTCTATAAGCGACTCATACAGGAGGAGAAGGTGGACCTCCTCTTCGCTCCTTACTCGACGGCGATAACGGAGGCCGTCCTTCCTGTAACGGAGAAGCACGGTTATCCCATGCTCATATCAGGTGCCGGTGCAGACAAGCTGTGGCATAAGGGGTACAGATACATATTCGGGATCTTTGCACCGGCGAGCAAGTTCGTGGTGGGCTTCCTCGAGATGGCGGTCATGAACGACCTCGGAAAGATCGCCATCGTCCACGCAGACGACCCCTTCTCCGTCAACATCGCAAAGAGCACCAAAACATGGGCTGAAAGGTTCGGGATGAAAGTCCTTCTTTACGAGAAGTTCAAGAAGGGCACGAGGGACCTTGACTTCCTGGCCGAGAAGGCAAGGAGCTCGGGTGCGGATATACTCGTGATGTGCGGACACTTCAATGAGGCCGTGGACATGAGCCTCTCTTTGAAGCGCACCGGATGGCGTCCCAGGGCCTACTTTGCCACCGTCGGGCCGGGGCTTCAGGCATTCTACGACAGGCTCGGCGCCGATGCCGAGTACGTCTTCTCCCACTCCCAGTGGGAACCCCATGAACGGCTCCCCTTCCCGGGCTCGGAGAGGTTCACCAGGGAGTATATGAAGGAGTACAAGGTCATGCCCTCATTCCATGCGGCTACGGCCTACGCGGCGGGCCAGATCCTCGAGGCCGCCGTAAGAAAGGCCGGCAGCCTTGACAGGGAGATGATAAGAAATATACTATCTGTAATGGATACGATGAGCATCATCGGCCGCTACGGGGTCGACAGGACCGGAATGCAGACAAAGCATTTCATTCTCACCATCCAGTGGCAGAGGGGCAGGAAGGAAGTCGTCTGGCCTGAGAAGCTGAGTACGGCAAGACCCATATTCAGGTGACCCTCATGAGTGCCTCTGCCAAAAACCCGAGAGGGAGGCTCTTTCCCCATCCAGAGGGACGATACAGGGGATGACGGAACTCCGAAAGACGATAGTAAACAGCCTGCCCGTAAGGATCATCGTCCCCACGGCCTTGATAATCCTCATGACGGGAACAGCCCTCTACTTCTCCGTTCTCAGATCGATATCGGACTTCGCGGACAGGAACATAAAGGTGGACCTCTCCGACACGGTGCTCGAGATCTATGACATCTGCGACAAGGGGCTGAACGAACTCATACAGAGCGGCCTCGTGGCGGACGAACGGGCCCTGAGGGTGAAGAGGGCCCTCACCATGGGGCTGATCGAGGACTATCTGAGGGAGCACAACCTCAAGGGGATCATCATCGAGGACGGCAGGGGGGTCTTCTCTTACGGCGAACTCCCCCGGGGGCTCTCAGGGACCATCGAGGAGAACGTCAGGGAGCGGGGGATCTCAACCGTCGACTATCTGGGGAAGAGGTACTACGCGGCCCATGTGGACTTCCAGCCCTGGAACTGGCACGTCGTCATCGTGAGGGAGGCGGCTGCATACTCGGCGCTGATGAAGAGGGTGAAGCTCGCCTACGGTGCAACGGCGGTCATACTCCTGCTGAGCGGCCTCCTGATCCTCTATTGCATGCAGAGGTCCATCAAGCAGCCGATAGACAGGATCATAACCCTCCTCAAGAAGGGGGAGAGGCCCCGGTACAAAGGCGTCTACGAGTTCGAATACCTGAGCGAGAACATCGGACAGATGATGGAATCCCTGAAGAAAGAGACGGAGATGCTGAACAACATCTACCGCGTGGCCCTCTCAAAGAAGGGCGAGGACTTCCTTGACGAGGCGGTGCTCTCGATAAAGAGGATGTTCGGCATGAACTCCCTCATAGCCAGGATCAACCCCGACGGCAAGACCGCCAGAGTGATGACGATGCACCTCGACGGAGACCTGAGGAAAGGGCTGGATATCCCCCTTGAGGAGACGCACTGGAAGGAACTCCTCTTCGGGGGAGACGAGATCTGTATGCTGGAGAAGGGTGCGGAGAGGTATCTCCCCCCGATCGAGCCCTTCAGGGACGTCGGGGCGGAGGCCTGCATCTGCTCCGCCATAACCGACAGCAAGGGCGAGGTGATCGGGATAATCAACGCCTTCGGGAAAGAGCGTGAATTCACCGACTCGGATCTGAAGGTCTTCAAGACCATAGGGCAGATGATCGCTGCGGAGTTCGAGAGACTCGAGGAGAAGAAGGAGAAGGAACGGCTCGGTGAACAGCTCCTGCAGGCCCAGAAGCTCGAGGCCGTGGGGAGGCTTGCAGGCGGGATAGCCCACGACTTCAACAACATACTGACCGCCATATTAGGCTACTCCGAGATCACCCTGCTGAACATGAGAGAAGACGACCCCTACCGAAAGAACATCGAGACCGTCTTCCATTCCGCCAACAGGGCGGTCAGCCTGGTGGAACAGCTGCTCGCCTTCAGCCGGAAACAGATAATAAAGCCCGAGGTGCTGAACCTCAATACCCTCCTTGACGACGTGACGAAGATACTGAGGAGGCTGATCGGAGAGGATATAAGGATCGATCTCTACAAGCACGAAGACCTCTGGAACGTGAACGCAGACCGGGGCCAGATAGAACAGATCATCATGAACCTCGCCATAAACGCCAGGGACGCCATGCCCGAAGGGGGGATCATCACGATGGAGACGGCGAACACCGTCCTGACCGAAGAGTACGCAAGGACCCATCTCGACGCCAGGCCCGGCGAGTACGTGATGCTCGCCGTCTCCGACACTGGCTGCGGCATGCCTCCCGATGTGAGGGAACATATCTTCGAGCCCTTCTTCACCACGAAAGAGAAGGGAAAGGGCACCGGCCTTGGGCTGGCAACCGTCTATGGAACGGTCAAGCAGAACGGCGGACACATATACGTCTACAGCGAAGAGGGAAAGGGGACGACCTTCAGGATATACCTGCCCCGTGTAAGAGAGGTGTTGAAGCCCGAGGCCAGCGAGCCCTCCCGGGGGCTCCAGGGCGGTAAGGAGACGGTCCTGCTCGTCGAGGACGAGAAGGAGGTGAGAGAGCTTGCCGCCACCCTGCTGTCCGAGCTCGGCTACACCGTGCTGGAGGCTGAAGACGGCAGGTATGCCCTCGAGATGTGCAGCAGGTACCACGGCAAGATCGACCTGCTCATAACCGATGTGGTGATGCCCGGGATAAGCGGAAGCGATCTCTCGAAGGAGATCAAGAGGTGCAACCCCGGGGTGAAGGTCCTCTTCATGTCGGGATACACGGAGAACGCCATAGTGAGGCGCGGGGTACTGAAGGACGGGATCAACTACATCCAGAAGCCCTTCTCATCCGAGGGCCTCGCACAGGCGGTGCGGAGGGTGCTGGATGGCGGAAAACGTGAGAAAAGATGAAGGCGGGAAAAAAATGGTAGGCGATGGTGGTTTCGAACCACCGACCTCTGCCGTGTGAAGGCAGCGCTCTCCCACTGAGCTAATCGCCCACTTACCGCTGGTATGAATTATATACAAAACAACCGCGGACTGTCAAATCCAGACGACCTTGCCGAACTCCCTGAGGCCCTCGACGATCTGGCCCGTCGAGCCCCTGTAGCCGACCTTCAGCTCCGCCTCCAGGCCGTAGTGCTTCAGGCACGTTCCGCAGGAGAAGACCTCCACACCGAGGGACTCCATCTCCTTCAACAGGGGGACGACCTCCTCGTCCCTCGTGGTCAGCCTCACCCCGGCATTGAGGAAGAAGATCATGTCCGGGAGTTCGCGGGTCACCTTCATCGTCTCCAGGAAGCCCTTCATCAGCATCCTGCCGAGGGCTTCATCCTTCCCGAGGCTGTCGGTCCCGATCACCATCATCACCCCACCCTTCCGCCCTTCTGATCCGGCGGCGTCTTCCGGACAGGACCTTCCCCTGGTGATCTTCACCTTCCAGCAGCCGTCAACGGTCTCGGTCTCCGAGTAGAGTCCGTTCTTCCTGGCGAACCTCTCCAGGTTCCTCACCGACGCCTCGTTGTCCACAAGCACCTCCACTGCGCCCTCGCCGGTCCTGCCGATGGCCTGCTCGGCCAACACGACCGGCTCAGGGCATCCAAGCCCCCTGGCGTCAATACGCATCATGATCCCCCCTTCATCATCTCCGGGTCCGTCGGGAATCTCCGGGCAACCCCGTCTTCCCTTCATCCCCTCCTTGAAGTGCACGGAAGTGAATCGAGTAACTGAAGCCCTCGGGATCGAGATAATCCAGCGCCCTGCCGTCCGCCTCGGCATAGGGATACATCAGGTAGTTGAGCGGACCGGCGTCCTGAGGCGGATAGAGCGTCAGCCCCCTGCCGCCCTTCTCGAGGACGATCCTGTACTTATCCACGGAACCGAAGAAGTATCGCCTGTAGGGCTCCGCCTCTTCAAGGCTGAGGTCCTTGACGAGCATCACCTTCCT
>WGEZ01000005.1 GCA_015492515.1 Nitrospirota bacterium
CTCGGAGATGTGTATAAGAGACAGCTCATATATAAACGGACCGCTTCAGACATGCACTCTGAAAGGGCCTTGCCCTCGGAAACCATTAAACTACAGGGAGGTGAGCGAAGGCTTCCGGAATCCACACTCAAAGGTCGACGATTTCCTAACCCGGGCGTTTAAACAAAAGCAGCAAAGAAGGGAGGACTGAAATGGAAGGACTCGGAAAGAAAAGCAGAGGCGCCGTAATGGTTTTTTGTTTGATTTTTCTATCCTTCGCCTTCTTGATGGTATCGCTTGACGTGGAAGTCGCCCACGGCGGAAGCAAGAAGGTGGAGCTGGGCAAGAAGGTCTACAAGAAATACTGCATCATCTGCCACGGTGAGAAAGGCGACGGCAAAGGGTTGGTCGGCATCATCCACAGGGTCGAGAAGAGCGGACTCGTCTGGTCCATATATCCCAGGGACTTCACCGTGGGTGTCTTCAAGTTCCGCTCAACCCCGACAGGGTGCCTGCCGACTGACGACGACCTCCTTCGCATAGTAACAAACGGTATCCCCCGTTCAGGCATGCCGTCCCATAAGGACGTCTCCCCGGAGGAGAGGAAGGCCGTCATCGAGTACATAAAGACCTTCTCCAAGAGGTGGGAGGAGGAGGAGCCCTGTGACCGGATCATAACCGCCAAGAAGCCCGCGTGGGTCGGCAGCGCCGAGTCCGCCAAGAAGGGCGAGAAGATATACAAGGACATGAAGTGCTGGGAGTGTCACGGTTACGAGGGCAAGGGCGACGGCCCGAAGTCTGACAAGCTGAAGGACGACTGGGGGGACAAGATCCTTCCCTTCGATTTCACCACCGGCACACTCAAGAGGGGCTCTACACCTGAGAACATCTATATGACATACATTACCGGACTCGATGGAACGGGGATGCCCTCCTACGAGGACTCGATCAAGAACGAGGAGGACAGATGGCATCTTGTATCATTCACGCTCAAACTGATGAAACGGCCCAAGAAGTAAGAATTGTCAACCGTTGATTGAAAATTTGGAAATCGAGAAGGAGGTTAAGAGATGTCTGATAAAAGGTTTAATAGAAGAAATTTCCTGAAGATCATGGGAGCCGCTGGTGTTGCAACCGGTGCAGGGGTCATGATGCCGAAGGAGGTGCTGCTGGCCCGGGCGGAGAAGAGCGGCAAGGGGAGGCAGCGCTATGAGGTGAAGCCCGGGGAGCTGGATGATTACTACGGGTTCTGGAGCGGCGGTCACTCCGGAGAGATCAGGATCATCGGTGTGCCCTCGATGCGCGAGATCAAGAGGATACCCGTCTTCAACTGGGACGTAGGAACCGGCTGGGGCATAACCAACGAGAGCAAGAAGCTCCTGAGGGGAAGGAACTTCGGTGACACCCACCACGTCCACGGCTCGTACAAGAACGGCACATACGACGGAAAGTGGCTCTTCGTTAACGACAAGCTCAACAACAGGGTGGCCCGTATCAGGATCGACTACATGGAGGTGGATGCGATAGTCGACGTCCCCAACATCCAGGGCGCCCACGGGCTCTTTCCCCAGCGGTATCCGAAGACCGAATGGGTCGTGCTGAACAGCGAATTCCAGACCCCCGTTCCGAACGACGCCTCGAATAAGAAGGCCTTCCTCAACCCCCAGGAGTACTACGGGATGCACACCATTATAGACGCCGAGAGGATGTCCATCGTCTGCCAGGTGATGGTCGACGAAAACTGCGACCTCGCCGCAACCGACTACAAGGGCAAGTACTCGATGTGCACATCCTACAACATCGAGAAGGGCGTCACCATATCCGAGATGCTCGCCTCAGACTACGACTACCTGATCATCTTCCACTGGGGAAGGATAAGGGATGCCCTCAGGAAGGGGAAGTACAAGAGGGTGAACGGTGTGAAGGTTATCGACGGAAGGAAGGGTCACTCCGACATAACCCTCAGGATCCCCGTCCCGAAGAACCCCCACGGCGTGAACATCTCACCCGACGGCAGGTACGCCGTCTGCTGCGGCAAGGTCTCACCCACGGTCACCGTCGTTGACCTCGAGAAGGTCGACCTCGCCTTCGAAGGGAAGATAAAGCCTGAGGACTGCATCGTCGCCCAGCCGTACATCGGGCTCGGTCCGCTCCACACCACCTTCGACGGAAGGGGCAACGCCATCACCTCTGTGTTCATCGACAGCACCAACGTGAAGTGGAACATCGCCAAGGCGATCGAGGCCGAGAAGAAGGGGCCGGAGGAGAAGAAGAAGAACCCCCACATCGTAGACGTCCTCGACATCCACTACCAGGTGGGACACATAATGGCCACGATGGCTGAGACGAAGGAGGCCGACGGCAAATGGCTCATCTCGCTCAACAAGGTCTCGAAGGACCGCTTCCTCAACGCAGGACCCTTCAAGGTCGAGAACGACCAGCTCGTCGACATCAGCGGTGAAAAGCTCAGGCTCGTGCACGACTCTCCGGCGTACATCGAGCCCCATGACTGCATCATGGTCAGAAGGGACATAATAGAGCCGAAGGTCAAGCACCGCCACGAGATGTTCGAGCATCCCCTTGCGGTGACGAAGAACAGCGTCGAGAGGAAGGGCAACAAGGTCATCATAAGGATGACCGCCAACGCACCGGTCTTCGGACTGCAGGAGGTGAGGGTGAAGAAGGGTGACAAGGTCACCCTCATAGTGACGAACCACGACGAGATCATCGACCTTACAAACGGCGTCGCCATCTCTAACTACAACATCAACTTCGTGATCGCCCCCTTCCAGACGAAGTCCGTGACCTTCACGGCCGACAAGCCGGGTGTGTTCTGGATATACTGTACGAACTTCTGCCATGCCCTGCATCTGGAGATGAGGATGAGGCTGATAGTGGAAGCATAGGACGAGCCGTCTTCCTGTCAGAGTTCAGCGCCCGGTGTACCGGGCGCTGAACCTCCCTGTGCCAGAAGGACTCCATTATGACCTCTACACCGACTGCCGGGCATCTGCCGGGCAGGATAGAAGGCCCCGGAGAATCGGAGGTCCTTTCCTCTGTCGGCAGGAGCAAGCCCTGTAAGGGCCCCGTGGACGTTTTCAAAGGCGGAGCAATCCGGTTATAATAAAAGACTATACCATATTAGCACCTGAAGAGGAGAGCATGAAGAGGATACTGCTTCTGATTCTGTTTCTGTGTCTATCCTATCCCGTGAGCGGATACGGGCAGTGGAAGTTCTTCGAGCACAGGTACAAGTACGAACTGAAGGACGTCCTCAAGGCAGACAGATTCGTGAAGAAGGACGGCTACTGGGAGGGCTACAGGGACGGCAAACTCGTGGGGTACGTCTTCCTGTCCAAGGACTGGACCGCGAAACTCGTCGGCTATTCAGGTAAACACATGGAGACCCTTGTGGGCATGGATACGAAGGGTGTGCTGACGGGTGTGAAGCTGATCTTCCACTCCGAACCGATAGTGCTCATAGGGCTCAAGGAGAAGAACTACCTGAAGTTCCTCGAGCAGTATCCGGGCAAGAGCATCAGGAAGGACCTCTCCGTAGGCAAGGAGATATCCATGGATGCGATCACCGGGGCCACGGTCACCGCCGTCGTCCAGAACGCCATAATACTCGGTAGCGCAAGGAAGGTGGCGGCCCTGACCGGGATGATCGAGTACGTGGAAGGCCCTGAGAGGAAGGTCAGCAGGGAGTACTCAAGGCTCACCTGGAAAGAGCTCCTTGACATGGGCGCGTTGAAGAAGATCACGGTCACTTACAAAGACCTCGGGATCGAAGGCCGGGGCGTGTACATCGACCTCTACTTCGGGGTGATCACCCCACCCTCGATAGGCAGGAACATCCTGGGCGACAGGGTATACGCCGAGACGATGAAGAGCCTGAAGAAGGGTGAGTCCGCCATAGTCGTCTTCTCAAGGGGTGAGGGGTCGTTCAAAGGCGCGGGGTTCGCCCGCGGCGGTGTCTTCGACAGGTTCAACATCTCCCAGGAGGACAGGGTGTACGTCTTCAGGGACATGGACTACAGGTTCCTTACCGAGATCAAGGCCGAAGGGGCTCCCGAGATCAAGGAAGGCGGTGTATTCATCGTCAGGGCCAGGGATTTCAAGGAGGCCCGGCCTTTCAAGTTCAACCTGGTGATACCCTATCGTGTCGGCGGGAAGAAGGAGTTCAAGGCGTTCAGCGCGGAGTACAGGGTCCCGGACAGGTTCCTGCACAGTGCAAAATAGCGATCACCCTGAAGGTCTGCAAGGGCCTTTTCGACCAGCGGTCACGTCTTACCTGACCGGCAAGGACCTCGTCATCGACCTGACCGAGGTCCTTCCTTATACATGACATACGGAGGGAAGGTGGTACTGACAGGCACGACGGCCTGTCCGGAAAAAACGGCCGGCTCTCATGGAAAGCTTAGGGACTGAAAACTTCAATATCCTCGACACCCCACTGTGGATGCAGGTATGGCAGCAGAAGATGGTGCATATAATCGCCTTCTCCGCCTTTCTCCTGGTCATACTCCTGGTCATGATCTTCACCGACTGGTTTGCAAAGAGGAGGCGTCTGCTGAATACGGTAAAGTATGTGATACTGACCGTCTCCTTCGTCTATGTGGGGTTGTTCCTCAAGGCCCAGCCCACGACGACGAACATCATAATAATCATCAACTCCCTGAAGGAGCTCCGGTTCCCCCTCGGCCTCTATCTGCTGGAACCCTATATATTCCTCACCTTTGCATTCATATTCCTGACCCTGGTCCTCTGGGGGAGGAGTGTTTTCTGCGGCTGGCTCTGTCCATACGGGGCGATGGTCGAGCTCCTGAACAAGGTGTACCAGCGGATAACGAGGTTCAGGATCGTCCTTCCCGAGAGGGTCCACTGGAAGCTGGTCTATCTCAAATACGTGGTCTTCTTCATAATACTCGGCGTCTCCTTCTTCAGCTTCATGCTCTCCGAATACCTCACAGAGGTCGAGCCTTTCAGGACCTTCGTGCTCAAGCTGAAGAGGGAGTGGTACTTCGTCGCCTATTTCCTCCTGCTCACCCTCGGTTCTGTGGTCATCTACAGGGCGTTCTGCCGTTACCTCTGTCCCCTCGGGGCGGCGCTGGCCCTCCCTTCCCTGCTCAGGAGGATGCACCTGTTGAAGCTGAAGAGGTACGAGTTCTGCGGAACCTGCAGGATATGCAGCAGGACCTGCTCCTACCAGTCGATCATGACCAACGGGTTCATCGACAGCAGGGAGTGCTTCTACTGTATGGATTGCCAGCTCAACTTCTGGGATGAAGACATATGCCCCGTCCTGATCAAGAGGAGAAAGGAGATGCAGAGGGCATGACGCCTGCCGTCCGGAGCAGGGCCTGGAAGGACTTCAGGACCGGAGGCCTCACATCCGGAGCCCGCTGCTCACGGTCAGCGGCCCGGCTGGTCGCCTTCCTCCTTCTGTCGTCCATCCTGGCAACCAGCGCCCAAGCGAAGACCTTGGTCGTTGGAGTCGAGTACAGGAGCATCGGGGAGGCCCTCAAAAGGGCGGTTGAAGGGGACACGGTTGAGGTGAGGACGGGGAGATACAACGAGAGGCTCAGGATAGAGAAAACCGTCCGCCTGACAGGGGTGGGTGAGCCTGTCCTGGCCGTCGAGTCCGGCAACATCATAGAGGTGACGGCCCCCGGTGTGTTGATCGAGGGGTTCACCCTCACCTACGACTCCAGAGAGCTCGGCCGGGAGGACAAGGCCCTCTTTATCAAAAAAGGCGCCGACGGGGTGGTGGTGAGGAACAACCGGTTCATCGACGTGATGTTCGGGATATGGAGCTTCGAGAACACCGGGACGAGGATCGAGAACAACACCATCACCGGCCTGAAGGAGCTCGAGCAGGAATTCAGGGGCAACTGCATCAATCTCACCGGTGTTCAGAGGGCCGTGATCCTGGACAACAGGCTGAGCTACTGCCGTGACGGGATATACATGGAACTCTGCCATGATGCAAGGGTCACTGGCAACGAGATAAGCCGCTCCCGCTACTCCGTCCACACCATGTGGGTGGACAGGGGGAGGTTCAACGGAAACACCACCCACGACAGCCTCGTGGGCATGGCGATAATGTATACCGACTACTCCGAGATAAAGGGCAACATCTCCTACGGGAACAAGACCCACGGGATCCTCTTCATACAGTCCGTCAGGAGCGAGATAAAGGACAACACGGTGATAGGGAACACGAAGGGGCTATTTCTTTACAACTCTGTTTATAATAATATAAACTCCAATCTCGTTATGAACAACCAGGTGGGCATCCACAGCTGGGGAGGTTCGGAGGACAACCGGATCAGCGGCAACACATTCATAAACAACGAGATACAGGTGAAGTTCGTGGCGAGCAGATCCCAGCAGTGGGACGACAACTACTGGAGCGACTATATCGGGTGGGACATGACGAACGACGGCATAGGCGACTACCCCTACGAGTCCAACACGGTGGTCGATCACATCCTCTGGAGGTACCCCCTCGCAAAGGTGTTGTATGCAAGCCCCTCCCTTCAGCTCCTCTGGGTGCTGGAGAAGCAGTTCCCCTTCCTGAAGGTGCCGAGGGTTATCGACAGGAAACCGAGAATGACCCCCATCCACAAGAACTGGAAGGAGCTGATGGCGAGATACCCTTACAGGTTCGAGCGGTTCTACGGCGAGATAGAGAAACTGCCCCACATGCCCGGAGGCGGCTTCTGATGGTACTGGAGCTGAAGGATATATCGAAGCTCTACGGAGAGATAAAGGCGGTGGACTCCGTCTCCATGGAGATCGAGGAGGGTGAGATCCTCGGCCTCGTCGGTCCGAACGGCTCCGGCAAGTCCACGCTGCTCAGGATCATGATCGGGATCATAAGGCCCACCTCCGGCAGGGTGCTCGTAAACGGCGAAGAGCTCTCCGAGGGAGGCTGGAAGGACTTCAAGAGATCGGTCGGCTACATGCCTGAACGGGTCTCCTTCTACGACAACCTCACGGGTATGGAGACGCTTCAGCTCTTCGCCAGGGTGAAGGGAGGCGGTCTGGACCGCATATACGGACTCCTCCAGAGGATCATCTCCGAGGAGGTCCTGCGCAGGAAGGTGGGCGGTTATTCCAAGGGGATGCGTCAGCGGCTCAACCTCGCACAGGCCCTCCTGAACGATCCCGACATCCTCGTCCTCGATGAACCGACCTCGGGGCTCGACCCGGTCGGGACCAGGGAGTTCTACGAGATCCTTGAGGAGGTGAGGGAGCGGAAGAGGCTGACCGTGGTCCTCTCCTCCCATATACTGGGTGAGATCGAGGACAAGATGGACAGGGTGGCGGTGATGAAGAACGGCGCCCTCAAGGCGATCGGCAGCATGGAAACACTCTACAGGGGCCTGAAGATCCCTCTCAGGATCTCCATCACTCTCAGGGAGAGGGACGAGGTTCTCGAGGGTCTGCTCCAGAGGGAGGGAGCAATCGACATCAACTACAAGAACGGCTATCTCCTCGCCAGCGTGCCCTGGGAGAAGAAGCTGAATGTGATCTCGGCGGTAATGGAAGAGAAGGAGAGGTTCGACGACCTCTCCATAAGGGAACCGTCCCTTGAGGAGGTCTTCTTCGGTGTTCACTGATGCGATGAGGGCGATCGCCCACAAGGAGCTCTCAGACAAGCTGAAGAGCAAGTGGGTCATCGTGATCGGTGCGGGGTTCACCCTCTTCACGGTGATAATATCCTACTTCGGCGCCGCGCCTGCCGGTATCGCGGGCTTCAGGCCCCTCGACGCGACGATAGCGAGCCTCACGAGCCTTGTCACCTACTTCATCCCCATACTCGCCCTCACCCTCGGCGGCGGCGTCATCGCCGACGAGAAAGAGAAAGGCACCCTCGAGCTCTTCCTCGCCTCCCCCATATCGGTCGGCGAGTTCCTCCTGGGGAAGTTCTCCGGTCTGGTCATCGCCCTCGCCCTCTCCACAGCGGCCGGCCTCGGTGTCGCCGGCGTGGTGCTTCTGTTCAAGGCAGGCCTCCCGGCAGCGAGGAGCTATCTGATATTCATCGCCAACTCGATCATCCTCGGCGTCATCTTCCTGAGCCTCTCCTTTCTCACCTCCGTCCTCCTGTACGAGAGGACCAGGGTGATCGCCTCCACCATACTGCTCTGGCTCGTCTTCACGATCCTCTATGACCTCGGGCTCGTGGGTCTTCTCATAGTTACGAAGGGCGGTATCGGGACAGGGGTCTTCTCCCTCCTGCTGATGATCAACCCCGTCGACATATACAGGATCCTTAACTTCCTCTCCATCGGGGAGTTCAAGGTGTTGATCGGCCTTGCATCGGTGGAGTTTCCGGCGTATATGCGGACCCCGCTGCTCTGGGTCATCGGCCTGCTCTGGATCGTTGTGCCCTTTGCTGCAAGCTACCACTTCTTCAAAAGGAGGTATCTCCACGCATGAGCCTGCGTGGTTCTGGAAAAACAAAATCCAAAAGGAGGTTGGCAGAGTGATAAAGTATCTTTCGTTAACGTTCTCTGTGGTCCTGCTTCTGCTCTCGGCAGGGACGGCAGGAGGCTACGAGGTTGTGGAGGTGAAGGACGGTGCGACCATCAAAGGCACGGTGAGCCTCAGTGGTGAAGCACCGCCTGACGAGGTGATCACCGTGGACAAGAACGCCGACTACTGCGGCAAGGAGCTGAAGGCCCGCAAGTACGTCATCTTCGACTCGAAGGTGAAGAACGTCGTCGTCTGGATAGACAACATCAAGAAGGGCAAGGCGATACCCGAAAGCACCGTACCGGTCACGATAAAGGGCTGCAGGGCCGAACCCCATGTGGGCATCGGCTTCGTCGGCGGGGAGTATCTCTTCAGGAACGACGACGAGATCCTCCATACGACCCAGTTGAAGCTCGGCCTCGCCTATCAGAAGAAGGTCTCCAGGAGGCCCCTCAAGGACGGCGCCACCATCTACAACATTGCACTCCCTGTGAAGGGGCTCCAGATCAGGAAGCCCGTCAAGGACTACCACGCCTACACGGACGAGACCGGATACATCCAGGTGAGGTCGAACACCCATACCTGGATAAGGGGATACCGTTTCATCTTCGACCACCCCTATGCAGCGGTCACCGGCAGGGACGGGAGGTTCGAGATCAGCGAGATCCCGCCGGGAGACTACGTGCTGAAGATCTGGCACGAGGGCTTCGGGATGCAGGAGAAGAGGATAACCCTCAAGCCCGGTGAGGTGAAGGAACTGGATATCCGGTTCCCCGTGGGCCGGACCGCTGAAGGGGAGCCCTCCGGCACGCCCTCCATCTCGCTCAAGGAGAAGAGGTTCAACTTCGGCGAGATCAGGGAGGGTAAGGTGGTGAGCCATGACTTCGAGTTCGTAAACACCGGCAGCGGAGTGCTGAAGATCATCGATCTCATCCCCGCCTGAAGGGCCTGTACGAGTGCCTCTGCCAGTTCGGCGGAGATTCCACCCGGAGGAAAGGGAGTCATCAACGTCACCTTCAACTCGAAGGGGAGGCCCGGCAGGGCGTTCAAGAGCGTCGAGGTCTGGACGAACGATCCTGAACACAGGATGATCCTGCTGATGCTTTCCGGAGAGGTGAAGCCGAAATCGAAGGGAGAGGCGTTGAGTTGCGAGGAGGAGAAATGAACATACATCTAAGCAGAAGGGAGTTCATCGCCGGTTCCCTCCTCTTCGCCGGCCATCTCCTTGCAGGAGGCAGGCTGTCCTTTGCCGAACCGGTGGATGACTCGGAGGTGGAGGCCGTCGAGCTGAAGATCAGATACGTCACGGAGATACAGAAGCCACCGAAGAGGAAGGGGATAAGGATATGGATCCCTCTGCCGGTGAACGACCCCGGGCAGGAGATCACGGACCTCTCCCTCGAATCACGGCTTCCCTACAGGATCACCGAAGACCCCGTCTATGGAAACAGGATGGCCTACATGGAGACGGAGCGGGTCGAAGGCGGCGAGCGGTTCGTGATGAGCTTCAGGATCAAGCGGAAGGCCGTCGGCGTGGTCCAGGACGACACGGACCCCTCCAGGGACCTCAAGCCCTCGGAGTGGGAGCGATGGGACAAGGGGATCACCGAGTTCGTCGATCGTCTCGTCGGTGACGAGAGCGACCCCGTGAAGATCGGCAGAATGCTCTATGACGCGATCATCGACAGAATGAACTACATCCACGAGGTCTGCGGCAGGGGGGTGAGCACCATAACCTTCGAGGAGAGACTGGGAAGGTGTGACGAGTTTCACGCCCTCTTCAGGACCATGATGATGTACAGGGGCATACCCGTGAGGTGGGAGCAGGGGATGTCCCTGCCCTACCCTTCGGAGATAAAGGAGACGGGAGAGTTCGAGGCTGACTGCATAAACGCCCGCAGCTGGGCCAGGTTCCATATCGGGGAAGGGAGATGGATGCCCGTGGACCTCTCGGAGGCGAAGAGGAGGCCCCACCTGAGGGATTACTATTTCGGAAGGCTCGTCCCCAACAGGATGCGGTTCTCCACCGGCAGGGGGCTTACCCTGAACCCTCCGCAAAAGGGTATAATAAACACCTTCGCCTACACCTACATAGAGGCCGGAGGGATACCGGTGATATACGGTCACAACTACAGGAACGTGATCAACTATGGGCTCGTACGGATTGAGAAATAGGTGCCTCCTGACGGTGCTCCTGCTCCTGATCGCCGTTGGTGCGGCTGCGGACCGGAGGAAGGCACCGGACTTCAAACTCGACAACTGGGATGGAAGGACGATCACGCTGAAGGGGTTGAGGGGAAAGGTGGTCGTGCTCACATTCTCCTACGCCTTCTGCTCCGTCAGGTGTCCCATCATCACCGGACGGCTCAAGGGCCTCGACAAGGGGCTGGACTCTCCGGGAGACGTCCTCTATCTCCACGTCTCCGTCGATCCCGGGATGGACACCCCTGAGAGGAGGAAGGATTACTTCGGCCTCTACGGCATCACACCGGAGAAGGACGGTAGGTGGCTCTTCCTCTCCGGCCCCGTGGGAGAGCTCTCCAGGCTCTGGGACTTCTACGGCGTCGAGATAAGGAAGGTGGAGGACAGCACCATCCCTGAAGGCTACTACATCGAGTACACACCCAAGGTGGTGATCATAAACAAGGAGGGGGAGATCGAGGAAGAGACCAACTTCTTCTTCTCCGAAGAGGCGGTCGCCGCTATGATAAGGAATCTCTCAGGAGGTTGAGATGAATGGATTGAGAAGGCTTGTAACGGGCGTAATCGTGGTCTGCTTCGTATTCCTTGCATTCCCGGTCTTTGCCGGAGTGAGTGTGAAGGAAGGGATGCCGGTCCCCACCTTCACCATGCTTGATGAGACCGGAAACTACGTCGACCTCGCCGGATTGATCGACAGGCCCACGATAATCTACTTCACCCACAATGCCTGCTGGTACTGCGAGCAGATCATAAGGCAACTGAAGAGGGCCGAGGCGAAGTTCGGCAAGGAGAAGCTGAAGATCATCGGCGTCAACGTGATGGCCAAGGATACGGAGCTGATCAAGGCCTACAAGGAGGAGCTCGGCTTCACGTTCCTCATGCTCGCGGGCAACAGGGACGACGTCCTGAGCGCTTTCAAGATCAACTACGTCCCCGTGCTCGTATTCGTCGACTCTTCAAAGACGGTGAGAAAGGTGGTGGGACACTACATACACGATCCCCAGCTGGAGGAGAACATAAGGAACATCCTGGACGACTGAACGGTCGGGAGGCTTAAACTCCAGGGCTCCCAACTGTTATACTATCCCGGTGCGCGAAAGGTATCCGGCTGCATTTTGTAGCTGAATAAAAAAACTCAAAGGAGGTTAGGAGATGAAAAGAGTCTTTCTATTCCTGCTCGCCCTTGCTCTGTTGACTCCCGTGACGTCCTATGCCAAGAGAGCGAAGTACCAGGTGGTGGAGGTCAAGAACGGCGGTTCCATCAAGGGTACGGTCAAGTCCACCAAGAAGGTGAAGGACCCCGTGATACCGATCAAGATCTCCGCCAAGGAAAAACCCGAGGATGCGAAGAAGACCAAGGAGACCTGCGGCGAGAGCCAGCAGGCGCTGATGTACGTCCTGTCACCGGCAAACGGAGTGAAGAACGTCCTGGTCATCGTGGAGAACGTCACCAAGGGTAAGGCCCCTGCAAAGAAGGACCTCATCATAGACAATCTCAAGTGCAGGTTCGAACCCCTTGTAGGGATCGCCTATGTCAAGGCGCAGTACGTGGTGAAGAACAGCGACCCCATCCTGCACAACACCTCCCTGGGCAAGATGCTCAAGGGCGGCATAAGGAGGACGGTCTACAACCTCGCCCTGCCGCACAAGGGGCAGATCATAAAGAAGAAGAACAGGGTCTCGGGGCTGATCGACGTCAAGTGTGACGCCCACGCATGGATGAGGGCCTATGTCTACTCCACGAAGCATCCCTACGTGACGATCACGGACGACAACGGTAACTTCGAGATAAAGGACCTGCTCCCCGGCAAGTACAAGGTGAGGTTCTGGCACGAGGGCTTCGAAGAGGTGGTGAAGGAGATCGAGGTGAAGGCCGGCAAGGCCACCAAGGTGGACGTGACGTTCACGAAGACGAGGAAGCCGGCCTTCATGAGTCGTATCTGATCATGCCGGTCCATCCAGGGAGAGGCCGCAGGGCGGCCTCTCCCTCACTCTCCGACTACATGACGCCTGGGGTGTTGATGCTTGTTGCCGTCCTGCTGCTGGCGGCCTGCGCCAGGGAAGAGGCGGCAAAGCCTCTCCCTGTGGAGTTCACCAGGAAGGATGCCTGCGTCGTCTGCGGGATGATCATCGTGGACTTCCCCGGTGCAAAGGCCCAGATACATTACCGCAACGGACGGATCGATCCCTTCTGCAGCACCCTCGACATGTTCAACTTCTACCTCCAGCCCGACAGACCGGGGGGCATTGTGGCCGTCTACGTGAACGACATGGGCAAGGCCGACTGGAAGCACCCCGTCGACCACTGGATAGACGCCACGAAGGCGGTCTATGTGTACGGCGGGGACGTGATGCTGCCCATGGGGGAGGCCCTTGTCCCCTTCTCCGATATCAAGGATGCAGAGCGGTACATGAGAGAACACGGCGGCAGGATCGTCAGGTTCGATGATGTGACGCTGGAGATGCTCAGGCCTGACAGGACCCCCGGCAGGACATCCCCACCTCTGTCATGAACCCGAAGAGAGTGATCAGCCTGGCCGTCCTGCTCTTCCTGGCGGCTGTCTCGGTGGTGTTCATCGACTCCTGCACGGTGAACGGAACCGGGACGGAGAAGGTGAAGGCGTTCCAGAGGCTCGCCTGCGGACTGGGCATCGGCGCCTCGATCAACCCCAGGTGGGGGTTCACCGTCTTCGACCCGCGGGTGGAGACAATAGACGAGACGAGCCTCTTCCCCGTACCCGGCGGATACAGCTACTCCCCTGACCGCGGGCTCTCTGTCACAGCGATCAAGGAGGTGGATTAGCCCGCTACCGGAGCCTCAGTACGTCTCCCCTCTTCAGCGGTCCCCTTCCCGAGACGAGCTGGCCGATGGAGAACTTCTCCTTCACGTCCCTCACCTCGACGGTGCCGATGAGGGTCTCCTCCGCTCCGAGGCTGAGGCCTGTCTCAGGGTCTATCAGCTCCTCACCCCTTGAATAGGCGTAGAACCTGTCACCGGGCTTGATGTTCATCCTTGAGCCGGCGTTTATATACACCTTCCCTCCGCTGAACTTTATCACCCGTGCCGTAAAGGGCACCTTCTCCATCCTGCTTATGATGAACCTCACGGCATCCTGTATGGCCTGCCTCGTCGCCTGTCCCAGGGGTGTCTTCTGGAAGCCTGATGCACCGAAGGAGACGTCGCCGTCCGTTATGCCCACGCCCACTCCGGTGGACTCGGCCTTACCCACCGCATTGTGGGAGTCGAGCACCTGGCCCGTGGTGGAGTCGATCAGCCTTATGTCCACCGCAACATGGGCGTTCGATGTGCTGAGGCCGAGCGTGATACCGCCGATCCCGATCCCGCCTCCTCCGCCGGACTCCTTCATCTCGAACTCTGATACAACTCCGCGGACGATTATCTGTGCACCGAGGACCCGGCCGACCTTTGCCGCCGTCTCCTTCCTCACGATCCCCGCCTGCCCCAGCTCCTGCTCGGTCAGTATATCCTGCAGGGCCTGGCGTTCCACCACGATGAAGCGGCCCGTCTTGATCAGTTCCGTGGTGAGCATCTCGGCAAACCCCTCACCGAGGTTCCAGTTGCCGTAGACGCCCCTCACCTTGTTCAGAAACTTGGTGACGGCGATCCTTTTCTTCGGCCCGTGGTAGGGCGGGTATACAGGCGCCGGCGGAGGCGGCGGAGGTGCTGCCTCCCTCGTCTCCTCGAACTCCTCTTCCGTCTCTCCGAACTGACCGTAGGAGGTGATGGACGAAAAACCGAGAACCAAGAGCAGGATCACCGGAAAAAGAAACACCTTCTTCAACATGGCTCCTCCTTTATCTTCATTGAATTTCCAGGGACCGACATGCCTCATCGACCGAAGCCCCGTCGCACCGGCCCCTGACAATGGTCGTCGCTCCTGGGTATGGTCATTCGTCGAGGTCCAGGAGCATCCTCCTGAACCCGATCCCGAGCGCTATCTCCATATCGACCTCCACCGTGCCGTCGGCCAGCAGCCTCTCCTCGGCAACCCATGCCCCCTTTATGAAGGCGTCCACCCTCGACCTTACGAGGTCATCGCCGAGGGCGAAGTCCCTGACCGTGGACCCGGCGGCGATGGTGACACCGTAGGCCTGTTCAAGGAGCTCCCTGAGGGCATCGAGCTTCGCCACCCTGAGGGCCATCAGCCGTGCCTGTGCAGGAGACCTCGCCCCCGGCGGCGGGGCTCCGCTGCCCGTGGCCCTCAGGATGACCGGCCCCCACCTCTCTTCCGGCTCGAGGGTCTGCTCATAGTACCTCTTTATCAGGTCGGGATGGGTCCTGACGGCGACGACGGGCGGCTTACCGACCTCGACGTAGCTCGTCCTCCCGGCAGGGATGAGCCTCTCACCGCCGATCCCGGGCTCGACGTTGCTGAACCGGACCCGCCCCTCTGTAACGGCCACCCCTGTCACGCCCTTCTCCACCCAGAGGACGAAGGAAGTGCCCCTCGCCGCTGTCACCGCTGTGGGGGTGTGGACCTCGAGCCCTCTCCTGCCGACGATGACGTTCATCACACCGCTCATCAGCCTGAAGAGCGAACCCTTCTTCTTCAGATGCCCTGCCACCTCAAAGACCGTCTTCTCCCCGATCATCACCAGGGAGTCATCGATGAAGAGTATCTTGACCCTTGATCCCTCGAAGGTCTTGACCACGTCAGCCCGGTAGACGGGGTCGTCCTCCCGGAGGTCGACCGCCTGGCCTCCCCTGAGAAGATCTGCACGGCCTCGCATCCCCTTGACATTGCCGACCCCTTTCCCTGTAGCCGTTGCCGCTCCGGAGAATACCAGGAGTAAGACCGCTGCGGAGGTGTTGAATATACGGACCATCAATACCTGTAGCATCCCCATTCCGGTATGAAACGGTATCCGGGCGGACACCGCCCCCCCTTCTCCCAGTAGAGATAGAAACCGGGCAGATCGAGCTCGAATCTGTACCGTGTATCCTCATCGGAGTGAAGGTATTCATAGCGGTACCGGGGATGAAAGTAGCCGTGGAGGTATCCGCCGGGATAACAGTACTCGTAGAGCCCTGTATAGGGGTTGTAGCAGTAGGGACGAGGGGCTGCAGGAGGCTCCGGCTCCTCCGGCTCTGGCGGAGAGAGATACTCCTCCGGCTGCGGTGGCGCGTGATAAGCACCGCTTCCGGGCGCCGTTTCCGACCAGGGTGCCTGCCGCTGAAACTCCTCACCTATCTGATCCGCCTTCCCTATGTCTTCCGAAAATGGTGATCCCTCCTCCGGCGTGACCTCTCCTCCGTGGGAAGGGGGAGATGAAAACATAAGGAACAAGAGCAAGCCCGGAAGAAGTATCTTCATCACCGCATCGTTCTTCATCTCTCCGGCACCACCCTTACATCCACCCTGTTCGGCGTCACATTGGTCGGTTCCAGCCTGAAGCCGGGGAACCTCCTGGCGGCCAGCTCATCGGCGATATTGCTTGAGCTGCCGCCGTAGTCCAGCATCAACTCGGCCACCCCACCTGTGTAGCTCCTCTGGTGCACCGCCCTGACGCCCTGGGTCTCCTTCTCCAGAAACCTCTTTATTGCCGAGAGGTGTCTGTAGGAGGCGAGGCCGCTTATCATCAGTGTTATCTCCTGGGAGCGGCCGTACACCTCGCCCCGCCACTGCCTGATTATGTCCTGTATCAGCTCCTCTGCGAGGTTCTCACTCGCCTCCTTGATCGCAAGGGCGCCTCCCTGCAGCTCATCGATGTGGGCCTTCGTACCCGTCGCGCTCCTTGAGGAGATGACCCTGCCCGTATCGGTCCTCACCACCCTCGCCTGGAGCGTCGCCTGTATGGACTGCATCCTTGTGCCGTAGAGCCTTCCGCCGGCGTTCTTGGAGAACGCCCTGCCCGTGATCACGATCTGTGCACCGTACTTCAACCCCTCTGCCGCAGCGGCCCTGCTGTCGCCTTCGAGCATCCTGAGGGCCTTGTCCCTTGTGATATTGGCCCTCACCGTCCGGGGATCGACGACGTTGAAGCCGGCGTTCAGGAGCTTCTCCATTATCGTAGACTCGGCCTGACCGACGTTCTCCCATGCAGTGGTGCCGTAAAGCCCTCCGACCTTCTCCTCGATGAGCACCATCACCTTCGGCTTCTCCTTGAGGACGTGGAGGAGTCCGAGGGCCTTCAGGTCGTTCATCAGGTTGGCCCTCCCGATCTCGGCCTCTATCCTCACCCTGAAGAGGGCCCCCTCTACGCCCTCGGACAAGACCCTGTAGCGCTCGACATACCCCGCGGTCTGAGCGAGTATCCTGTCGTGTATAACCTTGTAGTTCTCGCTCATCGTGTCCGAGGAGACGAGGGTCCCCACGGTCTGCTCGACGGCCTTCCTCAGGGCGTCGTCGATGGCCTTGTCGCGGGCTGCAGCTGTGTTGCCTCCGTAGATAGCGGCTGCACCCTCGGCGAGCACCACCTCACCGGCCCAGAGGTCTGAGATGGAGACGAAGGGGACCGTCACCAGGACCATCACCACAACGGCAAAGTAACGGATACCATGGCTCACCTGGACTTCTCCTCCTTTATCCCCGAACCCATCTTGATGAGCTGAGAGACGAAACGCCGCCGCCTCGAGCGATCCCCGGGATCAACCGGGAGCGTCGGAGTGGCGCCGTCTCGAGCCCGCCACCGCTCATCGTCAGGTCCGGAGTATCTATGGAAATATGCGCCTGAAATCATACCCCAGGACCACCTCCATCTCGACCTCTACGCTTCCGTCCTGGAGATACCTCACGTCCACTATCCTCGCGCCCTTGATGTATGCATCCACCCTTGCCCTGATGGAGTCGCTCTGGAGCACGAAGTCCCTCACGCTCGACCTCGAGGTGATGTTCACGCCGTAGGCCTGTTCGAGGAGATTCCTGAGGGCGTCGAGCTTGGCCGCCCTCCTGGCCATCAGCCTCGCCTGCGCCGGGTTGACGGCCCTCGGCGGCGGCACCCCGGCCCCGGTCGCCCTCAGGGTGATCGGGGTCCATTCGTACCTCGGAGTGGCCTCCTTGGCGGGAACGACGTAACATCCGGCAAGCGCCAGTGCAAACAGCACAATTACAGCCGTCACTTTCCTGTCCATCCTGGTCCTCCTTCTGAATTATGATGATATCCTACAGGTCCGGCGATGAGCTGCCTCCCTGCATTCCCGCGTCACCTCACACCGAGGATGGTCCTCAGCGGCGCCGTATCGATCTCGACCACGGACTCGTAGCTGCCGTCGGGCATCCGCCGTTCCGAGACCACCCGTGCGCCCTGGATGTATGTGCTCACCCTCGCCCTTATCTCGTCGGACCTGGTCACGAAGTCCCTCACGTATGAATCACTCGTTATCCTCACGCCGTAGACCTGCTCGGTGAGGTTCCTGAGGGCGTCGAGCTTGGCCGCCCTCCTGGCCATCAGCGCCCGCTCGGCGAGACTCATGTTCGGATCGTCCGGCTCAACGCCGTACCCTGTAGCCTTCAGGACATCGCCGTATGCAGGAGCGGTCGTCGTTGTCGAAGGGGAGCCCCCCGGCGGCGCACCATAACCCGTGGCCCTGAAGGTCTCGTAATCGTAGTAGAGCCTCCTGCCCAGGATGTCCTCCACCGGACCGACCGTTATCTCCACCGTAACCTCTGCAGTGCCGTCGGGATGCTCGATGTAGTCCACCTCCTTCGCCCCCTGGATAAGGGTGTCGAGCCGGGTCCTGATCACGTCCGATTTCGTCACGAAATCCCTCACCGTGGTCTCGGAGTCGATCCTCACACCGTAGATCGTCTCCGCCAGGTTCCTCAATGCATCGGCCTTGGCCGCCCTCCTTGCCATCAGCTTCTTCTGTGCCTCGCTGAAGGCGTACGGCTCCGGGGGCAGGAGGGCAAGGGCGGCGACCAGCACGGTCAGTACGATCAACCCTCCTGTCATCAACCTGCAATGCTTCATGGCTCAACCTCCCTTTTATCAGTGTAGACCACGACCTTCTCTATCACCCTGTACCACTCCTCAACGGTGACCCTCTCGGGCTTGCCCGTCTCCGTTCCCGGTCCGGACGTTGTTCTGCCTGAGACCTCTCCTGATCCCACCTCCAGGGTGACGATCACGCCTCCGTCGGAGAGGTACTCCTCCCTGACGACCCTCGCACCCCTCACAAACCCTGCCAGCCCCCTGTAGAACTCCTCTGAGAGGCCACCTCCGCTCTCGATCTTCAGGACCTTTCTGTAGGCGTCCAGTATCGCGGCCCGCCTGGCCATGAGCCGGGCCTGCGCCCTGTTCTCGGTCCTGATGGGAGGGTACCCTACACCCTCGACGGTGACGGCGGAGCCCTCGACTGGGGCGAGAAGCAACAGAGAGAGCATGGTCGCGGTCAGAACCCCTCTGGAAAGCCCTGATGACGTCAGGCAATGCACCGTCTGCGCCTCCTTTCAGGCACCGCTCAGGACGGCGATGATCATCTCGGAGGACCCACTGCCCCCGGCGGTGGAGGCGGAGGCGGCGGTGGCGGAGGAGGAGGCTCGTCCTCGGGAACCACGATGACCGCAGGCGGAGGAGGTGGTTCGTCCGTGTAGATATAGCAGCCGCCCAGAGAAGCGGTGAGCAGCATGGACAGTATGAGAATGATAAAACGCCTCATCAGTCCTTCCCCCTTTCTTGCTTTAGTGATCCCTCAGTCCCGATACTGCTTAAATCTTCTCATATGGTAAGAGGGGATGTCAAGGTAAAATTCACCACAGGGCCTTATGATGTGAATCATAGGAAAACCTCCTCCGGGTCGTATAGACTTAAACAAGGAGGTGATCAGATGGACAGGTATGTCAAAAACTTCATAATCATGAGCATCATCTACCTCACCCTCGCCTCGCTGCTCGGGGTGGCGATGATCGCCCACCCTAACCTTCTCACCCTCAAGTTCGTCCACTCCCACCTGATGGTGCTCGGCTGGGTATCGATGATGATCTACGGTGTGGGATACCATATACTGCCGAGGTTCGCCGGGAGGTTGATAAAGAACAAGGGGCTCTGCGAGGCTCAGTTCTGGCTGGCCAACATCGGCCTCATCGGGCTGGTGACCTTCTACGCCCTTGAGACGTATTACCCGGAGGTGAAGGCCTACGGGCTGCTTACGGCGCTGTCCGGTCTCCTGGAGGTGCTCTCCATAGTGCTGTTTCTTTACAACATGTCCACGGTGCTGCTTTCCAGGTCGGAGTCTTAAGCCCCGAGGGCGCCGAGCCCCTTTGGGTCGGTTATCACCACCCGCCCGTCCTTCTCCCTGATGAGGCCCGCCTTCTTGAACTTGCTCATCGTCCTGATGGCCGTCTCCACGGTGGTGCCGACCATCTCGGCGATGTCCTGCTTCGTGAGCCTCATATCCACGAGTATGCCCTCCCCCGTGTCGGTACCCATCTTGTCGGCAAGCTTCAGAAGCAGCGAGGCTATCCTCGACTCGACACGCTCGAGGGCGATGTTCTTGAGTGTCTCGTGGGAACCCCTCATCCTCTCGCCGAGCTCCATGGCCATGCAGTACATCAGGGCGGGAAACCTGTCGAGCACCCGCAACAGGTTGTTCCTCGATATCTTCAACACCTCCGTATCCTCCATGGCCACGGCGTTTGCAGGATAGGGGAACCCCCTGATCACTGCCACGCCTCCGAAGAAGGCGTCGGGAGGGATGATCTCCAGGATTATCTCTTTCCCGTCCTGAGAGAGCTTGGTTATCTTGACCTTCCCCCTGGTGACTATATAGAGGTGATCCGGGGGATCACCCTCGTTGAAGATGACCTCTTTCTTCGAGTATGAAGCAGGCCTCAGATAGGGCTCTATCTCCTTCAGCTCATGATCCTCCAGGTCCCTGAAGAGTCTGATCTTCCGCAGGTTCTTCTTCATGAGCCCCCGCCTTCCGCAGCCCTCCTGAGGGAGAGAATGGGGCTACTCACCGAGGAGGGTCCTGAAGGTGTTGTGGTGGTCCTCCTCATCGGCCAGGATCTGCTCGAAGAGCCTCTTCGTCGTATAGTCCTTCTCCGCCTCGGCCATCTCGATTATCCTCCTGTACATCTCGATCGCCTCCTCCTCCGCCTTCCTGTCCACCTGGAGCATCTGGGTGGCGTCGCCGCCGATGGTGATCTCGGCAGGCACCGTTGCAGGGATACCGCCGAGGTAGTCGACCCTCTCTCCGATCAGCTCCGCATGGATCATCTCCTGCAGGGCGATCCTCCGGAAGGCGTTGCTGAACTCGTCGGCATAGGGGCCCTTCACCATCACGTGTTGCCACATGTACTGGATGCAGACCTGCAGCTCCCTCGCCAGGGCCTCGTTGAGTGAATCGATCAGCTCCTTGCTCGCCATACAGCATCCTCCTTCATTTGACAATTTCCATCTATGTTAACTAAACTATAGTTATATTTTCCATAGCTGTTATATCCCTGGGGGAGGCGGAGGCCTGAGAACCCTGCAGACCGTGCAGGGGACCCCTTGAACCTGATCCGGGTAATGCCGGCGTAGGGAACGGGATGGAAGGCCGTATTCCATCCGGGGATACGGTTTTTTTGTCCCTTCCGACAGAGGGCCGTGGCTGAGATGAAGATACGCCTGAACGGAGAGGAGTATACCACCAGTGGGGCCGAGAGCATCGAGGAGCTCCTCAGCGAGCTCGGTATCGAGCCGGGAAGGGTCGCTGTGGAGGTGAACCTCGCGATAGTCAGGAAGGCTGACTACGGGAGGTTCACCCTGAAGGAAGGCGACGTGGTGGAGGTCGTGAACTTTGTGGGAGGGGGGTCACCAGGTGACCGGTGGATCAGGGCGTTGATACCATAAAAAACGAGACGAAGGGAGTGTTTCATGGAAGACAGACTCGTTATTCAGGGGATAGAGTTCACCTCGAGGCTCTGGGTCGGCACCGGCAAGTACAGGGACTTCGAGGAGACCGCAAAGGCGGTTGAAGCGTCGGGCACCGACGTGGTGACCGTGGCGGTCAGGAGGGTGAATATCCTCGACAGAAACTCTCCGAACCTCCTCGACTATCTCGATCCGAAGAGGTACAAGATCCTGCCGAACACCGCAGGCTGCTACACCGTGGAGGACGCCCTCAGGTATGCACGCCTTGCAAGGGAGGCGGGGATATCAGACCTGGTGAAGCTCGAGGTCATCGGAGACGAGAAGACCCTCTTCCCCGACGTCTGCGGCCTCCTTGAGGCCACGGAGGTCCTCGCCAGGGAGGGGTTCGTCGTCCTCCCCTACACCAACGACGACCCCGTCACCGCCAGGAGGCTTGTCGATGCGGGGGCAGCGGCGGTGATGCCCCTCGGCGCACCCATCGGCTCCGGCCTGGGCATACGGAACCCCTACAACATAAAGATAATCCTTGAGACGGTGGATGTCCCGGTGATAGTCGATGCCGGTGTGGGCACTGCATCGGATGCAACGATCGCGATGGAGCTCGGCTGTGACGCTGTCCTGATAAACACGGGGATCGCCGGTGCCGGCGATCCCGTCTCGATGGCCAGGGCGATGAGGCATGCAGTGATCGCAGGGAGGCTCGCATACAGGGCGGGCAGGATCCCCAGGAAGCTCTACGCCACTGCAAGCAGCCCGATGGAGGGGATGCTTTAAACGGGGATGCGGGAGGCGATGAAGATCGAACGTCTTGAAGAAAAGCCGGTCAACCTCGAAGCCGGCGACCCTGGCAGACACCGGGCCATGGTCGACTTCAGGCTCTACCTCGTTACAGACAGGAGGCAGATGAAGGCGCCCTTCTACGAGGGGATCGAGGACGCACTCAGAGGCGGGGTGAGGGCCCTCCAGTTGAGGGAGAAGGACCTCCCGGTGAGGGAGCTCCTCGAGACGGCCTATGAATTGAGGGCCCTCACCAGCCGGTACAGGGCGAGGCTCTTTATCAACGACAGGCTGGACGTCGCCCTCTCCGTGGAGGCAGACGGTGTGCATCTCGCAAGGACGAGCATCCCTCCCGGAGCGGTCAGGAGGGTCGCAGGCGATAGGATGCTCATCGGTGCATCCGCCCACACCCTCGAAGAGGCCCTGGAGGCCGAGGCCGGAGGGGCGGACTTCATAACCTTCGGTCCCGTCTACGAGACTCCGTCGAAGAGGAAATACGGCCCTCCCGCGGGCATAGGGAAGCTGAAGGAGGTGGTTGAAAAGACCCGGGTCCCCGTCTTCGGGATCGGGGGGATCGGGGTGGAC
>WGEZ01000006.1 GCA_015492515.1 Nitrospirota bacterium
CAAGTGCGATGTCCCAGTTGAAGAGCTGGCCCGTGCCGCCGTAGGATTCCGGTGAGTAGGTGTCCAGCAGGTAAGCGGAGACCTTGTAGCCGCTCAGGGCGTCGAGGTCGGTGAGCTCCCTCACCCTGAAGGCCTTGATCACCCTCGGCCAGCAGGAGCAGCTCTCCGGTGGTTCGTCGCCGTGGAGCTGAACGACCTCGATCCCCGTGATCCTGAGTATCTCGTCGATCCTGGAGGGCTCTTCGTTGACGAAGACCCCGACGGTGGTCACGAAGGGCGGCAGCTCGGCGATGATCTCACCCGCCGCCTCCGGCTGAAGCGACCTCGGGCTCCGGCTGTAGAAGACGAAACCGAGGGCGTCGGCACCGTACTCAACCGCCCTGAGGGCGTCATCCTTCCTGGTGATCCCGCAGATCTTCACCCTGACCCTTGACCTCATGGGATCAGTTCCATATTCACCTTTACGTCCATGGACCCCTTGAGGGCCGCTACATAGGAGCTGACCACCTTCTGCCGCTTGTCCGCCAGCAGTGACGTCCGGAGGGAGTCGAAGAACTGCCTGTTGGTCTGGGTGTCGTCGTTGAAGAGGGGCATCTCGTCAGCGGTAAGGACCACGGACTCCTCGATCAAGGAACGCATCTTCCTGTAAAGCAGGCTCTGCCTCACCAGGGACTCGTACTGCATCGGCGTCAGCCTGTTCAGCTCAAGGGTCCTCAGGTATATCTCCCTCCTGAAGACACCGTCCCTCATGAACGTCGGGTCGTTCATGATGTTGTCCTGGAGTTCCCTGTCCGTCACCCTCAGCCCCAGCTCCTCCGCCTTCCTCAGGAGCATCCTCTCCTCGAGGAGGGTCTCGAGGGCCCTCTGCTTCAACCCCAGCTTCTCCTCCATCTCCTCGTCGAACTTCTCCCTGTACCTCTCCCTGTAGAACCGTTTCAGCCTGTCGTAGGTCCGCCAGTACTCGTCAAGCAGTATCCGCTCGCCGCCGACCTCCGCCAGCACAGGGGCCGTGTTCCTGTCCACCGGACCCACGTAGAAGAAGACGAAGGAGACGATCACGATGAAGAAGAATACATAGAAGAACTTGGCGTGTTTCCGCATAAAGTGCAGCATCTTTCCACCTCCCGTCAGTATCTCTTCCCGAAGTAATCCATCAGTATCTCCCTGTGATCGAAGGCGATATCACCGGGAAGGTCGTCTTTCCCGAACACCGCCGCATCGACTGCATCGTCACCGGCCCTCGGCTCTCCGGCGGCCCTGGCCACGTACACGGTGGTGATGGTGTGGAGCCTCGGGTCCCTTCCCGGCTCGGAGTAGGTATGGAACTGCCTCACCAGCTCGACGTCGAGCCCGGTCTCCTCCTTTGCCTCCCTTCTGGCTGCCTCCTCGAGGCTCTCCCCATAATCGACGAAGCCGCCCGGCAACGCCCATCCGTGCGGCGGGTTCTTCCTCCTTATCAGCACAACCCCGCCGTTGCACTCGATGATCAGATCGACGGTCGGTACGGGGTTTCTCCGTTCCTTCATGCGAGGGGCCCTCAGGGCCTGCGGTCCTCCTCGGTCTTCGGTTCCTGATAGCTGAAACCGCCCTCGGGGATGATTGTGGAGATGGCGTGTTTGTAGATCATCTGGACCGAGGACTCCTTCAGCAGAACGATGAAGCTGTCGAAGCCCTTGATGACGCCCTTCAACCTCACACCATTGGTGAGGTAGACCACAACGGGCGTCTTCTCCTTCCTCAACTGGTTCAGGAAACCGTCCTGCAGACCCTGGTTCTTTGTCGACATGGCTCACACTCCTTTTTCAGAGATGCCCCCGGCCTTCATCCCCGACCCGCTGGACGAGGAAGGGGCCTGACCGTCCCGAATCAGGTTCGATCCTCTCGACCCAGGCTCCGAGGGACCTCAGCTTCTCGTCGATCCGTTCGTAACCCCTGTCGAGATGATAGATCCTGTCTATGGTCGTCTCGCCCCTCACCGAGAGGGCGGCGATGATCAGGGAGGCGCTTGCCCTGAGGTCCGTCGCCATGAGGGGGGCTGCCGAGAGGGACCTTACGCCCTTGACGGTGGCGACGGAGCCGTCGATGCTGATCTCCGCACCCATCCTCTTCAGCTCGGCCACGTGCATGAACCTGTTCTCGAAAATGGTCTCCCTTATCACGCTCGTGCCCTCGGCGATGCTCATCAGGGCCATGAACTGCGCCTGCATGTCCGTGGGGAACCCGGGATAGGGCATGGTCTTGAGGTTGCAGGCCCGGGGCCTCTCAGGCCCCGTCACCCTCAGGCCGCCGTCGGCGGCCTGGAAGGCGATGCCCGCCTCACCGAGTTTGGCGATCACCGCGTCAAGGTGTCCCGGCTCTGCACCCTCGATCAGCACCTCACCGCCCGTTATCCCCACTGCAGCCATGAACGTGCCGGCCTCTATCCTGTCAGGGATGACGGTGTGATCCAGGGGGGCCAGCTCATCGACACCCTCGATCTCGATCACGCTCCCGCCTGCTCCCTCGATCCGTGCACCTGCACGGGATAGCGCCCCTGCAAGGTCCACCACTTCCGGCTCCCTTGCGGCGTTCTCCAGCCTGGTCGTGCCCCTTGCAAGGGTCGCCGCCATCATGAGGTTCTCCGTGCCGGTGACCGTCGGGACGTCGAAGTAGATCACCGCACCCCTCAGCCTCCCGGCCCTGGCGTCGACGTAACCCCTGTCGAGGGTGATCTCCGCTCCCATCCTCTCGAGACCGGCGAGGTGGAGGTTGATGGGCCTTGCACCGATGGCGCAGCCTCCCGGAAGGGACACCCTCGCCCTACCATACCTGGCCAGGAGGGGACCGAGGACGAGCACCGAGGCCCGCATCGTCCTCACCAGGTCGTAGGGGGCCTCGAACCCCTCCACCCCGGAGGTCTCGACAAGGGCCGCGGAGTCCGTGAGGGTGACCACTGCACCGAGGTGTTCCAGGAGCCTGCCCATCGTGTAGACATCCTGGAGATCGGGTACACTCCGGAGCCTGTGCCTGCCGGGGCTCAGAAGGGTCGCCGCCATCGTCGGCAGGGCGGCGTTCTTCGACCCGGAGAGCCTGACGACGCCGCGGAGCTTCCTGCCACCTGATATCAAGAGTCTATCCATGAAGCGGTTCAGGTAAGAGCTCTGTTAAGCTCCTTGCAGCTCACCGAGCAGGGCTCGGGGCTTACGACTGTGGAATTATTATATTTTACACAGCCCGGTCAGAGAGGGCATACAGCCGGCATCCTCGTAAACCGGCGGGGGAAGACCACCGGAGTGGCTGTCGTTGTTCAGGAGGGCCGGGGGGTGACCCTCAATGGCCGGGTCTGAACTTCACGTACCTCTCCCACCGGAGGAGGAGCTCCCTCGTCGCGATCAGGTCCCTGGCGCAGTACCGGGCTATATCCCTGTACCGACCTTCCGTGAACAGCCTCTTTACGTCCTTCCCCGTAACGCCCTCTTCCTTCGAGCTCTTGATGCCGAAGGCCCTGCACCACATGTCAAGGCTGAACCTCCTCCGCGTTGCGCCGTAGAAGGTGAGCTGATCAAGGAGGTCTATGTGAGGGCCGTTGTATCTGTTCGGCATCAGCTCCCTCGAGGGTCTCAGTCTGTTTATGGCTGAACGTATCATGATGAACGGGCAGTCGAAGGTCCTCCCGTTGAAGGTCACGAAGTGATCGTACCCCTTGACGTCCTTCCAGAACCTCTCGAGGATCTCCCTCTCCGTACCCGTCTCATACCTTATGCCACCTTCTTCAAAGGGTGGCAGGGACTCGCCCGGTGCCTGGAAATAGACGGCCCCCTTCAGGGTGTCCGGGTTCAGGAGACCTATGGCCACTATCTCTCCGGTGAGGGGATGGAGCCCGAGGCTGCCTTTCACGTCCTCGACCTCTTCTTCCGTCTCCGCGTTCCTGAGCAGGTACTGCCGCTGTGCATCGTCCAGGGTGTCGAAGTCGACACCTGCGGTCTCTATATCGAATATGATCCTCGACATTCAGTTGCCTGCCCGGGGCTTCTCCCTGAATACCTTCAACCCCTTCAGCAGTTCTACGGCCCTCTGCAGCTGGGTGTCCTCCTCCTCGTCCACCTTCAGGGGTACGACCTCCCTGCCCTCACCTTCCTCCTTCTCTTCCGGTTTCTGCTCGTTGGGGAGGTGGTTCTTGAGGTCCTTCTCCCTGATCACGGCGTGTGCATTTTCATCCTTTGCCACGAGCTTCGCCTCGATGTCCGGGTCGATCCCCGTGTTCTGTATGGAGATCCCCTTCGGTGTGTAGTACTTCGCGGTCGTTAGCCTCAGCCCTGAGCCGTCGCTCAGGGGGACGACGCTCTGTACAGAACCCTTGCCGAAGGTCTTCACCCCGAGCAGCACCGCCCTGCCCCAGTCCTTCATCGCACCTGCGACGATCTCCGATGCGGATGCGCTTCCGTGGTTGATCAGTACGACCATCGGGAGGTCGTCGTAATAGGGACGACTGCCCCGGGTGAGGTACTCCGATCTCTCACCGGACCTCCCCTTTATGTAGACGACGAGCCTGTTCGGCGGCAGGAACTGCTCGGCCACATCCACTGCAGCCGTCAGCAGCCCTCCGGGGTTGTTCCTCAGGTCGAGGATCAGGGAATCCATGCCCTCTTCCTTCAGCTCCTTCAGGGCCTTCTCGAGCTCCGACGCGGTCCTCTCCTGGAACTGGCTTATCTTTACGTAGCCGATGCCGTCGTCCATAACCTTGTACTTCACGCTCTTCACCTTGATTATGTCCCTGGTGATGGTGAAGTCCTTCGGTCTCTTCCAGCCCTCCCTCATTATCGTTATGGTCACCTTCGTCCCCTTCGGCCCCCTCATCTTGTTCACCGCCTCCAGGAGGGTCATGTCCTTTGTCGGTTCATCCTCCACCTTTATGATCTTGTCGCCGGCCTTTATACCGGCCCTCCAGGCAGGCGTGTCCTCGATAGGGGCGATGACGGTCAGCACCCCTCCCTTTATCCCTATCTGGATGCCGAGGCCTCCGAACTCCCCCTTCGTATCGATCTGCATCTCCTTGAAGGCCTCGGGGGGCATGAACCCCGAGTGTGGATCGAGGGACCTCAACATCCCCCTTATGGCGCCGTAGACGAGGTCCTTCGTCTCCACCTCCTCGACGTAGTTCCTCTTTACGATGCTCAGCACCTCTGTGAAGAGCTTAAGCTCCTGGTAGCCCTCGGAGTCGGCGATGGCGCTGTTCATGGAGATCTGACTGGTCAGGAGACCAGCCAGCACCAGACAACCCAGCACGATCCATCCGATCAGCAAGAGTCTCCTTCTGTTCATCTACCCATACCTCCGTCTCAACCTTTCCCTCTCTTCCTGCTCCTTAACCAGTGAAGGGGGTTCAGCGGCCTGCCCTTGTATCGGACCTCGAAGTACAGACCCGGGGCGTTCAGCGTGCCCGAGTCTCCGACCTTTCCGATGGCGTCGCCTCTATTTATTATATCCCCTTTGTTCAAAAAAATCTCGCTCAGGTTTGCATAGACCGTGTGGTAGCCTTCTCCGTGGTTTATTATCACGACCTTGCCGTAGCCCTTGAACCAATCGGCGAAGACCACCTTGCCCGAGTAGACAGCGGTGACGATCCCCCCCTCTTCGGACTTTATATGTATGCCGTTTCTGAAGACAGGGGTCTTGAACTCGGGATCGCGGTAGCTTCCATAGGGGAGGGCGATCACACCCTTCACCGGCCAGGAGAGCTTCCTCTTCATCCTGGAGAAGCCCTTCTGGAGGTACTTCGTCTTCTCGGATTCCTCGATCATCTTCCTGAGCCTTTCGGAGGAGGCCTTCAACTCAGCGAGCATCTTCCTGAACAGGTCCTTCTCCTTCCGCACAGAGGCGAGGAGCTCCCTCTTCTGCCTCTTCTTCTCCCTCAGGGCGCCCTCCTTCTTCAGCAGCTCCTCCTTCTCGGCCTTAAGCCGGGCGAGGAGGCCCGAGAGCCTCTCCTGTCTCTCCTTCAGGCCCTCCAGATTCCTGGAGTAGTCCTTCAGGAGGCTGTATTCGTATTCGGCAAGCCTCTTCAGGTAACGCCAGCCCCTCACCACCCGGGGTATATCACCTGAGGTCATCAGCAGGATGAGCGACGTTGCGGGCATCACGGCCGTCGAGGCGGCGGGCTCATCGGTCCGGCCGCTGAGGACGAGGAAGGATGAAAACCCGTACTTCTGCATCGCCCTCACCTTCCTCTCGAGCCATACCCTCTGTCTGTCGAGCCTCCTGGAGATCCCCTTCATCTCCCTGTTTACGGCGGCTATCTCCTTCCTGGTGCGGTTCATCTTCTTCTTCTGGCCCCTCAGCTCCCGCTTTATGGCATACAGTTCCTTGTTCAGGCCTTCGATCTCTTCCAGCACCGACCTCTCCCTCTTCTTCACCTTCTCGAGGGCCTTCTTCTTCCTCCTGATCTCTTTCTTTATCTTCTCGTACTGGGACTTGTAGTCCTTTGCAGCCAGGGAGGGCCCCGGTGAAAGCAGAAGGGAGCATACCAGTGCGATCGACCCTATCCTGGTCATCCCGGCCATCTCCTCAATCGTCCCTCTTCATCAGTATCTCAGTCTTCCCATGGCGATGCTCGATCCTATGACGCCGAGGATCAGGCCTCCGGCGGGAAGGAAGAGGATTATCTCGACGGGGAAGTACATGAAGCCGAGGAAGGGGAGTTCGGAAGCTGCCAGTCCGCTGACGGCCCTGTAGAGGGCGAATATGCCGACGCCGCCCAGGATGCCGCTGAGCAGCCCGAGTATAGAGCCCTCGATCAGGAAGGGCAGGCGAATGAAGCCCTTCGTCGCACCCAGGAGCTTGAAGATCTCGATCTCCTCCTTACGTCTGTAAAAGAGTATCTTCACGGTGCTGTAACATACGAAGACGATCGCCACGGAGAAGAGGACGACCAGTCCGCCGCTTACGGTCTTGAAGCCCCGGCTGAGGTTGTGTATTGCACCGAGGAGGTCTTCGCCGTAGACCACGTCCTCGACACCCTTGATCCCCCTGATCTCTTCGATGAGTCTGCCCACCCTCCCGGCGTCGAACCTGTCCCGGTTGAGCCTGATCTCGATCGACGGGAAGAGCGGGTTTTCATTAAGACCCTCAAGTATGTAGGCCGCGTCCTTCAGCGAGGTCCTCAGCTCCTCGAGGGCCTCCTCCCTGGATATGTATATGGCCTTCTTGACCACGGGCTCCCTCTCGATCCTCGATGTCAGCCTCTTGCCCGCGCTGTCGCTCAGGTCGTCGGAGAGGAAGACGGTGATGGAGAACCGCTCGGGGAGCCTCCGCGTCACGCCCTCGATATTGAAGAGGATGAGCATGATCATCCCGAGTATGAAGAGCCCCGTCCCTATGGTGAGCACCGTCAGGATGTTGATCCACCTGTCGAACCAGAGGCTCTTTACGGCGAGTCTGACGGGATACATCTAACCCTTCTCCTCGGCCACGAGGTTGCCGTTGTCAAGCCTGAAGACCCTCAGTCCCGTGTTTCTGAAGAGCTCCCTGTTATGGGTGGCCACGACGATGGTCGTCCCCTTTGCATTGATCTCCCTCAGTATATTCATTATACCAGCTGCGTTGTCAGGGTCGAGGTTGCCCGTCGGTTCGTCCGCAAGCAGCACCGTCGGCTCGCCGACTATCGCACGGGCGATGGTGACCCTCTGCTGCTCACCGCCGGAGAGGGCGACGGGGAAGTTGCCCACCTTGTGCCTCAGGTTCACCATCTTCAGTGCATCGTGTACCCTCTCCTTGATCTCCTTTTCGTTGTATCCCCTGATCCTGAGTGCAATGGCGATGTTGTCGTAGACCGTGCGGTTGCCGAGGAGCTTGAAGTCCTGGAAGACTATGCCGATGTTCCTCCTGAGGTAGGGGATGGAGGCCTCCTTCAGCGTCTCCGTGTCCCACCGGGCTATGCCGATGCTCCCCTCGTCGGGTTTCTCGGCGAGGTAGATGAGCCTGAGCAGGGTGGACTTGCCGGCGCCGCTGGGACCGGTCACGAAGGTGAACTCTCCCTTGTTTATCTGGAAAGAGACGTTTCTCAGGGCCGTTATGTTGTCGTAGATCTTGGTGACGTTGTTGAACCTTATCATGACTTCCCCGTGGAGCAGGGTTCACCCCCTCCTCCCGCCTTCCCCTCTCCCCGTGCAAAGAGGAGCAACAGCCGCTCGCTTCACGAGCCGATGTGATATTATATAGTAATGTAGAAGGCTGCGGCAAGCCGGGCTTCTTCCGGGAGGACGCCGTCGTGACGGCGACGGGGAGCTGTGTCGCACGGCGTACACCCTTCAACGACGTCCGGTGCAGGCGATGCCTTCACGGTTCAGGAGGCAGGCGATGGAGGCCGAGGGTCTTTCGCACCTTGAGAGGAGGACCAGGGAGAGGATATCGAGGTTCACCGGGACGGTGAAGGAGCTGGCGGGCGAGGACCTCGTCTCCGTCGTCCTCTATGGAAACGCCGCCAGGGAGGGCTTCGACCCCAAGACCTCGGCGATCAACGTCATGATCGTCCTCAGGAAGATAGAGGCGGACTTCCTCGCTGCCTATGCAAAGGCTGCAAGGAGGTTTCCGGAGATCTCGACCCCCCTCTTCTTCACCCCTGAGCTGATAAGGACCTCGCTGGACATATTCCCCATCGAGTTCCTCTCCCTCAAGGAGTCGTACATAGTCCTCCACGGTGAGGACCCGCTCAGGGAGATCGAGGTGAGGATCGAGGACCTCAGAGCCGAGATAGAGCAGCAGATCAAGAGGAACCTCATAAGGATGCGCGAGGAGTTCATCCATTCCCTCGACAGGAAGGCGGATCTGGAGCATTTCCTGATCTCCTGCCTCATGGCCTTCATCCCCCTCTTCAGGAACATCATGAGGCTGTTGAACAGGGAGTGTGCCGTCGAGGGGGTCCTCTTCAGGGAGTTCTGTAAGGAGACGGGGCTTGACGAGAGGCCCTTCTTCGCCATATGGGACATCAGGACGGGCAGGGCGAGGTTCCGGAAGCGGGAGCTCATCAGCCTCTTCGGTGAGTTCATGAGGGAGATAGAGACCCTCGCTGGCCGGCTCGACGGCATCGTCCCCGAGGGGAGGGTCTGTTAGGGGCCGGCCTGGAGGAGCCTGCCGTCCTCAAGGAGCGTCACCCGCCGGGAGTCCCTGAGCCCGAGCACCACCGTGGGATGGAAGATCACGAAGTCCTGGTGGAAGGGGGTCTTCACCTTTCCACCGAAGGAGCTGTTGTCCCCGAGGGCGACGTGGACGGTGCCGAGGATCTTCTCCGACTCCAGTATGTTATCCGGCCTTCTGGCCCTGTCGTTGGTCCCTATGCCGACCTCGGCTATGTTTGCATTCTCCCTCCTCCGGCCGAGCTGCTCCTTCAACGTCAGGACGAAATCGTCCTCACCCTCGACCTCCTCGACACAGCCCTCCCTTATCCAGAGCGTGACGGCGGAGGAGAGCCTCCTCGTCGGCGCCCACTCCAGGACGAGCCTTCCCTCCGCGGTCCCCTCCAGGGGTGCGAAGAAGACCTCTCCTGCGGGGAGGTTCCCGAAGGAGCCGGGCCTCCTCAGGTTCCCCGTATCGGCATGGGCCCTTCTGCCCCTCTTCGAGAGTCGGAGATCCGTGCCGTTCGGGGCCGTGACGGTCACCTCCGTCGCCCTGTTGACGACCCTTGCGATCGCCTTCGTCCTCCTCTCGAGGGCCTTCCAGTCCACATCCATCGCACCCTCCAGCATCCCCACATCGAAGAGGGGCATGCTGGCATACCTGGTCCCGCAGAGGCGGGTGAGGAAGTCCCTGAACCTCGTGTGGCTCGTGGAGTAGTTCGAAAGGGCGATCACGACGTCCACAGCGTCCTTCCTGTAGCAGAGGATCACCTCCTCGGCGGCCTCGAGCATCTCCGGAGAGGCCTTCTTCTGGATGATCCTCCTCAGGAGCCTCCTCTCCTTCAGGGCCTCGACGGTCCTGCCGCCGAAGGCCGCCTTCCAGAGCCCTTCAGGGGGCTCGACGCCGTGCCCGCCCCTTGAGGGGAAGGAGTAGTAGATGCAGTTGTCGGTGAACCCCCTTCCGGTCTCGACGACAAGCATGGCGATATCCCTCAGCCCCATCCATCGCTGGAGCTCCTCCTCCGGGAGCTCATCCCTGCCGGTCGGCCTGTCGGTGAAGACGAGCACCCTCTCGTCCCTCTTCACACCGAGGTTGGTTCGGAATATCTCCCTGACGGAGCCTGTGAGCATCCCCCTCCCGCTGTTCAGGCCATCTCGTAGGAGATCAGGATGTACCTGTCCTTGTCCTTGAAGTACACGACCGGCCTTCCATGCTCGTTCTCATAGATGATCGCCTCTCCGAGCTCCTTCACCATCTTGAGCCTCATCCTCTCCTTCCTCACCATCTGTCCCCCCTCGTAGATCTCTACATCAGCGTACATAAAACCCCCTTTCGGGCCTTGCCGGGACCGGAAAGTCAAGGCCCTCTGGTTTCCAGGCTCCCATACGTGACACGCCCTCTCAGCCTACTAAATTATACCGGATCGGGAGGATTCTTTGTTCAGCCTCGTCCTTTCTCAGGGGAGGCATGAGGTATAATAGAGAATGAGGGTTTTCTTCTACACGAAGGAGGGGTGTCCCCTCTGCAGGACGGCGGAGGAGATGCTCGAGGAGATCGCCGGGGAGTACGGCCTGACGGTCAACAGGATCGATATCAGCGACGACAGGGAGGCCCGGCGGAGATACGCCGAGATGATCCCCGTGATCGAGCTCCCGGGCGGCGGGGTCCTCTGGGGCAGGATAGACCGCGACGAGATCAGGGAGGCCCTGCTGAGGGCTCACTCAGGCGGTAAGGGTGAGGTTGAGGGGAGGTGAAAAGGGCCGCCGGACGGGTGTTGTGCGGCATTTTTCACTTGACAAAAAGAGGGCCTTTGCTATATCCTTACAGTCTTGTCAGGGGTTTTTAACCCCTTGAGTCTGGATCGAAGGGGGGTTGTGGATTGCATGCTTTAGGTACCCATTTATTAGTTGAGTTAAGGGAATGCAGTCACGAAATCCTCAAGGATTTAAACGCCGTAAAGGAGGCTATGGTAACTGCTGCAAAGCAGGCCAGGGCAACCGTCATCGATGTATCCTTCCATGAGTTCAGTCCCTTCGGGGTCAGTGGTGTCGTGGTTATCGCGGAATCTCACCTCACCATCCACACCTGGCCGGAGTACGGATACGCTGCAGTGGATATATTCACCTGCGGAGACATAATAAGGCCGGAGGCTGCGGTCCAGTATCTCGTCGAACGGTTCAAGTCGAGGAACACCTCCATCGTTGAGATGAAGAGGGGTATAATCTCCAGCTCCAACGAGAAGCTGCCTCACAAGGTATGTGATGCTCGGCTCCAGATGGTTTCTTGAGTTCACCACCGAGAGCGAGGCCAGTCTCCACCAACTCGAAGAGGTCATCTATACCTGTCAGACCAGATATCAGAGCCTCGAGATACTAAGGCTCGGCAGCTACGGGAAGACCCTCGTCCTCGACGGGAAGATGCAGTCCTGCGAGGCCGACGAGTTCATCTACCACGAGGCCCTCGTACACCCTGCTTTGATCACCCACGGCGCTCCCAGGAAGATATTGATCGCCGGCGGAGGAGAGGGGGCCACCGTGAGGGAGGTGCTCCGCTATCCGACGGTGGAGTCCGTCTGCATGGTGGACCTCGACGAAGAGGTCGTCAACGCCTCCAGGAGATACCTCAAGGAGTGGCATCAGGGATGCTTCGACGATCAGCGGGTGAGGGTGTATCACGAAGATGCAAGGAGGTTCATCGCCGAGCGCGAAGAGGTCTTCGATGCCGTAATCCTCGACCTCCCGGAGCCGGCGGAGGAGGGGCCGGCGATCATGCTCTATACGGTGGAGTTCTACCGGATGGTCTCGGAGCGTCTCGCCCCGGAGGGGGTGATGGTGACCCAGGCGACCACCGTCTCGGTTAACAACCTCGGTGCCTTCACCATGATCCACAACACCCTCGGTCGGGTCTTCCCGAAGGTGATCGGTTACTGGACCTCTGTGCCCTCCTTCTATGTGCCCTGGGGGTTCATCTATGCCTCCCGTACAAGGGACCCCCTCTCGGTGGATGCCGATGAGCTGGAGAGGCGGCTCGGAGGGCTCAAGGGGAGGCTCAGGTTCTACAGCCCCGAGGTCCACAGAGGGATGTTCGCCCTCCCCCGATACCTCAGGGAGGCCATTGGGCGTGAGAAGAGGGTGAACAGCGACAGCAACCCCCTCTCCTTCTATTGAGCGGACCCTGGTTCATACAGCCCCTTAAGCACCTGTCCTGTCTTCCTTCTTGTCGGTGAGCGCGGCGATGCCGGGGAGCTCCCTGCCCTGGAGCAGCTGGAGGGTCGCGCCACCGCCTGTCGATATGAAGGATATGCTGTCCGAGACCCCCGCCCTGTGGACGGCGAGGTCCGTGTCACCCCCGCCCACGATGGTGAGGGCGTAGGCGTCGGCCACGGCCCTGGCCACTGCAAAGGTGCCGCGGGAGAAGGCGTCGATCTCGAAGACACCCATCGGTCCGTTCCAGAGGATCGTCTTTGCGTTCTCCAGCGCCTCGGAGAAGAGCTTCGCCGTGGCCGGCCCTATATCGAGGGCCTTCCAACCCCTGGGTATCTCGAGGGTGGGCACTATCTTCGTCTCTGCCCCGGGCTCGAGGCTCTGAGCAATAACGCAGTCAACGGGGAGGTAGAACTTGACACCCCGGCCCTTCAGGTTCTTCCTTATCCTCTGGGCGGTCTCGAGCATCTCCGTCTCCACCAGGGACTCACCGACCTCGTAGCCCATCGCCTTTATGAAGGTGAAGGCCATGCCGCCTCCGATCAGTACCTTGTCGACGTTCGGCTCCAGGTTTTCGAGAACGCCGATCTTGCCGGAGACCTTTGCACCGCCGAGGATCGCCACGAAGGGCCTCACCGGGTTGTTCACCACTCCCTTCAGGTACTCGATCTCCTTCTTCAGCAGGAAGCCCGCTGCGGCAGGAAGGAACTTCGGTATGCCCACGATGGATGCGTGCGCCCTGTGTGTGGTGCCGAAGGCGTCGTCGACGTAGTAGTCCGCCAGGGAGGCGAGGGCCCTTGCGAAGCCCTCGTCGTTCTTCTCCTCTCCGCTGTGGAACCTCAGGTTCTCCAGCAGGACCACGTCGCCGGGCTGCATCTTCTCGATGATGTTGCTCACCTGCGGCCCCACGCAGTCCGGAGCAAAGACGACCTCCTTGTTCAGGAGCCTCTTGAGCCTCTTTGCAACGGGTGCGAGGCTGAGACGCGGATCAGGCCTCCCCTTCGGCCTGCCGAGGTGTGACGCGAGGATGACCTTTGCACCCTCGTCGATCGCATAGTTTATGGTGGGAAGGGAGGATCTGATCCTCCTGTCGTCGGCTATGTTGAGGTTCTCGTCGAGGGGGACGTTGAAGTCCACCCGGATGAAGACCCTCTTCCCCTGAAGATCCAGGTCCTGGATCGTGAGCTTGTTCAGCACGTCCCTGATCGGGACCGGGTTTTCCGCTACAGCCATGATCGCCTCCTCAGCATTGGTATCTTAATTTCGCAGGGTCCAGCCTACTTGCTCCTGACGATGTACAGGACGAGGTCCCTTAGCCGGCAGCTGTACCCCCATTCGTTGTCGTACCAGGCGAGGACCTTCACCATCCGCTTCTCCATCACCCTTGTCAGGGATGCATCGACGATGGATGAAGAGTCGTTGCCGTTGAGGTCGATCGAGACTATGGGTTCCTCGGTGTACTGGAGTATCCCCTTCAGGGGACCCTCTGCCGCAGACTTCAGGGCGCCGTTGACCTCCTCGGCGGTGACGTCCCTGGAGACCTCGGCGACGAGGTCCACCAGGGAGACGTTCGGCGTGGGCACCCTTATGGCCATGCCGTCCAGCCTCCCCTTCAGCTCCGGCAGCACGAGGCCGACCGCCCTGGCAGCACCGGTGGTGGTCGGTATCAGGCTCATGGCTGCCGCCCTCGCCCTCCTGAGGTCCTTGTGGGGGAGGTCGAGTATCCTCTGGTCGTTCGTGTATGAATGGATCGTGGTCATCAGACCGCGGACTATCCCGAAGGCGTCGTTCAGCACCTTCGCCACAGGCGCGAGGCAGTTCGTCGTACAGGAGGCGTTCGATATTATCCTGTGCCTCTCCCTGTCGAGGCTCCCCTCGTTGACGCCGAGGCATACCGTTATGTCCGGTTCCTTGGCCGGTGCGGAGATTATGACCCATCGGGCGCCGGCTTCAAGGTGCTTCGACGCCGAGGCCCTGTCGGTGAACCTCCCCGTGGACTCAATGACCACCTCCACGCCGGAGTCCTTCCAGGGCAGTTCCGCCGGCTCCGTTATGGCGGTCACCTTTATCTCCTTGCCGTCGACGACTATGGAACCGTCCGTGGCGGAGACCTGGGCTGAGAATATCCCGTGGACGGAGTCGTACTTCAGGAGATGGGCCAGTGTCCTGGCATCCGTCAGGTCGTTGATGGCAACGATCTCGAACTCCTCCTGCGCCAGTGAGGCCCTCAGGAAGTTCCGGCCTATCCTGCCGAATCCGTTGATCCCAACTCTAACTGCCATAGTCCCCTCCTTCTTCTCGTGACGCTCCAGGGAGGCGACGCCCCCCTTTCCGGTAAACGCACCCCTTTAGTCGAGATCCTTCATGACGAAACCGGTCAGGACCTTGGGGTAAAAGTACGTCGACTTCGGGGGCATTCTCAGGCAGGCGAGGGCCACCCTTTCGACGTCCTCGGCCTTCGTGGGGTTGAGGAGGAAGGCTGCCTGATAACTGCCGTCTCTGAGCTTATCGAGGATGATCTCTGTGTTCATCTCGTAATCTATGCTGCTGATATTATACAACTTGCCGAATATTAACTCATGCAGCACCGTGACATCAAGCCCCCTCAGGGGCTCGGGCACACCGGAGAGGTCTCCGCCCCTGTGCAGCAGGATGAACCTCTCCCTCCCTCCGCCTGCTACGAGGCCGATGGCGCCTTCCAGACCCTTCATCTCGGCCACGACGTCCTTGTCCTCATCCATGGTCCTGATGTCGAAGTGCCCTCTGAGGGGCTCGAGGAGGTCCTCCGTAGAGCCGTCCCGGACCCGGACGAGCCTGTGGGTGGGCAGTATCGAGAGACCGTCGTCGGCCATGTTCACCAGATACATCATCGTGTAGTTGTACGCCTCCGTGCCGGTGTGTGAGGGGTTCTGCCGCCTCATCTCCGCCTGGTAGGCGAGTGCGGTCTCGTATCGGTGGTGACCGTCGGCTATGTAGATGGGGTTGCCCGAGAGCTCCTCCCTTATCAGGTCCATCTCTTCAGGGTCGTCGATGACCCACATCCTGTGCTCCGCACCCCAGAGGTCGGTGGCGGAGACGAGGGGCGGGGTGGAGAGGAGTCTCTCGAAGACGGAGAGGTAGCCCCTGCGGGGGCTGTTGTAGATGGAGAAGATCGGGCTGAGGTTCGCCCTGCAGTGCCGCATGACGTTCAGCCTGTCCGCCTTGGGCTTCGAATGGGTCGCCTCATGGGGGTATACCCCTTCGCAGAGCTCCGTCAGCTTCACGCTGGCGAAGAGCCCCCTCATCACCTTCCTCTCCTTTCGGAGGGTGTACTCCACCTCGTACAGGTAGAAGGCAGGCCTTTCCGTCCTCCTCAGGACCCCCTCCGAGAGCCAGTCGTGCAGATACCTCCCGGCGCGGGTGTAACGGTTCTCCGATTCGTCGTCCCCGTCGAGGTCCTTCCCGTAGTCTATCCTTACGATATTGAAGGGGCTCCTGGCATAGAGGGCGTCCTTCATCTCAGGGGTGATGATGTCGTAGGGCGGGCAGACGACGTCGTCAGCCCTCACCCTCTCGGTATTGTACAGGATCCCTCTGAAAGGCAAGACTTCGGTCATGACGTTCTTAACCCAATCACGCGGTGCGCTTCAGATGAGCCGCAACGGCCGGACACAGGCACGGCATACGAATGACGTAGGAATCATACCTCCTGGTCACGAAGCGGTCTGTTTGAAGGTCACGCAGCAGGGCATGACCCGTCTTCGATATGTTAGCATTTAGGGAGGTCTAAATTCAATCGGAGGTCAGCGTGATGGGCCGGGACGAGGGGTTACGGAGACTGATTTCCGAGGTGAGCGCCGGGATGCCCGACCCGGAGAGGACGGAGAGGAACATGCTCAGACTCTTCGAGGCCGCTCCGGAGGGAGAGGCCTTCCTCCCCTACCTGTGGGAGATAGGCAGGCTCTTCTCGGTCAGCCAGTTCCTTTCGAACTACTGTATCGCCCGGCCCGACGAGCTCCTCGCCGCCCTCGGCGAGCTCGGGAAACCCGTCGGGAGGGAGCTGCTCCTTGAGCGGGCGGGGTCGGAGCTCTCCCTCCCGGAAGAGGCGGATGCCGGAGAACGGATGAGGGTGTTGAGGGGGTTCAAGCGCCGGTACCTGCTGAGGATAACCTTGAGGGACCTCACGGGGCGGACCGGTGTAACCGCCTCGATGGAAGAGCTCTCCCACCTCGCCGAGGTGATCGTCACCACGGCGCTTCGATGGTCCCTTGAGCTCAACCGCCTGAGGTTCGGTGAACCGGAGGAGAGGGCGATCACCCTGATCAGCCTGGGGAAGCTGGGGTGCGCCGAGCTCAACTACAGCTCGGACATCGACCTGATCGCTGTCTACGACAGGGAGGGCGGCGAGACATCGGGTGTGCTGAAGTCCTCCGGCGTGAGGATGAACAGGATCAGCAACCACGAGTTCTACTGCAGGGTCGTCGAACTCTTCAGCAGGCTGCTCTCCCACCAGACCGGTGAGGGGATCGTCTACAGGGTCGACCTGAGGTTGAGACCCCAGGGGCAGAAGGGCGAGCTCGCCCTTCCCCTCAAGGCGTACCAGACCTACTACGAGTCATGGGGACGTACATGGGAGAGGATGGTGCTCATAAGGGCCAGGCCTGTGGCGGGTGACGCCCGGCTCGGCCGGGCCTTCCTGGAGATGATCGTCCCCTTCGTCTGGAAGAGGAGCATCGACTACACCGAGATAGAGGAGATCAGGGGGATGAAGAAGAAGATAGACTCCACCCTTGCGCGGGACGACATCAAGCGCGGTTACGGCGGCATCAGGGAGATAGAGTTCTTCGTCCAGACCTTCCAGCTCATCTACGGCGGAGAGAACCCGGAGCTGAGGAGCCGGAGGCTCTCGGAAGCGATGGAGGTGCTGAAGGGGATGGGCCTCGTCCCTGGTGAGGAGATCGAGGTGCTCCGGGCCAACTACCTCCATCTCAGGAGGATCGAGCACTACCTCCAGATGAAGGACGACCTGCAGACCCACCTCCTGCCCCGGTCCGGGAGGGAGATGGAGGTGCTCTCCAGGCTGATGGGTTTCGCCTCCGGGGAGGAGTTCCTCACAGACCTCCGTCTGAGGCGCATGCAGGTGAAGAAGATGTACAACTCCCTCCTCGGCACCGAGGAGGAGATCCACGCAGAGGCCCTCACACTGCTGGAGGGTGATCTGACCGATGAGGAGCTGAAGGGGTATCTCTCCTTCAGGGGGGCGAAGAGGCCGGAGAGATGCATAGTGCATCTGAAGAAGGTGAGGGAGCAGATAGGGAGCTTCAAGAGCCGGAAGGACCGTGCCGTCCTCAGAGGCGTGCTCCCGGTGCTGCTGGAGAGGGTGCTCGTATCGGAGAGCCCCGACAGGGCCCTCTCGGGGCTCGAGAGCCTCCTGGCCCTTATGGGAGAGAACGAGACCAGCCTCACGGCACTGACAACGCACAAGGGCCTGATGGATGCGATCGTGACGATCTTCTCCCTCAGCCCCTACCTCACCAGGCTCTTCCTGAGCAGCAGCAGGTACCTCGGCGTACTCGTCGAGGGTATGACCATCAGGAAGACGTTGAGGAGGATGGAGGAGGAGCTCCGGAGGATCATCGAGTTCGGCGGCCGCTTCCCCGACCCCCTCGGTGAGTACAAGAGCATCGAGGAGATCCGCCTGGGCATGTTCTTCCTCACCGGCGTCATAACGACGGGGGACCTCCTCAGATACCTCTCACACCTTGCAGAGGCCGTTATCAGGACGGTCCTGGACAGGGCCGACGGCGGTGCGGGGTTGTCCGTCATCGCCATGGGGAAGCTCGGGGGGAGGGAGATCACCTTCGGCTCGGACCTGGACGTGATCTTCCTCACCGAGGGGCACGAAGGCGTGAAGACCGCAGAGACGGTGATAAAGACCCTCACCACATACACCGGCAGGGGGATGCTCTACGATGTCGACGTCAGGCTGAGGCCGGACGGTACGAAGGGCGTCCTCGTAAAGGACATCGAGGGCTACAGGAACTACTACCTCAGGAACGCCCATCCCTGGGAGCTCCAGGCGCTTCTGAGGGCGAGGCCCGTTGCGGGGGACGAGGGTCTTGTAAGGGGTTTCATGGCCATGGCCGCGGAGGTGATCAGCCTGAGGGGCGCGGAGGTGGACCCCGGGGAGGTCCGTGCCATGAGGCAGAAGATCCTGAGAGAGCTCTCACAGGAGCAGGAAGGGGTGGATATAAAGCTCGGCCCGGGCGGGATAGAGGAGATCGAGTTCCACGTCCAGCTGCTCCAGCTCCGGAACGCCCGAAGGCTGCGGGAGGTCCTCGTGCAGAACACCTCGGCGGCCCTCAAGAGGCTGGCGAAGGGAGGGCTGATCACACCCGCCGAGAGGGAGACCCTCGCGGGAGCCTACCAGTACCTGAGAAGGCTCGAGACATTCCTCAGGCTGAACGAGGAACAGGTGGTCGTGGGGGATTCCGAGACGGCCGAGCTGGCGGCAACCTTCATGGGCCACGGGGGCAGGGAGGAGTTCCTGGACCATCTGCAGGGGCTGAGGGGCTCCGTCTTAGCAGTGGTCGGCTGATTTCGGTTATAATATCAGGCCTGATAGATCCAGATCGCCACCGGAGGCCCTTTGAACAAGACCCTGATATCCATACTGAGGGTGCTCGGAAAGCACCAGGACGAGATCGTCGGCTCCCGGGAGATCGCCCGCCAGCTCAAGATGCACGGGGTGAACCTCTCGGAGAGGACGGTGAGGTATCATCTGAAGATGCTCGACGATCGCGGCCTGACCGACCCCTTCGGAAAGGAGGGACGGAGGATAACGGAGAGGGGGAAGGAGGAGCTCTCCAGGGCCCTTGTTTCGGAGAAGGTCGGCTTCGTAATCAGCAGGATCGACACCCTCTCCTATCTCACCAGCCTCGATCTCGACAGCCTCAGGGGTGAGGTGATCCTGAACGTCTCCTTCATCCCGAAGAGATGCCTCAGGGAGGCCCTCAGGATAATGAGACCCGTCTTCGCCTCACCCTATGTAATGAGCGACAGGGTGGTTGTAGTGAAGGAAGGCGGCAGGATAGGCGACGTCACCGTACCCCGGGGACGGGTCGCTGTAGGGACGGTCTGCAGCGTCACCATAAACGGGGTGTTCCTGAAGGCCGGGATCCCCGTGGTCTCCAGGTTCGGCGGCGTGCTCGAGATCGAAGAGGGTGGACCGACGAGGTTCATCTCCCTGATAAGCTACGAGGGGTCGTCGCTCGACCCCCTGGAGGTCTTCATCCGCGGGAAGATGACCGACGTCACGGGGGCCGTCAGGAACGGAACGGGCCGCATCCTGGCCAGCTTCAGGGAGATACCCGTTGTCTGCCACAGGAAGGCCAGGGAGCTGTCCGAGAGACTCAAGGCAAGGGGCATAGGGGGGATACTCGCCATCGGCGAGCCGAACGCTCCGCTGTACGAGATGCCAGTGAGCATGGACCGCTCCGGCATGGTGATAGTGGGCGGGCTCAACCCTGTAGCCGTCCTCGAGGAGGCGGGTATCCCCACGGAGAGCAAGGCCATGTCCACCCTCCATGAGTTCTCCTCCCTGACGGTATTTGAAAACCTCTGTTCCGACGGCAGACAAAGGAGGGAGAGATGCCGGAGATCCTGACAGAGGGGATAAGGAAGGTCCTGAAGAGGGAGTTCGCCGCACTGACGGCCGATGTGGAGCTCCTCGTCTTCACCAGGAAGGGGCTGAATGATAAGTTCAACGAAATAACCGTCGGCCTCTGCAGGGAGCTTGAGGCACTGAGCGGGAAGATTCACTTCAAGCACAGGGAGGCGGACGGCGGAGAGGCGGAGAGGTACGGCGTCACCACATCGCCCGTGGTCCTCCTGAATCCCGACCGGTACCGCATCCAGTTCATGGGTGCACCTGTGGGTGAAGAGATGCGTTCCCTGGTCCTCGCCATAAGGATGGTCTCCCAGGGCAGGGGGGTCCTCTCCGGGGCCTCCGCCGCGAAGCTTAAGGGGCTGAAGGAGCAGCGGGAGGTGATGGTCTTTGTGAGCCCCACCTGTCCGTACTGCCCCCAGCAGGCTGTCTATGCGGTCTCGGCCGCTGTCGAGGCACCGGAGGCGGTCTCGGTAAAGGTGGTCGAGATCTACGAGAACCGGGAACTCGCCGAGCGGTACTCCGTCGTCTCCGTGCCCCAGACCGTGGTGAACGGAGAGGTGATCGGTGTGGGTCTGCAGGAGGAGGGCGTCTTTGTCGACTCCCTGCTGAAGGGCGTCCGCCCCCGGGAGGGGCCCGCCCCTCCGGAGGAGGTGGTGAAGAAGGACCTGGTCATCGTGGGAGCCGGGCCCGCAGGGCTGACGGCGGCCATCTATGCCGAGAGATCGGGGCTCAGCACCGTTGTCCTCGAGAGGGGCAACATAGGCGGTCAGGTGGCGCTCACCCCTGTGGTCGAGAACTATCCGGGCTACACCCGCATCGCGGGCAAGACCCTCGTGGACCTGATGGCCGAACAGGCGCTCCAGTACGCCGAGATCCACCAGGGTGAGGGTGTCTCGGATATAGAGAGAACCGGGGAGGGCCTCTTCCGCGTGGTGACCGACTCGGCGGTCTACCTGGCGAAGGCCGTCATCCTCGCCACGGGAGCCGAGCACAAGAGGCTCGGCGTCCCCGGTGAGAAGCGGTTCTTCGGCAGGGGGGTGAGCTACTGCGCGACCTGTGACGGATACTTCTTCAAGGACGGCAAGAAGGTCGTCCTCGTGGGCGGGGGAAACACCGCGGTCACAGAGGTGCTCTACCTCGACAGTATCGGTGTGGATGTGACCCTCATCCACAGGAGGGACAGGCTGAGGGCGGAGGAGAGGCTCCAGCAGAGCCTCAGGGAGAGGAGGATACCGATCCTGTGGAATACGGTGGTGGAGGAGATACTCGGTGATACGGTGGTGAACGCCGTGAAGATCAGGAACCTCAAGGACGACAGGACCTCCGTGATGCCTGTGGACGGTGTCTTCGTGGCCATCGGCTACGAGCCGCTCAACGAGCTCGCCAGGAAGCTCGGCCTCGAGCTCACCGGGGAGGGCTACATAAAGGTGGACGAGCGGCAGAGGACGTCGATGAAGGGTGTCTACGCCGCAGGTGACATCACGGGCGGGATAAAGCAGATCGTCACCGCCGTGGGACAGGGCTCGATCGCCGCGATAACCGCCTTCGAGGACCTGATGAACCCCTACTGGAAGAAGGACTGAGGCCCGTGAGGGCGGAAGAGACGGCTTTTATCAAGATTCCCGGGAGGTGTGATGCAGGAGCAACCCCTTGAGGCCTTTACGAGGGAACCGAAGATAGCCTACTTCTCCATGGAGATCGGCCTGAGCAGCGAGATCCCGACCTACAGCGGCGGCCTCGGCGTGCTGGCCGGCGACACCGTCAGGTCCTCTGCCGACCTGAAGCTGCCCATGGTGGGCGTCACCCTCCTGACGAAGAAGGGTTATTTCCGGCAGGAGCTGGACGACTCGGGCAGACAGATCGAACTGCCCGACGAGTGGGAGCCCCGGATGTTCATGACGCCCCTTCCCGAGAGGGCGGCCGTCTCCATCGAGGGCAGGGAGGTGATGGTCGGTGCATGGCTCTACGTCGTGGAGAGCGTCACCGGCGGCAGGGTGCCCATTATATTCCTGGATACCGATCTGCCCGAGAACTCCGGGGAGGACAGGGGGATCACCCACCACCTCTACGGAGGGGACGAGGCCTACAGGCTCAAACAGGAGATAGTCCTCGGCATCGGCGGGGTGAGGATGCTCGATGAGCTCGGCTTCGAGATAAAGAAGTACCACATGAACGAGGGCCATTCGAGCCTGCTCACCCTCGAGCTGCTCCGTATCCACAAGCGGGATATCGAGGAGGTGTGGGACGAGAGGCTCGTCTGGGACGCCGAGAAGGTGAGGGGCCTCTGCGTCTTCACGACCCATACGCCTGTGGAGGCAGGGCATGACAAGTTCTCCTACGACCTCGTCCAGAGGGTGATGGACGAACTGATCCCCCTCGGGGTGATCAAGGAGTTCGGCGGCGAGGACCGGCTGAACATGACCCTCCTGGGGCTGAACCTCAGCAACTACATAAACGGTGTGGCCAAGAGGCACCGTGACGTCTCCAGGGGGATGTTCCCGGGCTACGAGATCAGCTCCATAACCAACGGGGTGCACTCCTTCACCTGGACCTCCGGGAGCTTCAGGGCCCTGTACGACAAGTACCTCCCGGGCTGGGCGAACGAGCCGGAGATATTCGTCAGGATCGGACGGGTTCCGGATGAAGAGATCTGGGCGGCCCATATGGAGGCCAAGAGGACCCTGATCGACCATGTCAACAGGGAGACCGGAGCCGGGATGGACTACGATACGCTGACCATCGGGTTTGCAAGACGCGCCACCGCATACAAGAGGGCCGACCTCCTCTTCTCGGACGTGGAGAGGCTGAGACGGATCGGGACGGGAAGGATACAGGTGATCTACGCCGGAAAGGCGCATCCGAAGGACGAGCCGGGCAAGAGGCTGATCCAGCGCATCTTCGAGATAAGGGAGGCCCTGAGGGGGAGCATAAACGTCGTCTACCTCAAGAACTACGATATGGCCCTGGCGCTGAAGCTCGTCTCCGGCGTCGACGTCTGGCTCAACACGCCCCTCAGGCCCTACGAGGCCTCCGGGACGAGCGGGATGAAGGCGGCGCACAACGGCGTGTTGAACTTCAGCGTCCTGGACGGCTGGTGGATCGAGGGGCACATCGAGGGGTACACGGGCTGGGCAATCGGCCCTCCGCCGGGTGTGCCCTCCGACCCGGAGAAGGATGCCGAGGACCTCTACCGGAAGCTCGAAGATGTCGTCATCCCCGCCTTCTACAACGACAGGAAGCACTGGATAAGGATGATGCAGAACGCCATCGGGAAGGTGGCCTATTACTTCAACTCCCACCGGATGATGAGGAGGTACGTCACCGAGGCCTACATCCGGTGAGCCCCTGTTGAATTCCAAAGCCCCTTTGTATTAAAATGTTCTATCGGCAATCTATTGCCGACCCCTCCTTTCCCCCTTCCCGGGCAGGGGAGGGGGTTTGAACATGAGTCGCGGGCGATGATCCCGGCCTGTGTATGGTATATGCACTGCAGGGAGCCTCAAGATTGACGTCCGGTGCACGGACGTATTAGAATTCCGTCGGGCGTTCGGTCCCGGCTGCCCGGAGGATCATGGAGTGACGGACAGGGAGAAGGAACTGATAGTCAGGAAGAACAGGGAGCTGAGTGCGATCCTTGAGGTGAGCCGCGTCCTCACCGCCTCCTTCGACCTCGAGGAGAACCTCAGTGCGGCGATGAAGATCCTGGGAAGCCTCCTTGAGATGCAGAGGGGTTGCGTATTCCTCCTGGACCCCATCTCGGAGGAGCTCCGCATCGTCGCCGCCCACGGGCTCACGAAGGAGGAGATCAAGCGCGGCAAATACCGTATAGGGGAGGGGATCGTGGGCAGGGTGATCAAGACGGGCTCGCCCATGTTCATACCAAACATCGGTGAGGAACCGAAGTTCCTGAACAGGACCGGTTCAAGGCCGAACAAGTACGGTATATCCTTCCTCTGCATCCCCATCGAGCTCAAGGGTGAGATCCTCGGTGTGATCAGTGCGGACAGGATCTATGCGGAGGAGCACGGCGGGGTGGACGACGACCTCAGGGTGCTGACGATCGTGGCCTCCCTGATCGCCCAGTTCGTGAAGCTCTGGGAGAACTACAGGAAGTCAGAGCAGGAGAGGGAGTCCCTCCGGTCCCAGTTGAAGGAGAGATACAGCCTGCCGAACATAGTGGGTGAGTCCGAGAAGTTCCAGAGCATACTGAAGACGGTGATGAAGGTCGCCGGCACGGATACGACCGTCCTCCTCCTTGGTGAGAGCGGGACCGGTAAGGAGCTGATCGCCAGGACGCTTCATTACCAGAGCCGCCGTGCGAAGGGACCCTTCGTGACGGTGAACTGTGCGGCACTGCCCGACAACCTCCTGGAGGTCGAGCTCTTCGGCGTCGAGAAGGGGGCGTTCACAGGGGCCACGGCGAGCAGGGCCGGCAGGTTCGAGATCGCCAACGGAGGGACGATCTTCCTTGACGAGATAGGGGAGCTTCCGCTGGGGCTGCAGGCGAAGCTGCTGAGGGTGCTGCAGGAGCGCGTGTTTGAGCGCGTCGGCTCCTCCAGGTCGATAAAGGTCGACGTGAGGGTCATTGCAGCGACGAACAAGAATATACTCGAAGAGGTGAAGAGGGGGAACTTCAGGGAGGACCTCTACTGGAGGCTGAACGTGGTGCCCATCGTCCTGCCCGCCCTCAGGGAGAGGAAGCGCGACATTCCGCTTCTGCTGAACTACTACCTGGAGAAGTTCAACAGGACCTACGGCAAGAGGGTGAGGTTCTCCGAGGAGGCCCTCTCGACCCTGAAGGAATACCCCTGGCCGGGGAACGTGAGGGAGCTCGCCAATACGGTGGAGAGGCTGGTGATAATGGCCGAGAAGGACGTGGTCGACACGGAAGACCTGCCCTTCAACCTCACAAGCGCGGCACCGGGAGCGGGGACGGAGACGAGCCTCCACGCATACGAGAAGCACACCTTGAGCCACGAGGTGCAGAGCCTCGAACGGGAGAGGATCATCAGGGCCCTGAGGGATCACGACTACATTCAGCACAGGGCGGCAAAGGCCCTCGGGATAACACCGAGGCAGCTCGGCTACAGGATAAAGAAGTACAGGATCGAGCTCAACCAGATAAAGTAGGTCCCCGGCCGCTGCAGACCGAACAGTTCTCATCCCTCCGGATGTTGACCGTTCTGAACTCCGTATCCAGGGCATCGAACAGGAGCATCCTCGACAGGAGGGGCCTTCCGTATCCTGTCAGCAGCTTTATCGCCTCCACGCCCATGATGGACCCTGCCAGGCCTGATACGGCACCCAGCACCGGGAAGCCCAGCTCCTCCCAGCGGGGGTCGTCCTCCGGATACAGGCAGTTGAGGCACGGCGTCCTTCCGGGTACGACGTTGAAGAGGTAACCCTCCGTCCCGTTCACTGCAGCCTCGATCACTGGGATGCCTCTCCTGATGCAGGCCTCGTTCAGCACCCTTCGTTCTTGAAAATTCGGGCGGGCGGAGAGGGCGATCTGAACGCCCTCAAGGAGGGGCTCCGCATTGTCCTCTGATATCCTTTCATCAAAGACATCGACCCTTACATCGGGGTTCACCTCTTCTATCGTCCTCCTTGCCCGGAGGACCCTGCTCTTCCCTATCCAGTCGTGCCTCATCAGTATCTGTCTGTTCATGTTGGAGAGGGTCAGGGTCCCGGCGTGGACGAAGACCATCCTTCCTATCCCTGCGACCGCGAGATAGACGGCTGCGGTCCCGCCGAGGCCGCCGATTCCAGCGACCAGGGCGGTTGACGCCTTGAGCCTCTCCTGGTGCCGCAACGTGAACCCCTGGAGCATCAGCTGCCTCCGATACCGCTCCCTCTCCTCTTCGGTCAATGTCGCCTCCCCGCTGTCAGAGGACCATCTCACAGTACTCCTCACCGATCATCGCGTTTATCATCTCCAGGTCCGTGTCCCTCTCCTCACCGATCCCGCCGAAGGCGTCCGCCCTGCATTGACGGCAGTGGGTCATCTGAGGGATGAAGCGGCTGCATTCATTGCGCAGCCGGTGGAGCTCCTCACGGGTGGGTCTCGGCAGGTGTCCGAGCTCAGCCAGGGGTATGAGGGGGATTATATTCATGAGACCCGCCCCTCTGCCGCCGGCAAGTCGTGCTATGAGGGGGAGTTCGGTGTCGTTGACGCCGGGGATCAGCACGGTGTTGACCTTCACGACAAGCCCCGCGGCAGCGGCCTTTCCCAGTCCTTCCCACTGGTTGCGCAACAGACGCTCCGCTCCCTCTCTGCCGTGGCAGCGCCTCTCCTTGTACTCCACCCATGAGTATATCCTTTCGGCGGTCTCGGTCGTAACGGCGTTTATCGTGATCGTCAGGCTCCTCACCCCTGCCTCCAGGAGGTCTTCGAGCCTGTCGGGAAGGCAGAGGCCGTTCGTCGAGACGCAGAGGATCAGCCCGGGAAACTCCCTGTGGACCGACCTCAGGACGTCGAAGGTGGTTCCGTTTGCCAGGGGGTCACCCGGTCCGGCTATCCCCACGACGTTCATCCCGCCGTCTCTCTCGGCAAGCACCCTCACCCTTTCCAGGGCCTCGCGGGTGGTCAGGACCCTGCTCGTCACACCGGGCCTTGATTCATTCGCACAGTCATATCTCCTGATGCAGTACCTGCACCGTATGTTGCATGCAGGGGCTACGGGGAGATGAAGCCTGCCGAACCTCCTGTGAGCATCCTCCGAGAAACAGGGGTGCTTCTTCACGACGTCGGCGCCGGCCTTCAAGGTCTCCTTCACGCTATCGCCTCTCCATCCCGCTCTCCGGTCCGTATCCTCAGGGCACCGTCCACAGGAGATACGAAGACCTTGCCGTCTCCGTGCCTTCCTGTCCGGTTGACCCTGACGATCGCCTTCACGAGCATTGTGACAGCCTCGTCCGGCACGACGATGGTGAGCAGCTTCTTCGGTACAAAAAGCGCAGCCTTCGGCAGGGTGTGCTCGAGGGCGTATGTGGATGGCGTGGGTTTGAGTCTCGCCGCTGTGCAGAAGCTCTCGGGCATCTCTGAGTCCATCTCGGCGCACATGGCGCCCTTCTGTTTCCCTCTTCCGTCGACGCTCTGGATCGTGAGCGAGGGGTAGCCGAGCTCATCAAGCACCCGCTTCGTCTCCGGGACCTTGTCCCTCCTGATGATCGCGGTGATCTCCTTCATAGGCCGGCCTCCCCGGTCCTGACGGTGTAGGCGCTCTCCACGGGGCTGACGAAGATCTTGCCGTCGCCGATGAAGCCGGTCCTCGCCTTCGCCTGAATTATACTCACCACCTTCTCCTCGTCCTCGTCATCGACGATGATCATCAGCAGGGTCTTGGGCAGTTCGTCGTAATGCACAGGCCCCACATGGAGGCCCTTCTGCTTACCCCTTCCGAAAACCGGCATCTTCGTAACGGACGGAAACCCTGCACCCTCCAGGGCCAGAACCACCTCCTGCTCCTTCTCCGGTCTTATGAACGCCCTGATCATCTTCATGGTCTTTCCTCCTTCATCAAATTTCCGTTAGTGCCCGACAAAGATTTATAAAAACCCTCTAACCGTCATTCATGGCCTTTCTGAGCCACGGCGGCGGCGACGTCCTTACGGTCCGGAGGAGCCTCTTCAGTGCCTCTTCCACGGGGGTCCCCTCCCTCACCTTTACGGGCATCATCCCCCTCCTGGAGAGCCTTGCAGCCGACGGCCCTCCGATCTCCGTAAGATACACGATCCTGCAATCCGAGAGGCTGTCGACCTTGCGCTCCACCCTCTCCTCATGTAACCGTCCTTCCGACTCCTCTATGCCGGAGTCCCTGCCCTCGGCGAACCTCCTGATCTCGACGAACTGATAACCCTCCTCCGTCAACTCGTATATGGCGAACGCGCCTGCCCTGCCGAAGTGCTCATCCACGTTGAGGCCGTCCGTCGTGGCGAAGGCGATCTTCATCAGCGCACCTCCATTAAAAGATCAGCCACTTCATTGATGGTCGTCAGGGTTCCCCTGTAACCTACGGTTATCCTCGCGTTGTACCCCAGGGTCTTGTACACGGGAAATCCCATCTGATACAGGGGAATTCCGAGCCTCCTCGCCGCAAGCTCTGCATGGGAGTTTGAAATCATGAGATCAAACTCGCCCTCCGGAGAGAAAAGGTCACCGATCTTTACCTCTTTTGCATCAATCCCTCGCACCGATGGTGAATGATGTGGAATCACTGCAAGCTCAACCACTGCACCCATCTCCCCGATCACCCTCGAGACCTGGACCGAAAGGTCAGGCTCAAGAGCTGTGCAGAACCTCTTTCCTCCGTAGCAGAAACGGGCGTCTCTCATCCCATCGATCAGAACCCTTCTCTGTCTTTCATATCTGAGAGGCAGCGCTCTGCCACTCAACGCCGAGAGTATGTCCATCAATGCGTCTGTCCCGCTTAGACCGGAGATGCTTTCAAGCAGCGTGTACTCGATTCCGAACTTCTCCCTCAACATTTTAGCGGGCTGCTCCATACTCATCCCGACGGCGATCGTGAACTCTGAACTCCCCATCTGATCTACCTCTGACAGTCTTATGCCTCCAGATGCAAGGGGGGAGAAATCCCGCCTGCTTCCGTCGAGAGCGGACAGATCGGGTAACATAAGGGGTCTCAGCCCGAAGGATTCGATCATCTCCCTTAGTTCTGTAAAGTCAGCAGGCGTCAGATGTGGACCTGCAAGGACATTCACCCGTCCCGCGGCCTCTCTCCTGTGCCCCGTCCGCTCAGCCTCTATACCCTCAAGTACGGCCTCCACCGCCTTTGCATATCCTGCCTCCAGGCCACCTTCATACTCCGGTGCAGGGACATGAACGATCCTGCATCTGCCGCTCGACGTCTGCAATCTCTTCATCGCTCCTGTCACATCATCACCCCTGACCTCTGAAAGCCCGGAGGTAAGGACGGCGATCAGATCCGGTCCCTGTTTCTCCACGATCCCTTCAATGACGTTTACGAGTCTTTCCTCGCTTCCCATCACCACATCCTCTGTAAAGAGTTTTGTACTCGCAAGGGCTATGGGCTCCCTGAAGTGTTTTGTAATGAGCGCCTTTGCAAGGAAGCTGCAGCCCTGTGCGCCGTGAATCACCGGCAACGCCCTGTCTATACCCTGAAACGCGATGGCGGCCCCGATGGACCGGGAGTGTTTCAGGGGATTGATAACCACATCCCTGCTTCGAAGGATCTCTGATCTGTCGGGAAGACCTCCTGACTTCCGGCTCCTCACCCCTCCCCCGGCCGGCTCTTGACCGAAGAAGCGGATACCGTTGCTGATGTCTTCCGCAAGATTAACGAGCCCTTCATATCCGGCATACGCTCTGTGCCGTTCCTGATTCACGTCCACGAACGGGAAGCCCTCTTTCACGGCAAGATAGAGGTTTCTGCCGCCGGCCACAAGTATGTCTGCCTCCTTCTCCTTCATGAGCGCCCTCAGCCTTTCGGGACCCACATCTTCATAGAGGGGTGCGTCCTCACCAAGCAGCTGCCTCATCTTTTCTTCATCCTCATAGGTGCTCTTTTTCGTCCCCGCTGCAACGACGTCGACACCCAGGTCGAGGAGGGCCGAGATGAAGGACCAGCTCTTCACACCGCCTGTATAGAGGACCGCCTTCCTGCCTCTTAAATGGGAAAACTCCCTCAGTCGTTCCTCAAGCCGCCTTTCCTCTCTCTCGATTATCTCCTCAATCCTGCCGCGCAGCCTTCTGAATCCCGGGTTTCGAATTTCGAGTCTTGAACATATCGCCCTCAGCGCCCCGGTCATCTCGGTCTTTCCGAAAAAAGAGACCTCAACATAGGGAATGCCGTATCTCTCCTCCATCCTCCTCGCGACGTTCAGAAGGGCACGGCTGCAGACCACCACATTCAGCCTCGCCCTGTGTGCATAGGTTATCTCTTCAAAGCATGCATCTCCGGTGATCCTGGAGAGTATCCTGACGCCGGCCTCCTCGAGCAAGGGCTCGACGTTCCAGAGGTCCCCGGCGATGTTGTACTCGCCGATGAGGTTTATGTCGTAATCGGTCCTCGACGGGGGTTCTCCGGTCCCGATCACGTGATCAACGAGCACCTCTCCCGCCATCCTGTTGCCGAGGTTTTTGGGGCCGACAAAACCAGGAGCGTTCACAGGTATCACCCTGATGCCGAGGGTGGTCTCCGCCTTCCTGCATACCGCCTCAATGTCCTCTCCGATGAGCCCGCTTACGCATGTTGCGTAGACGAAGACGGCGGCGGGTCTTACAGCCTCGTACGTCCTGATGATGGCTCTGTAGAGTTTGTCCCCGGAGCCATAGACGATATCCAGCCCCGTTATGTCTGTTGTAAAGCCCATCCTGTACAGGTTGCCTTTTGTGGAGAGGGTGCCCCTGCCTTCCCAGGAGTTGCCGCAGCATGCTATGGGGCCGTGAACGATGTGAGCGGCGTCGGCAATGGGCTGAAGCACGATCATCGCACCGTCGAAGGCGCAGGATTCACCTCCGCGGCTGCGGCATACCCTGTCGACCGATTTGCTGCATCCGTCATCAAGTATTTTATCCGCCGCCTTCAACATATCGACCTCTCCGTCTCTTATCTGATTACATCAAAGCTCTGTGTATCCATGGACGCCCTGTCCATCTCGTCAAGCACGGTGTTGACTATCCAGTTCACGAGGTTTATCACCCCCTGATATCCGACTATTGGATATCTGTGCAGATGATGCCTGTCAAAGATCGGGAAACCGATCCTGACGAGTGGGGTTCCCGTATCCCTCCAGAGAAACTTCGCATAGGAGTTTCCGATGAGCAGATCCACAGGCTCTATAAACATCAGGGACCTCAGGTGCCACATGTCCTTCCCGGTGTAGACCTTTCCGTTCCTTCCGTGGTAGCTGCTCCCGAGTAATGCACCGGCCTCCTCTTCAAAACTCCTCTCACCGTTCGTGCAGACGACATGGACGGGTTCTCCACCCATCTCCATGAGAAAGCCCATCAGGCCCAGGAGCAGATCGGGATCCCCCACAAGGGCGAACCTCCTGCCGTGGACGTAGGGGTGGGAGTCCACCATGGCATCGACGGCCCGGCCCCTTTCTGCTTCAAGCTCTTCAGGGATGGGGCTGCCGGTGAGCCTGCTTACCTCTTCCAGGAACCGGTCGGTGTTCTCCACCCCTATGGGCATCGGTCCCGCAATGAACTCCTGTCCCCACACCTCTCTGACAAACTCCCCCGTCTTGAGGGTGGAGTACCTCTGCATGGACATCGTCGCGACGGCGTTGACGGCATCCCTCACATCCTCAAGGGGGGTTCCTCCAGGATACATTACATGCTCGCCGTAATTCGGAGAATCCATGACGTCAGAGATATCGGCAAGCACCGAATACTCAACACCCATGAGGCCCAGGAGCCTCTTCATCTCCCTAATGTTTCCTGTATAGGTATCAAACCCTGGAATTATATTTATCCTTCCGTTGGAGCCACCTTTTCCTCCGGTGAAGTAGCCGAGGATCCCCTTCAGCATGTTGTCGTAACCCGTGATGTGGGAACCGACGAAACTGGGAGTATGGGCGAAAGGCACAGGAAGCTCCAGCGGTATTCTTCCCTTGTCTTTTGCCTGTTTTATAAAGGCGCTCAGGTCATCCCCGATCACCTCTGCCATGCATGTGGTTGATACAGCGAGCATCTCAGGTTTGTAAATGGCATAGGCATTTTCAAGCCCCTCGAGCATGTTGTTCAGCCCGCCGAAGACGGCGGCATCCTCCGTCATCGAAGAAGAGACGGCAGGCACCGGTTCTTTGAAATGCCTGCTGAGATGACTCCTGAAGTACGCCGTACAGCCCTGGGAGCCCTGCACAAAGGGCAGGGTCTTCTCGAACCCGAGGGCGCAGAGCACTGCACCCAGAGGCTGACATGCCTTTGCAGGATTAACAACCAGTGCCTGCCGCGCAAAATTCTTTTCCTTGTACTCCTCGGTCTTTGTCCACTCAAGGGTCTCCTTTATCTCATCCTCTCCACAGGGCTTTTCAAATTCACGTTTTCTCTCAAACTGTTCGAGATAGCACTGTTCTTTGAAGAGTTCAAGGTGGTCCTTTACTCTCATCTGTTCCTCCCTATGGTGATGACTTTCCGATTACAGACCGAGAACATGATTCATACCACCAACCTCAGCGGTCCTTCCTTGTTCGTCCGCACTCGAGACAACGTAGTCCGGAATGCAAAAATAACAAGAAACATGCCAGTAACAGTGTGGGGACTGAACTGATAGAAGGTTATAAGAATGCAGTATTTTCAATGTTCTCAGGGCGGGAAGAGATTAAGGTAAATCCCTTATACGAAAGGCAGGCAGGACATAAATGTTTAACGGATTACAAATCTGTTGCAAAAATCAGTTTTTTGTATCTATCTAGACAGAAATGTCAAATCGGGACACCCTCTTTTTCTATGGCCATTGCAAGTAATGAGGACCTTTCAGGAGAATTTTCCCACTCATCTCTGCTATAAACAACAGGAACTATTACTATACCATGTTCAAACCCAGCCTCCCATGCACACTCACTTACATAATCTC
>WGEZ01000007.1 GCA_015492515.1 Nitrospirota bacterium
CTAAAACATATCCGTTCCGCGCTTACTGCAAACGGCTTCTCTGCAGACCTGCCGGTCTGGATCACGGAAATGGGCTCATACTCCGGTGATCCGGCTGATCTACCGAAATCACTGCCCTTTCAAACAGAGAGACAGCAGGCGCTGGACTATTTCAAGCGATTCATATACCCCCTCTCACGGGGGGTGGAAAAGGTCTTTCCAGCCTTTGGTTTAATGGAAGGTTTCATGCATGACAACGGCTACTTCGACCACACAGGCCTGATCTATGACGGGAATGGCTCCGACGACCCGGGCCTCGGCGTAAAGAAGCTTTCATACTACACGTACAAACTCATGACCGAAAAACTTGAAGGCTCCGAATGGGACGATGTCCGTACCATCCGGGAGTCGGATAATGTATATGTCTATAAATTCACTAAGAAAGATTCCGGCAACCCTGTTTATGTCGCCTGGTGGGATTACTTCGATGACACGGGCAGCAGTAAGACAGTTACCCTGGATGTGGGCAACATCGATCAAGTCGAAGTCACTGAGGCGATTCCGAACGCTGATCGTGGAGCAGACTTGGATGAGAATGACTACCCGATTTTCTTTAAGGCGGAGACGAAAACCGTAACCTATGGTCAGGTAGATATAACCCTGGGAGACAGCCCGGTGTTTATAGAGGTGAAACAGTGAACCCCGGGCCGTCCATAAGATCCCTCTTGACACTGCTGCCATTAATGAATCAAGATCCAGATTGATACCGCCCCAACATCTGTTTTGGCTGTCATGTCACCGTTGGCGTCATACTCAAACGTCACTCCGTCATGGCTGAGCAGTTGGCTTCATTATGCTGCCCTTGTCACCGCCTCGGCGTCCGGATTATAATGGGACCTCGGAGGATCGAGACCGGAGGAGGCGGGCATGCATGTGATGACGGGACTGGAGCTCTTCGAGAAGGACTGGCCCGGGAGCCTGGAGGGGGCAAGGGTGGGACTGCTGGTGCATCCCGCCTCAGTGGACAGGAGGTTTCAGCACGCAGTAGAGCTTTTCGTCAAATCCAAAAGGTTTGAATTGAAGGCCCTCTTCGGCCCGCAGCACGGGGCCCGCGGAGAGACTCAGGACAACATGGTGGAATGGGAGGGGTACAGGGACGGCCGGACGGGTCTTCCGGTCTACAGCCTCTACAGCAGCACGAGAAAGCCGGTGCCGGAGATGCTGGCCGGCATAGACGCGCTGGTTATCGACCTCCAGGATGTGGGCGCCCGTTATTATACATATATATGGACGATGGAGCTCTGTATGGAGGCCTGCCGCGAGCTGGGCAAGTCGGTGGTCATCCTGGACAGGCCGAACCCGATCGGCGGGACGCTCACCGAGGGTCCGGTGCTCGAGTCCGCCTGCGCGTCCTTCGTCGGGCTCCGTCCCCTCCCTGTACGCCACGGCATGACCATCGGGGAGGTCGGCGGCTACCTCAAGGAGGGGTTCCATCCCACCCTGGACCTCCACGTCATAGCCATGAAGGGCTGGAGGCGGAGGATGTGGTTCGACGCCACAGGCCTCCCCTGGGTGATGCCCTCTCCGAATATGCCCACCCTGGATACGGCCACAGTGTACCCGGGCACCTGCCTCCTGGAGGGTACGAACCTCAGCGAGGGCAGAGGGACGACCCGACCCTTCGAGATCTTCGGTGCACCCTTCATCGATCCTGAGAGACTGGTGAGGAGGCTCGAGGAGTTCAGGCTCCCGGGCGTGGTCTTCAGGCCTCTCCATTTCCAGCCGACCTTCCACAAGCATGCAGGGAGGCTCTGCGGCGGTGCACAGATACATCTGACAAGCAGGGAGGGCTTCAGGCCCTTCAAGACGGGTGTTGCGATCCTGAAGGCCGTGCACGACCTCTATCCCGACGACTTCCTCTGGAGGCGCCCGCCCTACGAGTACGAGACGGAGAAGACACCGATCGATATCCTGGCGGGTACGGTGAGGCTGAGGGAGGATATCGAGAGGGGCGAGTCCCTCGAGTGGATGGAGGGGTGGTGGGAGGAGGAGTGCCGGAGGTTCGATGACGACGTGAGGAGAAGGTTCCTGCTCTATTAGCATATACCCGAGTCCAGCGATGAGGGATGTTGACGAAGACGGCAGGGCGGTTATCGCTGAATCCGGGATATAATATCCTCTATGGAAAGAAGGATCGATATCTTTGTCCTGGCGGCAGGTCGCGGTGAGAGGCTGCTGCCCATAACGAGACATCTACCGAAGCCCCTCATGCCCCTCCTGGGGAGGCCCCTCCTCCAGGTGGTCCTTGAGAGGGTCTCGGCCCTGCCGGCGGAGGGGATCGGGATTAACCTCCACCACGGGAGAGGGCTGATCGAGGAGTGGATAGAGCGATCAGCCTTCCGAGACAGGCTCGTGCCCTTCGTCGAGGAGCGCCTGCTCGGTACAGGCGGTGCGCTGAAGAACGCAGAGGCCTTCCTCTGCAGCAGGCCCTTTCTGGTACACAACTCGGACATCCTCACCGACATGGACCTTGAGGACCTCCTCGAGGCCCATCTTTCATCGGGCAACATAGCGACCCTCGCCGTGCACGACCATCCGGAGTTCAACAGGCTCGCCGTGGACGGAGAGGGTTTGCTGAGAGGGATCGGATGGGCGGGGCGGTCCGAGACGGTGGAGCACGTGGCCTTCACCGGGGTCGCTCTCTACGAGCCCCGGTTCCTCCGGTTCCTGCCCGAGGGGCCGTCCAGCGTCGTGGAGGGGTGGCTGAACGCCGTGGCGGCCGGTGAGGGGGTGGGGACATGGAGTGCTGCCGGTTGCTCCTGGAGCGATATCGGTACGGTGTCCGCCTACGCCTCAGCGGTCTTTCGCACCCTGAGGGCCGAGGGCGAGACGGTCTATGTCCATCCCTCGGTGGAGGGCTGCGGCACTGTGGAGCTCGGGGGGTGCGTGGTCGTCGAGGAGGGAGGCGGGCTCGGCGGAGGGGCCCGGCTGAGGAACTGTATCATCCTCCCCGGAGGGAGGGCAGAGCCCGGGCTGGAGTACGAGAACTGCATCCTCGGGCCGGGTTTCAGGGTTGACCTCAACGGGTCGGAGACGTCGGGCCTGACCGACGAGGCCCGGCTGATAGGCACAGGTGGTTCAGACAGGAGATACTACAGGGTGAAGAGAGACGGGGGATCGGCAGTGCTTATGCAGTCTTCTGATGACGATCCCGACTTCGAGCGCCAGATAGAATACACACGCTTTTTCTTGAGACATTCCGTTCCAGTCCCTGAGTTGATAGCAGTAGAAGCTGACAGAAAGAGGGCCCTGTTCGAGGACCTCGGAGACCTCACCCTCTACAGCTGGTTGAAGTGCCCGCGTGAACATGCCCGGATAGAGGAGATATACGGAGAGGTTATCGAGATAATGGTTGCGATCCATACGGAAGCAACGGAGCATGTATCAGAATGTCCGCTCCTTCAAAGCAGGATATTCGACTATGATCATCTCAGGTGGGAGACAAGGTACTTTATCGAAAGATTCGTTGAAGGTGTCAGGGGCGTCAAGGTGGAGAACCCTCTGGCCCTGGAAAGGGAATTCCACAGGCTGGCCTCGAAGGTGGACTCCTTCCCCAAGACCGTGATCCATCGTGACTTTCACTCACAGAACATCATGATCACAGGAGGCGGGGTTCCGAGACCGGTCGATTACCAGGGGGCAAGGATCGGCCCGCCCGGTTATGATCTCGTCTCTCTGCTCTGGGACCCCTACCACCGGCTTGACGATGGGGTGAGGAGACGTCTCCTGGACCGATATGTGGAGAGGATGAGGGAGGCGGCTGGAGCGTGGTTCAGCGAGGAGGGGTTCAGGGAGACGTTGCTTCCCTGCAGGCTCCAGAGGCATATGCAGGCCCTCGGCGCCTACGGGTATCTTGCCAGGGTGAAGGGGAAGGGACACTTCCTGAAATACGTACCGGAGGGGTTGAGGCTCTTGAAGGAAGACCTGTCCATCTCAATTGGCGAGTATCCAGAGCTGTACGGGCTGGTGATGGGCTTGAGGGTATCGTGAGAGGAAAGGTCTCCAGCTCATATTCGTAAAAGAGATCATAATCCTCCATCGAGGTTTTTTCACGGCTACGAGGGGATTACGGGCAAGATCGGCCCAGGAGCCGTCCGGTAAGGTGTGACGGAACAGATCGCCTTCCGGTACAGGGCCTACAGGTGGAACTCCACTATATCCCTGTCCCTGAGGATATAGTCCTTCTGGACCCTCTGGCCAGGGAACTTCGACGATCCCCACAGGCAGGTGTACTTCATCTTCTTCGTGAAGTCCTTATGGATCATCTCCGCAAGCCTCAGGACCGTCGAGCCCGAGGGGAGTATGAAAGGCTGGTCGAGGTCAGGCTCCTTGCCCGGCTCCTTGGTGTAGACCCTGATGATCTCCGACACCCTGAATATCATCTCTCTCAGCTCCGGAAGACCGTCGCCCCTCAGGGCCGAGACCGCGGCCAACGGAAAGCGGTCACCGAAGCCCTCCCTCAGCCTTTCGAGGGCCTCTTCCGAGCCGGGGCGGTCGATCTTGTTGGCCGCGAGGACGACCCCCTTCTTCCCTCTATCGCCTCCCTCCAGACCTCGAAGGGGCATCCTCCACCTGGAGAGCTGCTCCAGGATGAGTTCCGCCTGGACCTCAGGGTCTTCCGTCAGGTCGAGGACGATGAGGAGGCCGTCGGCGTTCCTCAGGATCCCGGAGACCCAGCCGTCTGTGGACTCGTTCCCGATGGGCGGGAGGTCCACGAGCTGGAACTGTATATCCTCGAAGGGCATCATCCCTGAGAGGGGCATCACGGTGGAGATGGGATAGTCCGCTATCACGGGCCGGGCCTTTGTGAGACTGCCGAGGAGGGAGGACTTGCCCGAGTTCGGGAAGCCCACCAGGGCGAGCTGGGCTGCGCCCTCTCTCTCGACGGTGTAGAGGTCTGTCCTGGCCGTCTTCTTCCGCTTCCGGGCCTCCTCCTTCAGCCTCGAGAGCTTACGTCTGAGGTCAGCCCTCAGCTTGTCCGTGCCCTTGTGCTTCGGGACGGTGGCTATCAGCTCCTTCAGGGCAGCCACCTTCTCGGCCGGACTGCCGGCCTCCCTGAACCTCCTCTCCGCCTCGAAGTACTCTGGTGGAAGATTAGCCGGCATACAAGAAATATAACACTATCAGGTGGGTTCGGGCACCATATCGGAGGGCCGCCGACCCGTGCCGGAGCACGGGTCGGCGGGGGGTCTTCAACCTCCGGGAGTGAAGGTCTTCACCGCATGGAGGAAGACCTCCTTGGGTGTCTTCCCTTCCGGCCCCCAGAGGACGACCATGTACTGCTTCCGGTCCTTCAGGAGGAGGGCCGTGTGTTTCTCGTATCTGGCACCGTCTTTGTCCCATGTGGTCTTTATGTAGTATCCCTTCTCTCCGGCCATCGGGATCTCCGACTCCTCCACCACCTCCATCCCCTTGAGGGCTGCGTTCTGGCTCGCCTTGCGCCACCTGACGAAGTCGTCCATGGACTTTATGTACTGGAACCCCTCGTCGAGCTTTATCCCCTCAAGCTGAAGGTCTCCCTCTTCGTCCTTGTAGTAGATCATCAGGAGCTTTCCCTCCACGTCCTTGAACCCGGGCGACCATGCCTTCGGGACATCGAAGCTGAAACTCGTCCCTGTGACCTTCACGTAGGGCGATGCTGCCCCGGCCTTGGGCTCGAAGCTCGCCACGGCCTTGTCAAAGGGGGTCTTCTCCAGGCCCTTGGGCCCCCAGAGGACGACCATGTACCGGCTTCCGTCCCTGAGGAGGAGGGCGGTGTGTTTCTCATAGGTCTTCCCCTTGTTGTCCCATGTGGTGGCGATGTACTTGCCCTTCTGACCCGCTATGGTGATCTCCTCCTGTTTGATCACCTTGTGGTCCTTGAGGGCCTTCTCCTGTGCCGCGATGCGCCAGGAGACGAAGTCGTCCATGGTGTATTCAGGTCCCTGCTTCTCACGTAGAAGTATCCCCTCGAGCTGCACGTCCGCTGCTTCGTTCTTGACATAGAGCATCATAAGGGCGGGCAGGTCCTTGAAGCCCGGAGTCCAGCCCTTCGGTACGCTCATGTTGAAGTCCGTCCCCCTGGCTGTGACGTAGACGACCTCAGCTCGCCTCTCGCAGCTCACGAGGAAGAACGCCAGCATAAGCACCAACCCCGTCAAGGTCCCCCTCCGGAGGCCCATTAGAGTAAGGAACGCCCGGTTGACCGCCTTCACCGCCTTCGACCCCACAGGGGCTCCGGCATGGCGCACTGTTGACCTCCACCTCATAATCGCACCTCCCTGTTTGGATTTGATGAAGATAAGATATACGATGGAACGTGGAAAATACAACATGCCGGCGACGCGTGGTTCGGTCTCAGCGGGAGAGCTCCTTCGCCTCCATGTACTCCTTCCAGAGCGCCTCCCTGGAGATGCCTGCATCGATGAACTCCCAGGGGAGCATCTCTCCGAAGGGCCTTTCACGGAAGAGGTAGAAGGCGGGGTCCAGGCCGGCATCACCGAGCCACTCCCTCCACCTCCCCGTTTCCTTCAGCTCCGGCAGGGCCTTCGACAGCCTCCTGTCACCCCTTGAGAAGACCCCCTGCATGTAGGCGTACTTCACCACGTCGTGAAACACCCTCACCCCCTTGATGTTCAGCCCTGACCGGATCCTCTTGAGCCTTGTCTTGACGGTCCTTTCGTCGGCCATCGGGTGCCACTGGAAGGGGGTGAAGGGCTTCGGGACAAAGGTGCTTACACTGAGGACGACCGTACCCCTGGAGGAGAGGGCCCTGATCTTCTTTGTCAGGGCTATGATCCCCTCTATATCGTCGTCCCCCTCGAAGGGGAGCCCGACCATGAAGTACAGCCTCAGCGTCTGGACACCCTCCCTCATGATCAGCTCCGAGGTCTCCAGGATCTCTTCCTCGCTGATCCGCTTGTCCACTATCCTTCTCAGCCGCTCCGTTGCCGCCTCCGGAGCGATCGATACGCTCCTCGGGCCCTTCATCAGCCTCAGGAGCTCCTGCGCCTTCGGTGTCGCCCTGAGGGACGTGATGGAGAAGTCCACACCTTCGAGCTTCAGCGCCTCCTTTACGTACCTGTAATCCGTCAGCGAAGGGCCGATCATCCCCACCCTCCCCGCCTTCTCCCTTGCGAGCCCTATCTCTCTTTTCAGGAGATCGAGGCCTTTGTGCCTCGGAGGGTTGTAGATATGTCCGGCGAGGCAGAACCTGCAGCTCCAGACACACCCCCTCATGGCCTCAAGGAGGTACATCCCTGAGAACTCGGTCTCCGGTGTGATGATGGCGGGCCTGAGCCTGCCGTCCAGCACCCCCTCGGTCCTCTTCCTTATAATTGGGGGAGCCCCTGGTGCAGCCCTCCTCTCCCTTATCCTTCCGTCCTCTGAGTAGAGGACCTCGTAGAGGTGGGGCAGATAGTAGCCTTCCCTCTCGGTGATCCTTCGCAGGAAGGACCCCTTGTCCCCCGAGGCCTTGAAGTCCTCAATCAGTTCCCCAAGGGCGCTCTCTGCCTCACCTATGAAGACGAGGTCGAAGAGCTCTGCAAGGGGCTCCGGGTTGAAGGTGGCGCATACCCCGCCGAGGAGGAGGACCGGTTCCCCCTCCCGGCGTTCTGATCGGAGGACCCCGATGCGGGCCAGTCTCAGTATGGCGGGGATGGAGGGATAGTCGTTTTCAAAGGATACGGAGAAGGCGACTATGTCGAACCTGTTGAGGGGCCTCCTGGATTCAAGGGAGAAGAGCTCCGACCCTGTACGGGCGAACTCCTCAAGATCCTCTCCGTCAGGGAGGAAGGCCCGCTCGCAGACCGTGTCCTCCCTTGAGTTGAGGATCGAGTACACACCCTGAAACCCGAGGTTCGACATCCCCACGTGGTAGGTGTTCGGGTACACGAGGCATACGTTCACCCTGCCGCCGGGGTCCTTGAAGACGGTGCCCTTCTCCTTCCGGAGGAGTCCCTCTGCCTTTTCGATCAATCTCCTGCTGATCATGGTGTTTTGATATCCCCCGGTCTCAAGCGGACCTCCGGTGTTTCTGGCTCCCCCTGCCTTTCAAGGCCTGAGTCAGGAGGGCCTCGCCTCCCTTATCGCCGGGAGCGCGTTCCCCGGGCGAGCCGGGCAGAGCCTGCCGGGGGAAACTTCAACGCCCCTGTTATTATATGCTATCATATTCCCGAATCGAGCGTGCGGAAAGGTCTTCGTTACGGAGAGGCGCCGCTGCGGCCCCGCAGTGAGTGGACGTCTTCCGGGAGCAAGGGTATCGCGAGGTTGATATGATAGGGACGCTGAGAGGAAAACTGGCCCTGAAGAGCCCCGAGGGGGTGGTGATCGAGGCAGGTGGGGTCGGCTATGAGGTGAACGTACCCATCGGGGTGCTTTCGGAACTGCCGGAGGAGGGCGAAGAGGTCTTCCTCCATATCCACACCAATGTCAGGGACGACGCCATAGAGCTCTACGGGTTTCTGGACAGGGAGGTGAGGAGGGTATTCAGGTCCCTGCTGGGTGTCAGGGGCGTGGGGCCGAGGCTTGCGCTGAACATCCTCTCAGGCACCACTGTGGAGGACTTCATCCGGGCGATAGAGGCCGAGGACGTGGGGCTGCTCACAAGGCTTCCAGGGGTGGGGAGGAAGACCGCCCAGAGGATCCTCCTCGAGCTGAGGGAGAGGCTCCCGACAGCGGCAGAGGCGAGGGACAGGGCCTATGAGGATACACTCTCCGCCCTCGTCAGCCTCGGATACAGGAAGGCGCAGGCCCAGGAGGCCCTCGAGAAGGCGTACAGGAGCGGGAGCAGGGAGATTGAAACTCTCCTCAAGGAGGCATTAAAATATCTAAACAGGTGAGACCATGGATTTCAGCGCGAGGGAGGCCGTCTGAAAGAGAGCAATGACAGAGCCGGTGCAGCCCCGTCCCAGGACGAGCTGCTCCTGGACGTGACCCTCAGGCCGAGGAGCTTCGAGGAGTTCGTCGGGCAGGAGCGGATAAAGGACAACCTCCGTGTGTACATCCAGGCGGCAAGGCAGAGGGGTGAGGCGCTCGACCATGTCCTCTTCTACGGTCCGCCGGGCCTCGGCAAGACCACCCTTGCACATATAATCTCCCACGAGCTGAGTGTAAACATCAAGACCACCTCAGGCCCGATCCTCGAGCGGCCCGGTGACCTTGCGGCGATACTGACGAACCTCTCCGACCACGACATCCTCTTTATCGACGAGATCCACAGGATGCCGAGGATCGTGGAGGAGATCCTCTACCCCGCCATGGAGGATTTCCACCTCGACATCATCATAGGCCAGGGGCCGAACGCCAGGACGCTCAAGGTCAACCTCCCGCACTTCACGCTCATCGGCGCCACCACCCGCACAGGTCTCCTCACATCCCCCCTGAGGGACCGTTTCGGTGTGATCGTGAGGCTCGGGTACTACAGCCCCGAGGACCTGATGAGGATAGTCGAGCGGTCCTCCGCGATCCTTGATGTAGAGATAACGGAGGAGGCCACCTTCGAGATAGCCAGGCGCTCGAGGGGGACGCCGAGGATCGCGAACAGGCTCCTGAGGAGGGTGAGGGACTTCGCACAGGTGAAGGGCGACGGCACCATCGGGATGGAGATAGCCAGGCACGCCCTCGAGTCCATGGATGTGGACGAGAGGGGGCTCGACGAGATAGACAGGAAGCTGCTGCTGACGATCATAGAGAAGTACGACGGCGGTCCTGTGGGTGTCGATACCCTCGCAGCCTCCCTCAGGGAGGACAAGGAGACGATCGAGGATGTCTACGAGCCCTTCCTCCTGCAGGAGGGGCTGATAGAGCGTACCCCGAGGGGAAGGCTCGCCACACGCGGCGCCTACGAACACCTCAGGATAGAGCTGCCCCAGAGGCTCTTCTGATATCTTGCTGAAAGGAGTGTAAGGATGTCGTATCTGATTGCAGTGGCTGGAAAGGGCGGGACGGGCAAGACCAGCATAGCGGGCCTGACGGTCAGGTATCTGGTGGAGAGGAAAGGGGGGCCGGTCCTCGCCGTCGATGCCGACAGCAACGCCTGCCTGAACGAGGCCCTCGGCGTCGAGGTCCATGCAACGGTCGGACAGCTGAGGGAGACCTCCCTGGAGACCATCCGCTCTGGAGGCGCGAGACCCGGCGGCATGAGTATGGAGGAGCTCTTCGAGTACCAGATAAACCAGGCCCTCGTCGAGTCGAAGGGGTTCGACCTCCTGGTGATGGGCAGACCCGAGGGGCCCGGCTGTTACTGTGCTGCAAACAACATCATAAGGAAGTATACCGACCTCCTCTCGGAACGCTACCCCTACGTGGTGATCGATAACGAGGCGGGCATGGAGCACCTGAGCAGGCGTACGACGCACAGGGTGAACCTCCTCCTGATGGTGAGCGACCCGACGGTCAGGGGCGTGCAGACGGCGCGGAGGATCAACGACCTCGTGGATGAACTGAAGCTGGAGATCGAAAGAAGGGTGTTGATCATAAACAGGGTCTCCGGTGACGAGGGTGACAGGCTGAAGGAACTGGCAGAGGGCATGGGGCTTCACGTTGCAGGGCTTGTTCCACAGGACGGCATCATATTCGAGTACGACCTGAAGGGCATCCCGATCTTCAACCTCCCCGGGGACTCGCCTGCCCTGATATCGGTCTTCTCCATCCTCGACGACCTCCTCGGGCAGCGGTAGTGCAGCCCGACGTCCCTCAGCTATAAAATTATAACTATTTTAAATAACAGGGTACTTTACCGTACCCCGCATTTTATGTTATGCTTTCTAACTGTTGGACTCGGGACCTGGTCCTGGGCGGGAGCCGTCCTCTGCATCACGCCGCCTCATGTGCGCGGTTTAAGGCCTGATCTCTCCGAGGGCGATGGCTCCGGTATTCCGAATACCCTGAAGAGAAACAACGGTCTTGCTCAGGCATACAATGCGGTTGCTTTATCAAAAAAATCTCAAGAGGTAGGGACATGCTTATAATCGGGGAGAAACTGAGCATCATCGCCAAACGCGTCAGGGAAGCCATGATGAAGAGGGACAAGGGGCCCATTCAGGAGATCGCCCGTGCACAGCACAAGGGTGGTGCGGGGATGATCGACGCCAACATAGGCCCTGCAGAGGACGGCGGCGAGGAACTGATGGAGTGGATGGTCACCACCATCCAGGAGGCCGTCCCCCTCCCTGTATGCCTCGATACCACTAACTACGCGGCCGTTGAGGCGGGGCTGAAGGTTCACAACAATGATTACGGCCTTCCCATGATCAACTCCACCTCGAACGATCCCGAGCGCTTTCCGATGCTCGAACTCGCAGCCAGGTACAGCTGTCTGATCATAGGGCTCACAGTGGGCAAGGGAGGGCTGCCTGCCGACGAGGAGGAGAGGTCTGCCATTGCGGCGGAGATCATGGCAAGGGCCATGGAGTACGGCGTGCCCCTTGAGAACCTCTATCTCGACCCCCTGGTACTCCAGATATCCACGACCCAGGAGCAGGCACTGAAGGTGATCAAGACGATAGGGATGTTCCAGGAGCTGAACGACCCGCCGATGAAGACGGTGGTGGGGTTGAGCAACATCTCCAACGGATGCCCCAGGCATGTGAGGCCGGTGCTGAACAGGTACCTCCTTGCGCTGCTGATGTACGAGGGGCTCACGGCGGCCATAGCCGATCCGCTGGAGGTGAGGGAAACGGTGAAGACCATAGACGTACTCATGAACAGAACACTCTATGCCCATTCATACCTTGAGATGTGAACACGTTATACGGGAATATTAATGAGTTCGTGTAACGGATAAGGGAGGATGCGATGGCCTTTGTACCACCGAAAGAGAGCTTTGCAGGGAGGGTCTTTCCCGTAACGATCGGCTCCGAGGTTCAGGAGACCTTCGGCGGGGAGAACACGCTGCCCTTCCACACCTTCGAGGGCGAGGTGCCGCACAGGCCGCTCATCGCCTATGAGATACAGGATGTCCCTCCAGATGACTGGCCCGAGACGGTGAGGATGGTCTACGACGGCGTGAGCGACGATCCCGTGAAGTGGGCCAGACACTGCGTTGAGGAGCTGAAGGCCAGGGCGATAACGCTGAGGCTCATCGGCACCCATCCTGACAACAAGGACCTCTCCGCCGACGATGCGGCGAAGACCGTCTCCGAGGTCCTGGGGGCCGTGAAGGTGCCCTTCATCGTCCTGGGGAGCAACCACGTGGAGAAGGATTCAGAGGTCCTGGTGAAGGCTGCTGAGGCGGCGAAGGGGCACAACTGCATAATCGGCAAGGCACAGGAGGCGAACTACAAGACCATAGCTGCGGCAGCCATGGCAAGCGGACACAAGCTCATCGCCATGAGCGAGCTTGACATAAACCTCTCCAAGCAGCTGAACATCCTGATCACCCAGATGGGGTTCGAGAAGGAGAGGCTGATCACCGATCCGATGTGTTCAGCCCTGGGATACGGGCTTGAGTATACCTACTCGGTGATGGAGCGTATCAGACTGGCGGCGCTTGCCCAGAACGACGCGGTGATGCAGCCGCCGCTGGTCGGCGACGTGGGTATGTATGTCTGGAAGATCAAGGAGACGCAGGCACCGGAGGACGCGCTCCCTGAATGGGGGGCCCTCGAGCAGAGGGGCATCCTCTGGGAGGCGCTCACCGCGACCTCGTTGATGCTCTCCGGTGCGGAGCTGCTGATCCTCCGCCACCCAAAGGCCGTAGATGCGGTGGAGGGCTTTATAGACGAGCTCCTTTAAAGAAAACCATGGAGGTCTGAGATGGCATTGACGGGCGTTGAGATATTCAAGCTGCTGCCAAAGACGAACTGCAAGAAATGCGGGTTTCCCACATGTCTTGCCTTTGCGATGAAGCTGGCCCAGAGACAGGTGACGCTGGACGCCTGTCCCGACGTCTCCGATGAGGCGAAGAGGATCCTCGGCGAGGCGTCCGCCCCGCCCGTGAGGCCTATAACCATCGGTGCAGGGGATAAGGCCGTGAAGATGGGCGAGGAGACGGTGCTCTTCAGGCATGAGAAGAAGTTCGTGAACCCGAACGTCTTCGCCCTGGAGATCAAGGACACCGAGCCGGACGATGTGGTCGAGGGCAAGATCAACGACCTGCTCACCTCGGAGATAAACAGGGTGGGACAGCTCTTGAGGATCGACGCCTTCTGCCTCACCGGTGCCTCCGGCGACGCCGGAAGCCTTGAGGGCCTTGCGAAACGGGTGGCGGAGAAGGCGCCTGACGTACCGGTGATCATCTCCACTGAAGACCCGGAGGCTGCAGAGGCCGCCCTGAAGGTCTTCGGCGGCAAGAAGGCGGTCCTCTACGGTGCTACGGAGGCGAACGCGGAGAAGATGGCGGCCCTTGCAAAGGCCAACGGCGCGGTCCTCGGTGTGAGGGCGGAGGGCCTGGAGCCGCTCACCGCCCTGACGGAGAAGGTGAAGTCCCTCGGGGTCGAGGATCTGGTGATAGATTCGGGTGCCCGGAGGGCGCGGGAGATCCTTGAACACAACACCTTCATCAGGAGGGCGGCGGTAAAGAAGAACTTCAAGCCCCTCGGTTACCCGGTGATCAACTTCGTCCAGCGCGACGACCCCACGATGGAGGCGCTGATCGCCGGGCTCGGCGTGGCGAAGTACGCCTCGATCGTTGTTATCAGCTCTGCGGAGAAATGGAAGAACCTCGCCCTCTTCACCCTGAGGCAGAACATCTATACAGACCCTCAGGTGCCGATGCAGGTGGAGCAGAAGATCTACAAGATCGGCGAGCCCACAGAGGAGTCCCCCCTGCTCATCACCACGAACTTCTCCCTCACCTACTTCATCGTCTCAGGCGAGGTGGAGAACTCGAGGGTGCCGGCCCATCTCGCCGTGATGGACTGCGAGGGGCTCTCCGTGCTCACCGCATGGGCGGCGGGCAAGTTCACCGGTGCAAAGATCGCCAACTTCATCAAGGAGAGCGGGGTGGAGAAGGAGATAAAGCACAGGGAGCTGATCATCCCCGGTTATGTGGCCATACTGAGCGGTGCGATCGAGGAGAAGCTCGAGGGCTGGAAGGTCACCGTAGGCCCCAGGGAGGCGAACGCACTGCCCAGCTTCCTCCGCTCCAGGGCGGCGTGAGTTCCGGCAGTTGCGGCCCATAGAGAATACGACGATGTACAGCTGTTTCGCTTTCTTGGTCGACCTCAGTGAAATTATTAAAAATTTAAATCACCGTATTTGATATATTGACTTTATAAAGTAAAAAGTATAAAAATTAAGAAAGGCGTTTCAGGCGCCCCGGTGCCTGGCCGGAACTGTACTGAATCTGAAGCGAATAGAGAACAACGAAAGAAGAGGAGGTAGAGGATGTCAAAGATAATCGCCTCGGCTGCGATCAGAGGGTCACATAGAGTCTTCAGGCAGACTGAGGAGTTGCTCCAGAAGGTGATCGCCGAGAAGGGGGAGGACCACCACTTCGAGTTTCCCGACACCGCATACCACCTTCCCATGATCTACGCCATCACAGGCTTTGAGGTGAAGACGCTGAAGGACATGAAAGAGGCGCTGAGGATGACCCAGGACCTGCTGCACGACGAGCCTGACGACAGGCTCTGGTCTCCCTACCTCGGTGAGGCCCTCGATTCCGGGATGGCCACCCTCTTTGCCGAGGAGATATGGCTCGCCCTCAGATACATCGAGGGGCTTGAACCGGCGAAGGACCCAGAGACAGGGTATGTGTACAACGGATTCATAACCGACACGATACAGAGGAACCTCGGCATCCAGCTCGTTGACGGCAGGATGCCCGGGTTTGCGGCCATCATCGGTGCCGCCCCCGACGACGACACGGCGGTGAAGATAGTGAGGGAGCTTCAGCAGAAGAACATCCTCGTCTTCCTCTCGGGCAACGTCAAGGGCGAGAGCGTCACGAAACAGCTCCTCAGGAAGAAGGTCGAGCTCGGTTGGGACGTCTACGTCGTCCCCCTCGGCCCTGATACGGAGCATACCCTCTATGCCCTCGACTGGGCCATAAGGGCCTCTCTCATCTTCGGGGGCATGAGCGGCGGTGACTTCAAGGGCAACCTCAGATACACGAAGGAGAGGGTCTTCGCCTACGCCCTAGTGCTCGGCGAGCTCGACGACGTCAAGTGGGCGACCGGTGCAGGCGCCATAAACCTCGGCTTCCCGGCCATCTGTGACACCGACGTGCCCGTCATCCACCCCACAGGCGTATGCACCTATGAGGAGGTGGAGAAGGAACTCGACCATGACAAGATCGTCCAGCGGGCCATCGAGGTGAGGGGGCTGAAGGTCCTGGTGGAGAAGCCGCCGATACCGATCGCCTACGGCCCTGCCTTTGAGGGTGAGAGGATAAGGAAGGAGGAGACCTTCATAGAGTTCGGCGGTACAAAGTCGGCCGCCTTCGAGTGGTGCAGGCTGCGTGAGGCCGAGGAGGTGGAGGACGGCAAGATCGAGATCGTGGGTGAGAACTGGAAGGAGAGGTATGAGCAGGGCGGTACAATGCCCCTCGGCATCGTCGTCGACGTGACGGGCAGGAAGATGCAGGCCGACTTCCTCCCCATCATCGAGAGGAGGCTCCACCACAACATAAACGAAGGACAGGGCATATGGCACATGGGACAGAGGGACATACCCTGGATAAGGATAAGCCATAGTGCGAAACAGGCGGGCTTCAGCCTTGAGGACATCGCCAAGATACACCATGCAATGACCCACAAGAGGTTCAGCTCCATAGTGGACAAGGTGCAGGTGACGCTCTATACAGAGGAGGAGGACGTGATCAGGCTCCGTGACGAGGCGAGGGCGGACTGGAAGGCGAGGGACGAGAGGCTCGCCGCCCTTACGGATGAGACGGTGGACACCTTCTACTCCTGTCTGCTCTGCCAGTCCTTCGCACCGAGCCACGTCTGCGTGATCACCCCCGAGAGGCTCGGCCTCTGCGGTGCCTACAACTGGCTGGACACGAAGGCGGCCTACGAGATAGATCCCACCGGCGGCAACCAGCCCATCGCAAAGGGTGAGCTGATCGACACCAGATACGGCAGGTACACCGGTGTGGACGAGTACCTTAAGCAGGCCTCCGGCGGTGCCGTGGAGACCCTGAACCTCTACACGATCATGGAGAACCCTATGACCTCCTGCGGATGCTTCGAATGCATCCTGGCGATCATTCCCGAGGCCAACGGCGTGATGATCGTCCAGAGGGGGCATACCGGCATGACCCCTATAGGGATGAAGTTCTCCACCCTCGCCGGAACCGTGGGTGGAGGCGTTCAGACACCCGGGTTCATGGGTATCGGTGTGAACTTCATCACCAGCAGGAAGTTCCTCGCCGGAGACGGCGGGATAAAGAGGGTGGTCTGGATGACGAAGGCCCTGAAGGAGAGGGTGAGAGAGGGCTTTCAGAGGGCTGCTGCCGAGGCAGGGGTTCCGGACCTCCTCGACAAGGTAGCCGATGAGACCATCTGTGAGGATTCGGAGAAGCTCCTCGAGTACCTTACCGAGGTGGGACACCCGGCCCTCGAGATGGAGCCGATGATATGAAAAACGGTCGATATGCCTTTGGTGGCGGTAATGGTCATGGAGTTGTCATGAGGTTGAGAGCATGACAGCTAAGCATGGTGACTAAATTTATTGGAGGTTGGAGATGGCGGACAAGACGATAAAGAGTGCAGACAGGGTCGCAGAGGAGATCATCGAGTGGGCCGAGGGCCACGGTCTCGAGACGGCCTTCGACAGGGCGGAGAGGCTTCATCCCTGCCCCATCGGGCATTCCGGCGCCTGCTGCAAGATATGCTTCATGGGGCCCTGCAGGCTCGTCGGGCCTGATGCTGAGGAGAAGGCGGCGGGCGTATGCGGAGCGACCCTGCCGGTGGTGAGCGCCAGGAACTTCCTGAGGATGGTCGCCGCCGGTACAGCCGCCCACAGCGATCACGCAAGGGACATGGCCTTCACCCTCCTGGAGGCGGCGACCGGTGAGGCCCCGGACTTCAAGATAAAGGACGAGGTGAAGCTGAGGAAGCTCGCCGGCATCCTCGATATCCCCACCGACGGCAAGACGAAGGAGATCATCGCCAAGGAGGTGGCCGAGAAGATCATCAGCCAGTTCGGTCAGCAGAAGGGAGAGCTCGCCTTCATCAGGAGGGCACCCAAGAAGCGCCAGGAGGTGTGGCGGAAGTGGGGCCTCGTGCCGAGGGGCATCGACCGCGAGGTCGCCGAGGCGATGCACAGGACCAACATGGGTGTGGACCAGGACCCCGAGAACCTGATGATGGCCGCCCTCAAGGTCTCTCTCGCCGACGGATGGGGCGGCTGCATGTTCAGCACCGATATCACGGACATACTCTTCGGCACCCCCAGGCCGAGGCGTTCGCAGGCAAGCATCGGCATAATGAAGGAGGACGAGGTGAACGTGGTGGTCCACGGCCATGAACCGACCCTTGCGGAGATGGTCGTCGAGGCCGCTCAGGAGAAGGAGATGCTCGATTATGCAAAGCAGAAGGGAGCGAAGGGGATCAACCTCGTGGGGATGTGCTGCACAGCGAACGAGGTGCTGATGAGGCACGGCATACCCACTGCCGGTGGGTTCCTCAATCAGGAGCTGGCCGTGATGACGGGCCTTGCAGAGGCCGTTATGGTCGATGTCCAGTGCATAATGCCCGCCATCGCCCAGGCGGCGAAGAAGTTCCATACCAAGATCATCACCACATCCCACAAGGGCAAGATGATCGATGCGGTTCATGTCCAGTACGATGAGCACAGGGCGAAGGAGGTGGCCAGACAGGTCCTGAGGCTCGCCATCGACAACTTCGCCAACAGGACGGCCGAGGGGAGCAGGGTCCACGAGACCACCCCGGTGATCGCCGGCTTCTCCCATGAGTACATAGACTACATGCAGGGCGGCAGGTTCAGGGCATCCTTCAGGCCCCTGAACGATGCGATAATGGCCGGCAGGATCAGGGGCGTGGCAGGCATCGTGGGCTGCAACAACCCGAGGATCGCCCAGGACAGCATTCACGACTACCTGGCAGAGGAGTTCATAAAGAACGACGTCCTCGTCGTGAGCACTGGTTGCGGGGCCGCCGCCTGTGCAAAGGCAGGGTTCATGACCCCTGAGACCGCCCTCGAGAAGGCGGGTCCGGGGTTGAGGGAGGTCTGTGAGGCGATAGGCATACCCCCGATCCTGCACCTCGGTGCCTGCGTGGACAACTCAAGGATACTCACCGTCGCCACCCACATGGTCAACGAAGGCGGCCTCGGTGACGATATCTCCGATCTTCCGGCGGTCGGCATCGCTCCTGAGTGGATGAGCGAGAAGGCCCTTGCGATAGGCTGCTACTTCGTGGCTTCCGGGATGTACGTCATATTCGGCTCCGAGAGCCCCGTCGAGGCGAGCGAGACGGTCAAACATATAAAGAGGAACGTCTGGGAGGAGCGCGTGGGCGGCAAACTGGAGTTCGTAGCTGACCCTGACGAGATCCTGAAGAAGTCGCTGGAGCATATCGACAAGAAGCGTGACGCCCTGAAGCTGAGGAAGTACGAGCCGGGCAGGTTCGGCGTGGAGAGGAAGCTGATGAGCATGGCTGACCGGCGTAAGCTCGAGGCCATTGCAAAGCCACACGAGATAAAGTGATGCAGGAGCCATACGAAGGGAGGTCTCGATGGATATAGAAGGTCTTGACGTCGAGCGGGAGATCGGCCGCGTCGGAAGGGTGCTCGGTGAGGTTGAGAAGAAGAGGGGGCTCCTGATACCCATCCTCCACAGGATCCAGGAGGACTACGGCTATCTGCCCGGAGAGGCCCTCGAGAGGCTGTCGAAGAAGCTCGGCCTGCCCCTGGCGGAGATATACAGCGTGGCCAGTTTCTACCACCAGTTCCATTTCAAGCCGAGGGGGAAGAAGATCGTGAGGGTCTGTATGGGGACCGCATGCCACGTCCGTGGCGCCTCGAAGGTGCTGGAGACGCTGGAGGACCGGTTCAGGATAGACGTGGGAGAGACGACGGAGGACCTCTCCATGACGCTGGAGACCGTCGGCTGTGTGGGCTGTTGCGGCCTTGCACCCGTGGTCACCGTGAACGACGAGGTGCTGGGCGAGGTGAGCCCGAAGAAGATAGAGGGGCTGATAGAGATGATCGAGCAGGAGGAGTGAAGGGAGCCGACGGGAGACCGGGAAGGGTCGTGGGGCCAACATACAACACAAGAGGAGTGAGATGACCAAACTGAAGAGCATCGAGGAGCTCAAGAACCTCAGGCTCCTCCTTAAGGACGAGACGTTCAAGGAGGATAAGGAGCGTATAAGGGCCTGCACAGGCACCGCCTGCCTGGCTACAGGGGCGAAGAAGGTGATCGAGAGGATCGAGGAGGGTGCCAGGCAGAAGGGGTTGGAGGTGGAGATCGTGAAGACAGGATGCCAGGGGCTCTGCCAGAAGGGGCCTGTGATGAAGGTGGAACCCTTCGGTTACTTCTATCAGAGGGTGAAGAGCGACGACGCCCCTGAGTTGGTCACCAACACGCTCTCGGCAGGGTTCCCCGTGAGGCGGCTGCTCTTCAGGGACTCCATCTACGAGGAACCCTATGAGCTCATGGACAGCCTCCCCTTCTACAAGAAGCAGTACCGCATCGCCCTCAGGAACAACGGCCGTATCGATCCGAACAACATAAACCATTACATAGCCGTGGGCGGCTACTCCGCCTTCGAGAAGGCCCTGGAGGGCATGACCCCAGACGAGGTCCTCGACGAGGTGGACAGGGCGAACCTCCGCGGCCGCGGAGGCGCCGGGTTCCCGGCGGGCAAGAAGTGGCGCCACACAAAGAAGGCGCCGGGGGAGCTGAAGTTCGTGGTCGCCAACGGCGACGAGGGTGACCCCGGTGCGTTCATGGACCGCTCGATCATGGAGGGCGACCCCCACAGCCTGATCGAGGGGATGCTGCTCTGCGCCTATGCGATCCAGGCCAGGTACGGCTTCATATACGTTCGTCACGAGTATCCCCTCGCGGTCAGGAACCTGAGGGTGGCCATAAAACAGGCCGAGGAACTCGGCCTCCTCGGCGAGGACATACTCGGAAGCGGTTTCAGCTTTTACCTTGATATAAGGGAGGGTGCGGGCGCCTTCGTCTGCGGAGAGTCGACGGCGCTCGTGGCCTCTATAGAGGGTGACAGGGGCTTCCCCAGGCCGAGACCCCCGAGGCTCTCCGAGCCGGGAGGAGGCCTCTGGGGCCACCCGACGAACCTCAACAACATCGAGACCTATGCATGCGTGCCTCCCATAATCGAGAAGGGCGCCGATTGGTTCCTCTCGATCGGAACCCCGAACTCACCGGGTACAAAGGTCTTCGCCCTCACGGGGAAGGTGAAGAATACGGGGCTCGTCGAGGTGCCGATGGGAACCACCCTCAGGGAGATAATATTCGAGATAGGCGGCGGCATAATGGGGGACAAGAGGTTCAAGGCCGTTCAGACGGGCGGTCCCTCGGGCGGTTGCATCCCCGAGCAGTTTCTGGACCATCCCGTTGATTTCGACTCCCTCAGGGAGCTCGGCTCCATGATGGGTTCCGGCGGGCTCGTAGTCATGGACGAGGATACCTGCATGGTGGACGTGGCAAGGTACTTCCTCTCCTTCACCCAGTCGGAGTCCTGCGGAAAGTGTCCTCCCTGCAGGCTGGGCACCTTCCAGATGCTCAATATCCTGGAGCGGATCACCACCGGAAAGGGGGTTCCCGAGGACCTGGAGATACTCGAGCGGTACAGCAGGCTGATCAAGGAAGGCTCGCTCTGCGGCCTCGGCCAGAGCGCCCTCAACCCTGTGATCAGCACCATGAAGTACTTCAGGCAGGAGTACGAAGAGCACATCTACGACAAGTACTGCAGGGCCAAGGTATGCACCGGGCTCGGCTTCTTCAGGATCGAACACTCGGAGTGCTTCCTCTGCGGCCTCTGCAAGCAGGCCTGCGCCTACGGTGCGGTGAAGGAGTCGAAGGACAGGTTCTTCATCGAGCAGGCGGAATGCACCAAGTGCAAGGCCTGTTACATCGCCTGTCCCATCGATGCGGTGAAGATAGAGAAGCAGCCTAAAGAGGCGGCAAGAAGGTAGGGTCCCCCGGGGCGGCGGCACGCCACGGCTGAGGAAAGCCATTGGCTTACAACAAAGAATCAGCGAGGGTTATATGACCGAGCGGAAAGAGAAGAACCTGAAGGAGATATTCAGGGAGATCGAGGAGAGAGGCTGCGTTGTCCAGAAGGGGATCATGCTCCTTGACGAGTTTCTGGACGGTCCGATGTGCGGCAGGTGTCTTCCATGTCCCATGGGCAGCTACGAGATGAGGGTGAGGCTCAGGAAGCTCGCGGAAGGCGAAGGAGAGGAGGAGGATATCGATGCCCTCATGATGATCGCACCGAAGATGTACGACTCCTCCATGTGCAAGAAGGGAAAGGATACGGCGAAGTTCATCCTCGACACCCTTCAGACATTGACCGGAGAGTACTACTTCCATATACAGGGGAGGTGTCCCAAGAAGGAGTGCAGGCCCCTCTTTGTCTACAGGATCGCACATGACAGGTGCACCATGTGTGGCGACTGCCTCGATGTCTGCAAGGAGAACGCGATCATCGGGGAGAAGAAGATCCCCTTCAAAACAGGGTATCTACCGTACGAGATAGTGGATAAACGGTGCACCAGGTGTGACGAGTGCAGGAAGGTCTGCAGGTATGACGCCGTAGAGATAGTGGATATCAAAGAGCTGGAGTCCGTTTCTCCTTGACCGGCGTATCGGTGGTCGAGGCAGAGAGGGCGGCTCCAGCAAAGAATATAAAGGGAGGATCGAGATGGGCAAGATGGTGAAGATCAGGATAAACGGCCGGGACTACAAGGTGCCCGAGGGCGTCAACCTCATTGATGCAGCCGAGGGCGTGGGCATCCATATCCCTAACTTCTGCTACCTCAAGGGGATGAAAGGGATAGGCGCATGCAGGATGTGTATGGTGGAGGTGGGTGGAAGGATGTCCGTGGCATGCATAATGAGGACGAAGGAGGGGATGGACGTCGTCACCGAGAACGAAAAGATCAGGGAGCTGAGGAAGTTCGTCGTGGACATGATCCTCTCCATGCACCCCCTCGACTGTATGACCTGCACGAAGGCGGGTGTCTGCGGGCTCCAGAAGTACGCCTACGAGTTCGAGGTGCGGGAGTCCACCTTCACGAGGAAGAAGTTCGGTTTTCCAGTAGACGACGGCAACCCCTTCATCAAGCGCGACCCTGACTACTGCATACTCTGCGGCCGTTGCGTGAGGGTATGCAAGGAGCAGGGCACGAACGTGCTCGACTTCTACGGCCGGGGCGTCGGCTCAAGGGTAATTGCAGGCAACGACAGCCCCCTCCACGAGGCGGGCTGCACCTTCTGCGGCAGCTGCATCGATGCCTGTCCGGTGAACGCCATACTCGAGGCCGACAGGTGGCGCAAGGGGAGGGAGTGGGAGTACGAGAGGTTCAACTCCGTCTGCCTCTCCTGCGGCAACGCCTGCAGCACCCTGGTCTCCGTCCATGGCAAGGACGTGGCGAAGGTCACCATCGGTGCTGAGGAGGGGAGGGCCGAGCACTATATCTGTGCCTACGGCAGATACGGGTTCGACTCCATGATCTCAGAGACGAGGGTCTCGACCCCCATGAAGAGGATCGACGGTGAACTGAAGCCCGTCACGTGGGAGGAGGCATACAGCAGCGCTGCCGAGGCCCTCAGCAACCCCGCCGAGGTGGGGATCGTGACCACGGGGAACCTGCCAAACGAGGATCTGCTGATGTTGAAGGGCCTTGCCGAGGCTGCAGGCATAAGAAACATCGACTCCACGGTGAGCCTCTACGCTGACCCCCCTTCGCTCATCGGTGATGAGGTGGACCTCGAGGAGGCCGACCTCGTGATGGTCGTGGGGCTCGATCCCTCCCAGAGGGAGAGGGTCCTCCCTGCGCTTGACGCCACGTTGAGGAAGATGGCGGCGAGGAAGACGACGAAGCTGGTGGTTGTCAGCGCCGGGGATACGGGGCTCTCGGAGGTCGCAGAGTTGACCCTGAAGGGGGATGAGGCGGCCACCCTCGCAGGTGTTGCAAGGGCGCTTCTCCGGAAGGGGCTGAAGGCCCCGGAAGGGCTCGAGATCCCGGATGTGGAGCTCACAGAGGACGTCGAGAAGGCTGCCGAGCTCTTTGCAGGGGCGAAGAGCCCTGTGCTGGTGACGTCACCGCCCCTGTTCGAGGCGGCCCGGAACATCGCCCTCATGAAGGGTGCGGCCCTGTCGGTCCCTGTGGAGGCGAATGCAAAGGGTACCCTCATGATGGGGGTCATCGGCGACGGAAAGGGTTACACGGAGATGACCGGCGGCGGGACGAAGGTGCTCTATGCCGTCGGTGAGGTCCCTGTGAGCAGACCCGACGGGGTCGGGTTCCTGATAGTGCAGCATTCCCACCTCACAGACCTCGCAAAGGAGGCTGACCTCGTTCTCCCCGCCACCACCCCCTACGAGACGGAGGGTACGGTGGTCGACTACATGGGGAGGCTGAAGAGGCTCGAGAGGGCGGTGCAGCCCTACGAGGATGCGAAGCCTCACAGGGAGATATTCGGAGGCGTTGCAAAGGGTATGGACCTCTCGCTCAAACCCCCGAAGACCACGGATGTGAAGAAGGTGATCAAGACGTTCAAGGTCGAGGCAGGACCCTCTGCATTCGAAAAGAGGGGCGACCTTGCGTTCAACCCGGAGGAGTTGATCCCCGCCCTCAACACCACGGTGATAAACGGCTCGAGACTCTTCTGGCTGAAAGAGGTCGAAGAGGCGGCAGCGGTCTGAACCGCGGCGCACCCGGTTCCGTTTCCAGAAGTCCGGAGGGGGCGTCTTGCGTCCGGACAACTCTCCAGAGCTGACTGTGCTATAATAACCCTGTGATGATCGAGATCGCCGTGATCATACTTGCGGTGGCCGTCGTGGCGGCTTCGGTATTCCTGATCTCCGTGCTCGTCGAGCTGAAGAAGACAACGAGGAGGCTCAACGGGTTTATCGACTCCCTCGACAGGGACCTCCTGCCTGCCGTCACCGAGCTGAGATACGCCCTCGAGGATATCCGTACCACAACGAAGAGGGCCAGGGACCTGTCCGAGGCCCTCCATGACGTCGCAGACAACGTCAGGTCCGTCTCAGATGTGGTGAGCGGCGTCAGGAGGGAGACCAACGCCACCCTGGCGGGCCTTAAGGCGGGGCTGAAGACGGGCCTGGGGGTCTTCCTCAAGAACCTGATAGGTGCAGGGCCGGGAGGCTCCTCGAAGGAGGGTTAGATTTCGATCAACGGAAAGGAGGTCGGTGTCATGTCAGAGAGAGAGGGATACGGGCTTGGTTCGATCTTCTTCGCCTTCCTGATGGGTGGTATCGTGGGTGCGGGTCTCGCCCTTCTGATCGCCCCCCAGTCAGGTGAGGAGATGAGGAGACGGATAAGGGATGCAGCCGAGGATGTGAAGGACAAGACCACGGGTTACGCCGAGGAGGTGAAGGAGAAGGTGACGAAGGGGGTGGAGAAGGGCAGGGAGGTGATCTCCGAGACACTCGAGAAGGGGAAGGAGCAGATCGAGGAGAAGAAGTCCGCCATCGCCTCGGCGATCGAGGCGGGGAAGAAGGCCTACGAGCAGGAGAAGGAGAGACACGGGAAGGCCTGATGCCCTTATGACTTAGATCATACAAAGCATCTCCTCCTTGGTATACAATAGGGTAGTGACTTTCAAAACAAGGAGGAACCATGGAGACGGCAAAGAAGAAGATAACGAAGGATACGATGATTGGAGAGGTGGTCAACATGAGCCCGGAGGCGAAGGCGGTGATCGAGAAGTACTTCGGCAACGGCTGCTTCACATGTGCGGGGATAAACGTGGAGTCCATAGCCTTCGGCGCCATGATGCACAACATCGACCCCCAGAAGATCGTCGACGAGATAAACGCGCTGGAGGATTGATGTGGAGGTGAAGTGTTTCGTCTGCGGGATCGCCGACAGGGAGCGCACTTACCTGCCCTGTATCCATCAGGGGGAAGAGAAGATCGTCTGCGTGAGATGCCTGCCCGCACTCATCCACGGAGCACACTGAGGTCCACCCTCTGAAGGGGTCCCTGCTCCTGCGGTGAATGCCCCTTCCGGAAGGGTTGCCGCCCCCTCCGGCTGCTTCCGTCGCGAGGACGTAAGCCCGGTGCCGGAGCCGCGTGGATCGTCTCACCGTGCCTGCCTTCTGTCTCATCCCGGGACCCTGCATTGCTATGCCGGAAGGCCATAGCGGTTCCCTCCGGGTTCCGGTGCCGCGTCGAGGCTATCCCTCTCTCCTCCTTCATGATGTATAATGTTTCAGTGACCTTCAAACCCTTAGGGACCTAAAGGAGGCAGAGATGAAGAGACTAACCAGATATTTCCTGGAGGGGCTCCTGTTCCTCGTTCCCGTCGTAGCGACCGTATACGTCCTGTACATAGTATTCATCAAGATCGACAGCCTCTTCAGGTTCGAGGTGCCCGGTCTCGGCTTTGCGGTCACGGTGCTGACCGTAACGGTCGTAGGGTTCATCGCATCGAACTTCATAACGCGGGGGCTCGTCAGGGTGGTCGACAGGACCTTCGTCCGTCTTCCCCTGGTGAAGATGATCTACACCTCCATAAAGGACCTGATAGGGGCCTTCGTGGGTGACAAGAAGGGGTTCAACAAGCCGGTGCTGGTCACCCTCGTGCCGGGGAGCAACATCCGGGTGATCGGGTTCATGACCCGCGAGGACCTCGACAACCTGGGGCTCACCGACAGCGTGGCCGTCTACCTTCCCCAGTCCTATAACTTTGCGGGAAACCTGATCATCGTACCGAGGGAGCAGGTGAGGCCCCTTGAGGCCCTCGGCGGAGAGGTGATGGCCTTCATCGTCTCCGGTGGTGTCTCGGCGAAGTAGGCAGGCTGTCAGGGCATGTTGATCGTTATATCGTAGGTGCCGATGGAGACCCTGTCGGCGATCGACGCCTCCCAGAGGAGCCCGGTCACGTCCTTCACGGTCCTCTTGGGCACCATGAGGATCAGCTTTGTGCCCGCCTCGGAGAGGGTCTTCCACTGGAGCGCCTTCTCCCTGTTGATGCTGTGTTCGGTCTCTACCACGACGACGGCGAGGACCATGCCGTGGTTGCCTAATATGAGATCTGGATAGCAGCCCTTGAACTCGTTCTTCTCACCCCCGAGGTTGTCCTTTATCTCCCTGTACTCCCTGGAGAGCCTCGTCCTCAGGGTCCTGACGAGCCAGTCATGGATCAGTCTCTCTTCATCCATCGCTCCTCGACCTCCTCTATCTTGGCCAGTCTCCTCCGGTACCTCTCGAGGCCCTTGAACTCGGCCTTCAGGTAGGCTGACACGATCTCCTTGGCCAGCTCCTCGCCGACGATGCGTGCTCCGAGGCAGAGTACATTCATTGCATCGTCTTCTACGCCCTGATGGGCCGAGTATGTATCATGACAGACCGAGGCCCTTATCCCCCTGAACTTGTTTGCAGCCACTGAGGTGCCGACACCGCTTCCACAGATCAGTATACCCCGTGAGGCCTCACCGGTGGAGATCCTCTCAGCCACCAGACGGGCGAAGTCAGGATAATCCGAGGGCTCCTCGGTATGGGCTCCGATGTCGATGACCTCGTATCCGCTGTCCCGGAGGAACCCCACGATCACCTCCTTCAGATGATACCCTCCGTGGTCTGCGCCGATGACGATCTTCATCTTTGTCTCACCTTCCGCTGTTCCGTGAGCACCGGAGGCTGTCCTCACAGGGGGCAGGGCGCTGAAACGATTGGAACTACCTCTGCACCCCGGTGAACACCCTGACAGGGCCGCACGGTGTGTGTGCCGCACGGCCGTCCGCTCCTCTCTTCAGGAGAGGAGCTCGGTGCCGAAGACCCGTAAATCGTTTCAGACATCCCTGCCCCCTGTCTCTCCCGGGGCCTCCCCTTCCGCCGTTCCGTGAGGTCATCCCTCCATAACGGCACCGGAGGCGGCGGAACTCACCATCCGTGCATATCTTGAGAGGTATCCCTTCTTGATCTTCGGCTCCGGTTGCTTCCATGCTGCAAGCCTTCTTTGGAGCTCCTCCTCTGAGAGGAGGGCGTCTATCCTCCTGTCCGGTATATCTATCCTTATCCTGTCTCCGTCCCTGATCACCGCCAGGGGGCCTCCTTCCATGGCCTCCGGTGAGATATGGCCGATACACGGTCCCCTCGTGCCTCCCGAGAACCTGCCGTCGGTGATCAGCGCCACTGATTCGCTCAGCCCCATCCCGGCGATGGTGGCCGTGGGGGAGAGCATCTCCCTCATCCCCGGCCCGCCCTTGGGGCCCTCGTATCTGATGACCACCACGTCACCGGGTGATATAGTGCCGTCGAGGATCGCCTTCATGCCGGCCTCCTCGGAGTCGAATACCCTTGCTGTGCCTTCAAAGCGCATCATCTTCCTGCTGACCGCGGACTGTTTCACCACCGCGCCTTGGGGGGCGAGGTTGCCCCTCAGTATGGCGATCCAGCCCTCCCTGTGGTGCGCCTTCTCCAGGGGCCTTATCACCTCTCCGTCGGAGATCTCGGCTGAATCCGCGATCCTGTGGGTCCTCATGCCGCTGACGGTCGGTGTGTTGTGTATCAGGTCCTTCAGCCTCCTGAGCACGGCCGGTATGCCTCCGGCATAGTGGAGGTCCTCGAGATAGTGCTTTCCTCCGGGCAGCATGTCGGCGATATGGGGGGTCGTCCTGCTCAGGTCGTCGAAGACCTCGAGGGGCAGTCTCACGCCGGCGTCACGGGCGATCGCCGGGATGTGGAGCACCGTGTTGGTGGACCCGCCGAGCGCCATATCCACCCTGATGGCGTTCTCAAAGGCCTTCCGGGTCATTATCTTCCTCGGCGTTACCCCCTTCTCCACCAGCTCGACGACCCTCCGGCCGCTCTCGAAGGCGATCCTCCGCTTCTCGGCCTCCGAGGCGAGGGCGGTTGCACAGTAGGGGATGCTCATGCCGAGGGCCTCGGTGACGCAGGCCATGGTGTTCGCCGTGTACATCCCCTGGCAGGACCCCACACCGGGGCAGGCGCACATCTCGAGGGCCTGGATCTCCTCGTCCCCGATGAGGCCCTTCCTGTATTTGCCTATCGCCTCGAAGGTGTCATTCACGAGGGAGAGCCTCCTTCCCCTGAGGTGACCTGAATGCATGGGACCCGCCGTGACCACGATCGTGGGGATGTTGACCCTGCCTGCGGCCATCAGCATCCCCGGGGTGATCTTGTCACAGTTCGTCAAGAGCAGGAGACCGTCGAACTGATGCGCCTCTGCGACGGTCTCCACCATGTCGGCTATCAGTTCCCTCGAGGGCAGGGAGTAATGCATGCCCCTGTGACCCATGGCTATACCGTCGCATATCCCCGGTACTCCGAAGAAGAAGGGGTAGCCACCACCGGTGTGAACGCCCTTCTCGATGAACCTCTCGAGGTCCCTCATCCCGATGTGTCCGGGGATTATATCGGTGAAGCTCGTGGCCACGCCTATGAAGGGCTTGTTGATCTCCGACCTGGGGATGCCCGTGGCGTAAAGCAGCGCCCTGTGGGGGAGGCGTTCAACCCCCTCCTTGATGATGTCGCTTCTCAATCCCTGTAACCTCCTTTTAGAAGTATCCCGGCTGTTCTCCCGGGAGGGGTCAGTTCATCGCCCCCGTCTTCTTGAACTCCCTTATCAATGCAGCCATCTTGTCCTTCTTTGCGAGCTTCTGCTTCTTGATGGTCTTGATCTCCATCTCCTCCTCCGGGGTCAGGAAGTGCCTGCCGTCGAGCTCTGAAAGCCTCGCCTCCAGAGCCTGGTGTTCCTTCTCGAGGGTCCTGAACTCGGTATTCTCCCTTCTGAGTGCTTCGATGATCTCCTGTTCCTTCATGGGTCCTCCTTTCCCATCCCATGGATGAGCGTTACATCAGTTTTCCGTCAGTATCCTGTTGCAGAGGGTATGGGAGTTCTCGACACAGTCGTTGACCCCTATCCCCCTGTAGGCGTTCCCCGTTATGTACAGCCCCGGATGCCGCTTCAGGGCACGATCCATCCTCTCCAGGCGTGCGGCATGACCCACGTTGTACTGGGGTATCGCCTTTTCATGCCTGTAGATCCTCACGAACGACGGTTGTACGTCGATCCCCATCACCTCCTCGAGCTCCTCGAGGACGATCCCTGTCAGGGTCACGTCATCCTCCAGGGCGAGCTCGGGGGCCCTCGCTCCGCCCACCATGGTCCTCAAGAGCACGTACCCCTCAGGTGCCCTCCTGGGGAAGATGCTCGAGTCCCAGAGGGTGCCGAGTATCCTCCTTCCTTCCACTCCTGGTACGAGGAAGCCGAAGCCGTTGAGGTTGTGCCCGATCTCCTCGAGCCTGAACCCCGTGCAGACGATGGAGAGGGCGGGGTAGGGGATCTCGCCGAGGAGGCGGGAGAGCGAGGGGTCCAGGTGGGAGAGTATCTCCGAGGATTCATAGGCGGGGCAGGCGAGGACGACCGTCTCTGAGTCGACCGCACCGCCGTCCTCGGTGTGGAGCCTGTAGCGGTCGTCCACCCTTTCGACAGCCTTGACCCTTCTGCCGGTTTTGAGCCTGTTGCCGAGGAGGTCCCTCAGGGATCCGACCATCGTCTCCATCCCCTCCGTGAAGGAGGTCAGCGTACCTCCAGGTCCCGGCCCGACGCTTTCACCCCTCTTCTTTGCCTCCCTCTGGAGTTTCACCATCGCCCGGAGGAGGCTTCCATGGCGTTTCTCGAGCTGGTATATCCTGGGGAAGCAGCTCTTGAGGCTCAGCATCTCGGGGTCTCCGGCATATATCCCCGATGCCATGGGGTCGATCAGTCTCTCGTAGGCCTCCCTGCCCAGCCGCCTCCTGGCGAAGTCCGCGAGGCTCTCGTCCTCTTCCCCGCCTCCCGGGACGATCACCTCATAGATGAGCCTCCCCTTTCCGCAGGGGGTGAGGATGCCCGAGGTGAGGAAGGCCTGTGGAGACTCGGGGATGGGGTGGAGCCTCCCCCTGGAGTAGATGAACCTCCTCTTTGCAGACTCGTTGCTCCTGATGGGTGTGAGGGAGAGGGCCCTGGCGAGCTCCAGGGTGAGGGGCTTGTTGTCGAGGAAGCCGTTCACCCCCTTCTCGCAGAGGAACCCCTCCGTCCTGTCAGAGCATATCTTGCCGCCCGGCCTCTCCGCGGCCTCGAGCACCTGGATCTCCAGGAGGGGGTCTTTTTCTAAGAGGAAGTATGCAAGGGAGAGTCCCGAGATGCCACCACCTACGATGGTGATACTCATCTCAGGACCTCCGTATGTGAAGTGCCTGCTCCGAGCATTTAATAGACTAATTATACCACCTTTCAAAAATAAATGCCATCGATCAGCTCCCTCAGCCGGACCGCGGAGACCTGTCCCGGGGCCGTGGGCTTCCCGATGGAGGCGAAGGTGAAGAGGGAACCGATGATCGGGAAGAAGATCCGCGTCGGGAGGCCCTTCCCGCCCATACAGATGGTGACGAGGCCGTCCTTCCAGTAGCCGAGGGTGAGCCTGGTCATAGACCTCAGGTCCTCACAGCCTGTCGCGGATGTGGCCACCTTCACTATATCGGCCCCTCTGGACCTGAACCTCCTGACCAGCACGGAGAGCTCGCTGTAGGCCGGGGTGGCCTCGAAGTTGTGATAGGATGCTATCAGGATGCTCCGGCTGTCTGCAGCAATCCTCCTCACCCCCCTGAATATGCCCGAGCTCCCCTCTATGTCGATCAGGTCCGCAAGGTCGGCCACCGCCTCGAAGAGGCCGAGCCTCTCTCCGTCGCGGAGCTCCCTTCCTCCCCCTTCCTCCCTCGACCTTACGGTTGCGATGACCGGCTTGCCGAGGGCCTTCGTCTTCTCGAAGACCGTCCTGACGTATCTCCGGTCGAGGTCTGAGAAGAGGTCGATCCTCAGTTCGATCAGGTCCAGGGCGTCGAGGACCTTGCCGCTGATCAGTTCAAGATCCCTGTCCGACGCCGCACCCGCGATAGCCGGTCTTCCGAAGTCGAGTCTCTTCATCTCTCCGCCGTGTATCTCTCAAGGATGGTCCCCTTCGCCTTATCGAACCTGGAAAGGGCCTTCAGATACTCGATCCGTGCCCTCCGCTCCTCGAAGAGGGCGTCGGTGTACTCCTGCTGAAACCTGAGCACGTCGTTCAGCGTCGCCATCCCGATCCGGAACCTCTCCTCCTCCGCCTCGAGCCTCTTTTCCGTGGCCGTCCTCGTCTTCCTTGCGGCCTCGATACGTTTCAGCCACAGGGCCAGCTCCCTCCAGGCCCGCCTCACCTCGAGCCTTACCTCCTGCTGCAGCTCCTTCAGCCTCGCCTCCGCCCTCCGCACCCCGTAGCCGGCCTTCAGGTACTCGGCCTTCGATGCACGTCTCCAGAGGGGGATCTGGAGGGAGAGCCCGATCCGCCAGCTCCTGTACCGGCCCTCGAGCAGGCTGTCGAGGGAGCCGGAGGGGGTACCGGAGAGCCCGTTCAGCCCCACGGTGCCGAAGAGCTCGAGGTCCGGCAGCATCTGGTTCCTGTAGTACCTTTCGAGGAGCTCCAGCCTCCGCTTCTCAGAGCGTGCCTGCAACAGGTCCCTCCGGTGGGAGAGGGCTGAAGCGATGGACTCCTTGAGGTCCGGAGGGCCTTCCAGAGGCGGTTCAGGCTCGGTGAGTTCCACCTCCGTGTCCAGGTCCTCCATACCCAGGACCGCCTTCAGGAGATCGAGGCCGTCCCTCAGGGCGTTCTCCGCCTCGAGGAGGGCCTCCTCCCTCTTCGCCACCTCCGCCTCTGCCTTGTATATCTCCACCGGCGCCATCGCACCCGTCTCGATCCTTGCCTCAACCTCCTCCAGCACCTCACGGGCCAGCTCGAGGGAGAGGCCCGCCGTCCGTCTCCTCTCCTCAGAGAGCAGGACGTCGTAGTAGGAGCTCACGGCGGAGTCGACGATCTCTTCCGCCTTCATCCGGAGACCGAACTCCGAGGCCCTCAGGTTCTCTTCGGCCACATCAATCATGGTGGTCTGTATGTCCTCTCCGAAGCCCTTCAGCAGCGGCTGTGACACGGTGAGTGTCAGGGTCGTCAGGTGGTAAGGGTTGAGGGTGAGGAAGCTCGAGTCACCGTGGTATCGCTCGTAGGTCCAGTTGAGGCTGTACTCAGTGCCGGTGACGAGCCTCCCCTCGAGGCCGAGCTCCATATCGAGGGACCTCTCTTCCGAGCTCATCACCACCGATGATGCAGGCACCTCCTCGCGGGAGCCGCTCATGGTGAGGGAGAGGATGGGGTCGAAGGCGCCTTTCTCCTTCACGACCTCCTGCGATGCCGTCAGGGGGCCGTAACGCTCGACCCTCAGGGCCGGGTTGTTCCGGAGTGCCATCCGGACCGCCTCCTCGAGGCTGAGGCGGATCCTCTCCGATGCCAGGGAGGGATCGGGCAGAACCAGGACGGCGGCGAGCATGGGAAGACATCCCGCCCTGAGGGCCAGAGACCCGGAAGGCCGCCTGGTGAAGAGGACCGACAGGAGGCCCGGTCCCCGAAGTGCATGCAGTATCCGGTCGAGGTGCAACATCGGTCACTCCTCTTTGATGGTCAGGTATCCGGAAAGAATGATCAGTCCACCTCCGATGTAGGTGTTCAGGAGGGGACGCTCACCCAGAAAGATCACACTTAAGATTATAGCACCAACGGGTTCGAGATAGCCAAGCACCGCCGCCCTGCTCGCCTGGACGTAGCTCAACCCCCGGTAGTACAGGAAGGGGGCGGCGGTGGAGTGGAGTGCACCCATGAGGAGAAAGAACCAGATCTTCTCCGCAGGAAAGGTCCTGACAAAGGGGAGCAGCATCACGGTCATGAAGAGGTTCTGGAAGAATACCAGTACATAGGGGTTGAACCTCCGGGAGAAGACCCTTATCAGGATGACGACCACGGCGTAGGCGATGCCCGAGAGCAGCCCCGATACTATCCCTACGAGGTCAGGTCCCGGCTTAACCCCCCTGGTGAAGACGCTCCTGAAGCACTCCAGGATCGTGGCGCCGCCGAGCATCGTCCAGAGGCCGACCGATGCCACCAGGATGGACAGGACGAGCCGTCGGGTTATCCTCTCCCCCAGGAAGAGGACCGCCAGGAAGGCGACCACGACGGGTGCGATGTAGTGGGTCATCACCGCGTTGGCGATCGTGGTCTTCGAGTAGGCGAAGAGGAAGGTGAAGACGTTCAACAGGATGAACAGGCTCAGCAGGAGGATGAAGGGCATCTTCCTCAAGGGCGGCACGGCCCTCCTGAACCGTCTCATGGTGAACATCAGGCCCTGGAGGGGAAGGGAGAAGACGGTGGAGTAGAAGATGAGGATATGTACATCCACCTCCGCGAGCCTCACCATCAGGCCGAGGGAGCTCCAGATCAGGATGGCCGTTACTATGTAGAGGGAGGCCATCAGGTGAGCGGCAGTCCCTCTATCTGCTTCAGCACCCTCTGCCGGATCGCACCCGCCCCTTCGCTCTCGATGAGGCGCCTCCCTGCGTCAAGGACCGGTATCAGCACCTCCTCGAACCCCCCGCCGCAGCTGCAGACCGGCACCTCGACGGAGGCGGGGACCACCCTCCTGGCGCCGCAGCCACGGCACCTCAGCACCCTCTTGCTGCCCGACCACTTGCCCCTCTTGGCTACGGCCCTGCCCTCGAGCTCCATGATGTCCATTGCATAATCGACGACGGGTGCGTTGCTGATGGATGTGCCGATCCCGTAGGCATCGACGAGGGGGTTCAGCACCGGTATGTCCCCTTCCCTGATGCCGCCGCTGACGAAGAGCTTTACGTGGTTGTGTCCCCTGAGGTCCAGCTCCCACCGCACCTCCTCGAGTATGCGGTAGAAATCTCCGCGTCTCGATGACGGCGTGTCGAGCCTCACGGCGAAGAGCCTCTCTCCGAGGGCCTCGGCCACATTTATCGCCTCGAACTTCTCGTCCAGGAAGGTATCGATAAGGGCGACCCTCTTCACCTCGGGCTCCAGGACCTCGTCGTAGGCCTTGAGGGCCTCGACGGTGGAGCCCATGCATATCACCAGGGCGTGGGGCATCGTGCCCATGGGGTCCTCTCCGATCACCTCGCCGCTTTTGATCACCGCCACCCCGTCACACCCACCGACGTAGGCGTTCCTCTCGATCATCGGGGCCAGCACGGGATGCATCCTCCTCGCACCGAAGCTGACCACGAGACGGCCGTCGGCGAGGCTCTTGAACCTGGCCGCCTTCGTGGCCACCCCGGAGGCCTGGCAGATCAGCCCGAGGATGGCTGTCTCGTATATACAGAAGTCCTGGTAGCGTCCCTCTATCTCCATGACCGGCTCGTAGGGATAAAAGACGGTTCCTTCCCTCATCGCCCTCAGCCTTACAGGGAGCCTCTCCAGGAGATAGAGCACCTCCTCGAGGCCTGCAAAGACGGCCCACGGCCAGTTCTCCGGCAGGCCCTTGGCGAAGAACTCGGCCTTTACCACGGGGTTGACGCCCTTGGCCTTCAGTATCCTGAGGGTCCGTTCAAAATAGACGTCCGTGACCTTCCCATCGAGGATATCCTCTGTCGCTGCGGTCTGAAACATCCTCTCCTCCTTCGGTGAAATCTGATGTTGAGTATGCTCAGCGGGCGCCCTCTACAGCCGCGGGTAAACGGCGGAGCGCTCCGGCGCCCGGGATACGGCGCTATCTCTCAGCCCTTATGATCCATATCTGGCCGAAGGGGCCTTCCTGGTAGCTCCGTACGACCCCCAGACGGAGGAGCTCCAGCAGTGCAAGGAACGTCACTATCAGCTGGCTCCGCGAAGAGTCCCCCTCGAAGACCTCCTCGAACCTGACGGTGGTCTCCTCGTCGAGCCTCTCGATTATGAGGTTCATCCTGTCCTTGACGGTCAGCCTCTCCCTGGTTATGGTGACCGCCTGGGGCGGTGCCTTCTCCAGGACCCTCTTGAAGGCGACGAGGAGGTCGTAGATGTCCACGTCGAAGAGGCAGGGCTCCGTCTCCGGCTCCTCGGGCAGCGAAGACCCCCTCCAGAAATGGTCCGACCACCTCTTCCGCCTCTCCATCAGCTCCAGCCCCGCATCCTTGAAGGCCTGGTACTGGAGGAGCCTCTCGACGAGCTCCACCCTGGGGTCTTCCATCTCTTCAGGCGGGACCTCCTCATCGACGGGAAGGAGCATCCTCGTCTTTATCTGGATGAGGGTGGCCGCCATCACCAGGAACTCTCCGGCCACCTCGAGGTTGAGTTCCTTCATCAGGTCGAGGTACTCGATGTACTGCCTCGTTATCTCGGCGATGGGTATGTCGTATATGTCGACCTTGTTCTCCCTTATCAGATGGAGGAGCAGGTCGAGTGGTCCTTCAAAGACGGGCAGCTTTATGCTGTAGGTGGTTTCAGCCATCTTCGTAAAGCGTCCCAAGGGTCTCTGTCCGGAGGGTCCCGGACCTCAGGTGCTCGGTCCCCCTTTGCAGTGTTCGGCTCAAGCCGCTCCCGGGCCTCCGGAGGGCTCAGGTATTATATCACAACAGGGCTGACAGGGAGGCGGTCTGGATGGCTCCTGGGATGGTCTCCCCCTTCATCCCTGAACCGTGGGGCGGTATGTGGTGAGGACGCCTTGACGGGGCGTTCCGTCGGCGGCTGAGGCCGCCGGATTGGTGCCGGGGTATACCCTCTCAGGATGCTCCAGGCCCGGGCAGCACCGGCGCCACCCGGGCCCGGCTGCTACGGCCTCTCGGTGAAGGGGGTGTCCGGCCGTCTCTTTCCGAGCCTCTGGAGCCGTCTCTCTCTCGCCTCGGCGACGATCCTCCTGATCTCCTTCTTGAAGTCCTGAAGGAAGATCACGAACCTCGCCTGCTGCTCCACGGTCAGGATCTTCTTCAGCTCGGCCATCTCTTCGGTCCTGAGCCTCTGGAGCTCTCCGTGCCTCCGCTCGAGTTCTTCAAGGAGCTCCTTCAGCCTCGCCTCGCTTCCTTCCCTCAGCGCCTTCCTCAGCTCCCTCAACCCCTCCTTCAGGGCACGCTCGGTCTCCGCCCTCCTCTTGTCGTACTTATGGAGTACGGGGAAGAGCCTTGCGGCCGTCTCCTCGTCGAGGTCGAGGGCCTTTGTAAGCCTCCACATCCTCAGCGTCTCGATCCTCTTCCTCACCCTCTCCATCTGTTCCGGTGAGGGTCTGTCGGACTCCTCCGGCGGCAGGGCCATGCTGTCCGTGCAGAGGACCCCTGCCAGAAAGAGCAGTAGCACGATGCCGGATAACGTCCTTGCCATCATCATCATCATAACCTCCGATCTGTTGTTCTTCCCCCGGGGTTCCCTTCAAAGGGCTGGCAACCCTGCAAGGGGTTGCTTCTAACCGGTATTGTCCTGCTGCCGCGCACTGTATGCCTCCAGCGCCTCGTACAGGCTCTCCAGCTCTTCCGGACTCAGGGAGGCGAACTCCCTGTAGTAGGAGTATTCGATGAGATCACCGGGCAGGAGTGCCTCATAGGGCAGCTCCTCCGTTATCACCGCGATGTCCCTCTCGTCGATTCCGTCGTACTCGAGGAGGTCCGCCGAGAAGGGGTCGGTGAAGAAGGGATCAGGCAGCAGATCCGCCTCCCTGTTCAGGGATATGAACAGGAGCAGGACCAGTGCCGCAACAGCAGCCGCCAGGGGTAAGCGGCGGAAGAGCCAGGGCAGCCCCGCCGGTCTCTCCTCCCTCACAGCCCCTTTCACCCTCTGGGGAAGGGTCTTCCAGTAGAGCTCCCCCGGGTCAGGGACCTCCAGGGAGCAGAGCTGCTTCAGCAGATCCAGCTCCTCGGTGCAGTCGGGGCAGCCCCTCAGGTGTGCCTCCACCTCCGCCGCGGCGTCCTCGTTGAGGGCCCCCCTGAGGTACTCCGGAAGCCTCTCCCTTGTCATCTCATGTCCTGATCTCATATCCCCTCTCCTTCAAAGAGCTTCTCAGTCTCTTCACTCCGTTGTGGTAATGGGCCTTCACAGCACCTTCGGAACAGCCCAGGACGTCCGCTGTCTCACTGCAGCTCAGGCCCTCGTAGGCCCTGAGGATTATCGTCAGCCGCTGTCTCTCCGGCAGCTCGTGGAGCGACCTCCTTATATGGTCCCTCTTCTCCCTCTCGATGATCTCTGAGAGGGCTTCAGGCTGCCCTGCAGCCGTTGATTCTTCAAGCTCCGTCTCCCTCCGGCTGTTCCGCCGCAGATGGTTGAGGCCCGTGTTCAGGGCTATCCGGTACAACCAGGTCTTGAAGGAGGACTCCATCCTGAACCTTCGGAGACCCTGTATCGCCTTTATGAAGGTGTCCTGCGTGAGGTCCTTCGCCTCCTCGACATCCCGGGTCATCCTGTAAAGGAACGCATAGATCTGCTTCTGGTACTTCATGACCAGCTCCTCCTGGGCGTCCTCGTCTCCTGCGAGGTGCCGCCTGATTATACCGACGTCTTCATCCATCTGTTACTTTAGACATGCAGTGGGGGAAAAGGTTTAAGGGATACAACCGGCAGCGCCGTGTAATGGAGGGATATCCGGCAGGGAGTGCGGTTCACCATGGTGGAGCGGGGTCGCAACCTCACCCCCCTCCCGCGCTTTCTTCTTCCTTGAGGAGTCTGTACTCTATGCTGTCCACGAGGGCCTGCCACGAGGCCTCTATGATATTCTCGCTCACGCCGACGGTGCCCCATCTGAGGTCGTCGTCCCCTGACTCGATCAACACCCTCACCTTTGCCGAGGTCCCCCTGCCGGCAGCCAGCACCCGCACCTTGTAGTCGATGAGCCTGATGCTCTTCAGCTGGGGATAGAACTTCTCAAGGGCCTTCCTGAGGGCGTTGTCCAGGGCGTTCACAGGCCCGTTGCCCGTTGCAGCGGTGTGTTCCACATGCCCTCCGACCCTCACCATTATCGTTGCCTCGCTCAGGGGCTCCTCGCCCTCCTTCCTCTTCTCCACGATCACCCTGAACCCGATCAGGTCGAAGAACCTCCTGTGCAACCCGAGGGTCTTCCTCATCAACAGCTCGAAGGAGCCTTCGGCGGCCTCGAACTGGAACCCCTGGTTCTCGAGCTCCTTGATGGTGGCCAGGATCTCCATCAGCTGGGGCGAGTCCTTCTGGATGTGGAGCCCGAACTCCTCGGCCTTCCGGAGGACGTTGCTCTTGCCGGCGAGGTCCGAGATGAGCACCCTCCGGGAGTTGCCCACGAGTTCAGGCACGATATGCTCGTATGTGCGGGGCTTTTTGGCGATAGCCGAGACGTGTATCCCGCCCTTGTGCGCGAAGGCGCTGTCGCCCACGTAGGGCTGACGCCGGAAGTGCCTCAGGTTTGCGATCTCGTTGACGAACCTCGATACATCCCTCAGCCTCCTCAACTGCTCGTCTGTAACACACCTGTAGCCGAGCTTGAGCTGGAGGTCGGGGATGATGGAGCAGAGGTTGGCATTGCCGCACCTCTCGCCGAGGCCGTTTATCGTCCCCTGGACATGCCTCGCCCCTGCCTCCACGGCCATCACCGAGTTCGCCACGCCGCACTCTGAGTCGTTGTGGGCATGGATGCCCAGGGGCGACTTCAGGGCCTTCTTCACCGCTGACGTTATCTTCCCCACCTCTGCAGGGAGGGTGCCTCCGTTCGTATCGCAGAGGACGATGCAGTCGGCCCCTGAGTCCTGAGCAGCGATCAGGCACCTCAGGGCGTAGTCAGGGTTGTCCCTGTAGCCGTCGTAGAAGTGCTCGGCGTCGAAGAAGACCTTATCGAGCCGTTCCTTGAGGTACCGTACCGTGTTGTGGATCAGCTCGAGGTTCTCCTCGAGGCTTATCCTGAGGGCGTCCGTCACATGGAAGTCCCAGGTCTTGCCGAAGATGGTGGCCACCCCTGTCCCGGCGTTCAGGATGGCCTTTACGTTGCCGTCCTTCTCCACCCTTGTTCTTGCCCTGTGGGTGCTGCCGAAGGCCACGACAGCGGCGTTGCTCAGGTCGAGCTTCCTGGCCTTCCGGAAATACTCGGCGTCCTTGGGGTTCGCACCGGGCCAGCCGCCCTCTATGTAGTGGATGCCGAGTTCGTCGAGCTTCTCCGTTATCCTGAGCTTGTCCTCGACGGAGAAGTTCACGTCCTCGGCCTGGGAGCCGTCCCTCAAGGTTGTATCGTATACCTCGATCCTTTTCATGGTCAGTACCTTAATTATACCCGATCGGAACGCTTCTTTTTAAAGCTCCCCGGCATCTTCCGTGAATACGTTTGTAGAGCCCATGGCACGATGCCCGATTGCGGAGAAAGCATCTCCCCCGTCTGTCAAGGCAAGAGGTTGTGATCTTCCTTGATCGGGGATGTCGGCATCCCAGGGGGGCCTCCGTCGTCCGATCCCCGGTGTGTTTGATCAGGGCTGTTTGGATTATAATTATAGTGTGCGATGCATACTCCTGGTGCTCGACGGTCTCGGTGACAAAGGTCATCCCGTGCTCGAGGGAAAGACCCCTCTGGAGGTTGCCGATACGCCCAACCTCGACCATATCGCCGGGGTCGGGATGAACGGGCTCTATCACAGCTCCCTCCAGGGGATCCCCATGCCGAGCGAAGCAGCGCATTTCCTGATGTTCGGCTACGAGATGGAGGAGTTCCCCGGCAGGGGGCTGATCGAGGCGGTCGGCGCCGGTCTGAGGGTCGGTGAAGGAGAGGTCTATCTCCTTGCGAGGCTCTTCTCCGTGAGGCCCGAGGCCGGCATGCTCGTGCTCGTCGATGAAGACCCTGAGGCGGATGAGGAGACGTGCCGGGTCCTGCAGAGAGAGATAGGTGCCTTCAGGGTAGGTGCGGTCGAGCTGGAGTTCATCCCCACAGCAGGGATCGAGGGCATCATCGTGCTGAGGGGGGAGGTCTCCGCCGGGATCACCGACTCGAACCCCCTATACGAGGGCCGTCCGCTCATGGAGGTCCTTCCCATTGAAGGGACAGAGGAGATGGAGAAGGCGCTCCGTACGGCAGACGTCGTGAACGCCTACCTGAGGTGGGCGCATGAGAGGCTCTCCGGGCATCCTCTGAACAGGGAGCGGGAGGGGATGGGGCTCCCGGTGCTGAACGCCGTCGGAACACAGCGGGCGGGAATGAAGAGGGAACTGACCCCCTTCGTGGAGAGATGGGGGCTCAGGCCCCTCTCCATATCGTCGGGCCGCCTCTACCACGGCCTCTGCTCCGTCCTGGGCATGGAGATCCACAAGGTGGATGACACGGGGGACGCGGAGAAGGACCTGGTGGACCGGCTGAGGGTTGCAAAGGAGGCGGAGGGTTTCGATTTCATCCATGTCCATACCAAGGCCCCTGATGTGGCGGCGCACACCAGGGACCCCTCCCGAAAGATATCGGTGCTCGAGGCCGTCGACAGGGCGATCTCGTACGCGATAGAGGAGATCCTTCCCGACGAAGAGATCCTCTTCGTGGTCACCTCCGACCACTCGACGGCGAGTGCCGGAAGGATGATACACTCGGGAGAGACCGTACCCATCACCATGGCTGGTAGATACACGCGGAGGGACGATGTGAGGGAGTTCAACGAGGTGAGCTGCGCAAGGGGAGGGCTCGGCCTCGTCAGGGGCAGGGAGCTGATGTACCTCATACTGAACTTCCTCGACAGGGGGAAGATGTTCGGTCTCATGGACACCCCTGTCAACCAACCCTATTTCCCCGGCAGGTACAGGCCGCTCTTGATCAAACAGGCGTGACCATCACCGGGGGCGGAGGGAAGGATGCAGAAGAGGCTGCTTGAGATATTCAGCCGCAAGCCGGAGCTGATCAACAGGTTTCCCTCGTGGATGCTGTCCGAGGAGAGGATAAGGTCCCTCAGGAGGGCGGAGGCCCTGGCGATCGCCGAGATCGCGGGCAGAGACAGCGTGGCCGCTGTCCTGAAGGCCGCTGAGTCGGGAAGGATAAAGACGATCCTTCCCACCGTCGCCTACACGGGCACCGAGTTCGGAGACTGGAGCCAGCCCTTCGAGAAGGCGGCCTTCCTCAGGGAGGTGCTCAGGGGGAGGGGACTCCAGGTCCACGAGCCCGTCGTCCTCGGATCTCCTGAACTCTGGTGGATCCTCTGCGGCCGGTATGCATCGAAGCACGTGAAGGAGTTCGGGTTCTACACCCCGTGCCTCGGCTGTCACCTCTATTTCCACGCTATCCGCATCCCCCTGTCGAAGATGGTCGACTGCACGATCGTCATCGGGGGTGAGAGGGAGTCCCATGACGGCAGGATAAAGCTGAACCAGATAGGCATCGCCCTCGATGCCTACACGGACCTCCTCGGGAGGTTCGGTGTCGAGCTCCTCCTGCCCCTGAGATCCATCCGCTCCGGTGAGGCCGTCCAGAGGATAATAGGCTCCGAATGGTCGGAGGGCTCGCAACAGCTGCTGTGCGTGATGCGCAAAAACTACCTGGACGAAAGGGGCGAGGTCGAGTATTCAGAAGAGGCCGTCAGGAGATACTTCGATCGCTTCGCCCTCTCGACGGCCGAGGCCATGGTGCAGAGCTACGTCAGGGATCTGGGTCACGGCTGACCGAGGTTTGCAAACCCTGCTGCAGGAATGCTAAAATTCAAGTCGAATCAGACCCATATCCGAAGGAGGTAACATGAGGTCCAGCTTGATCGTAGCCGTGGCGGTGGCAGTGCTGATCTCATCCGGAGCCTGCAAG
>WGEZ01000008.1 GCA_015492515.1 Nitrospirota bacterium
AGAAGGTTTGGAGTTGATTTCAGCCACGTGAGGATTCATACAGATAGCAATGCTGTACAGTTGAACAGAGAGCTGAATGCCCAGGCATTTACCCATGGAAGGGATATTTATTTTGGATCCGGCAAGTATAACCCTAATATATCCTCAGGAAAAAGACTCCTAGCCCATGAGTTGACCCATGTGGTGCAGCAGGGACAGTCTCTCTCTCTTAGAAGATACTTACAGATGAGTCCGGATCTCCGCTCTGGAAGAAGAAGCAGAATCTTGAGAGTCCGCTGGCATACTGATTATACAATATTTCAGCAGAGGATCAGGACCTTATTAGTCACACGACTGGACGTTCCTTCAACATGGGTTTATCAATTAGTACACTTAAGCAACCTGAGAGCTGTTTATGATGCTTTGGACAGGACCAGCCCTCTGCGGCGCCATGGAATCATTGTACTTGTAAGAGTTGATTATAGAGCACAAGGATCGGTTGGTGAATCCAGTTTGCATTTCACCATATCAACGACATCTTCTCCAGAATCTTCAGCGAGACGATCACGTGCACGGGAAAGGCGATCAGCAATAATTCCGGCTCAGCGAGGTGCACCGCAGTCAGGTGAGACAAGAGAAGATCGGCTTCGCCGACAGGCGAGTACCGTGACTCAAGTTTTAAGTCGAGTTGTAGCAAATGCTGACAGGAACGGTTATGCTGGAATAAGAATTACAATCCGGCACACCGGTGATGAATTAGTGCCCGGTTTCGCGACACAGGGACCACAACGTGCAAGACCGGCTGAACCGGGAGCAGGGTCTCCATCTATTTTTCGAGATCTACAATCCACACTGAGCATGATCTTAACAAGTGGTGCCGGATTGTATCAGATCGTATTTAGACGAGACGGACAGGGAAGAATGGTGTTACAGAGCTGCAGACGATCTGAACCAGGCAGGCCGAGTCACACGAGATCGGAACGAGAGGAGCTAAGAGCGCTCGGAATCCCCAGCCGACGTGAGATTTACGGCCGGATCTTTGAACAGGCAGAGCGCACGTTAAGGGATGCAGGCATCATGATAGCTGGTATAACCCTTAGAGAGCTTATCTATTGGATAATCGGGGGCGTTATCTTTAGAGGACTGGCATCGTTGGGCCGAGCAGGCTTGAGAGGCTTCTCCTCATTACGGGCTGCTTTACGAAGACGCCAAATCACCGAGATCTCCAGGGCTGTTCAAAGTTTGACCCGGGAGGAGGCTGACGACTTTGCCCGTATCATGCGTAAGATACAAAACGATGACACCTTGACAAACAGCGAAATGAGACGTTTGAGAGAGTTACTGGAACGAATTGACTCCTACCTGGGCAGGATCGTTGTACGGGCCTTCAGCTTTGCCACCCCACGGGTCTGGAGATACAGTGGCCGTGAAATAGTAGTTGTTAGAACCTCCCAAGGCATACAGGCTTTCTATCGTAGAACTGGTTTAGGTGGTATTCGTCCGGGTCCGCAACGTGGAGAATGGGCTCCGTTTGATGGATTCCTGGCGGGAGACTTTGCAAAGGACAGATATTTCAGGGGTATTGATCCCTCAAATCCCCTGTACGGTTTTGGCAATGAAGAATTTAGAGAGGCAAGTCGATGGATCGCCCGGCAGAGGCTTCCTGATGCTATCGAGGTGACAGAATGGCGACCGATACAACTTGAGTTGCAACGACTTGGGGCCAGGGTTGCGTTTCACATAGATTAAGCACTCGATTTAAGAAACGTGCTAATATGATCTGAAGAAAGCTCTTACAACCACTCTATGCCTACAATCTTTTCAACGTGCTTAAAGTCAGGATCTCCTGTAACGATTGTTGCCTTTTCCTTGATTGCAGTGGCAACCGCAAAGCAGTCGGCGTAGGAGAGAGGGTATCGGGCCTTGATTTTGGCGGCATGGATTACTTCTTGCACGGTGTTTCCAAGATTGGTTATTGGCAAGGAGGGCAGGATGACGCTTAAAAAGTACTCGGCTTTTTCTATACCCCGCTGCCTTGCGAGGATATAGAATATTTCACCAATATTGATATCATTCATTAACAGAGGGGTTTCACTTGATGAAAGAATATTTTTCACTTTTTCATAATTATCTTCCTGTCTTAGATATGCCAGAAGGGCGAAGGAGTCGAGCAGCCTTTTTTTCTTCACGCCTTTTATCCTCCCTTCGTTCTTTCAGTAATGCCCTGGTAAGTGAAGTCCCCTCCTTGAAAATACCACAGAAATACTCAACAGGGTCCTCTGGAAGTGGTTCTATCACAACATGGTCTTTTACCACCTTTAAGAGTACTTTCTGTTTTGGTTTTATACCAAGGGTGTCTCTTATCTCTTTTGGTATTACCAACTGTCCTTTTGATGATACAGTAGCTATTGACATTGTCTTACCTCCTTGAATTTGTCTTACTTTTATCTTTAAGTATAGCCAATCTTACATGGCTTGTCAAGAAGAACAATGATGAATCGAGAAGGACTATCAGAGAAGAGAAAGGAGGGAGGGTGATGGTGATCAATCCCTGGATCAAGAAGTACATGTTGAGGCCGGTGGCACATTGCAGGGGCGGTTGCATGTGAAAAACTCGAAGATTGACGATTCACTATTTCAAGAACAAAGGCAACAGGGCCTGACTTGAGCAGGAAGAAGCCAGGAAATGTTCTGGCCATCTATGTCTGACGTTTCATGGTAAAGCATGGAAAAGGTGATCTATCTGTCACTTCTTACAGCGTCGATCTCTTTCACCCTAACCGAGACAAAGCTCTTCATCCCCTTGAGAGGATGGATGAAGGGGAAGAGCCGCTTCCTGGGGGAGCTCTTCTCCTGCGGCTACTGTTTCGGCCATTGGGTGGCCCTTGCACTCTCTCTGATCTTCCAGCCCGGTCTCTTCGGGTCATGGTGGTTGCTTGACTCGCTGATGACGGCCCTGGTGATCGCCTGGCTGAGCGGGTTCCAATGGGTGTTGATGTGCTGGCTGATGGAGAGGGCCGGGAAGTGACGCCGGACGCCTCCTGAGACCTGCCCCGTCGCCGCTGTTTTATGGTATATTATCTTAGCACAGGGGCCTCATGAGACAATGGCCGTAGAAGTCGAGAAAGAGATCGAGCTGTTGAGGGGGTTTGGCTGTCCGGCTCCGGTGATAGACCACATCCTCTCCGTGAAGAGGACCGCATTGAGGATAGCCGACGAGGTGAAGATACCCGTGGACAGGGAGCTGGTGAGGATGGGTGCACTCCTGCACGATATCGGCAGGGCAAAGACACACGGGATCGAACATGCAGTGGTAGGCGCCGGAATGGCCAGGGAGAGGGGCTTCACCGAGGAGGTTGCAAGGATCATAGAGCGGCATATAGGATCCGGGCTCACGGCGGAGGAGGCGCGCAGCCTCGGCCTGCCTGTCAAAGACTATCTGCCCGAAACCCCCGAGGAGAAGATCGTGGCCTACGCAGACAACCTCTTGAACGGCACCCGGGAGACCAGCTTCGAGGAGTCGCTCGAACGGTTCGAGAGGATGCTCGGCAGCGGCCATCCGGCGGTCGAGCGGTTCAAAAAACTGCATGAAGAGATCGAAGGATGGAAGAGGTAGCCGGCCGTGCAGGGGAAAGCGATCCGCCGATACATCCTCTGCATCTCCCTCCTTGCCCTCCTGCTTCAACACCGGAGCCTTCAAGCCTCTGAGAGGTTCCTCTATGACCTCAAATGGCTGGGGATCAAGGCGGGAGAGGCGAGGCTCGAATTCATAGACGAGGGAGAGACCTTCAGGGTCCTCTCCAGGGCCGAGTCGGCGAAGTGGGTCTCCCTCTTCTACAAGGTGGACGATAGGGCGGAGAGCGTGCTGGTGAAGACCGGGGAAGAAGGCCGGGAGGGATGGGCTGCCGGCAGCTACAGGCTGAGGATCAGGGAGGGCCGTCACAGGAAGGACAAGGAGGTGATCTTCGATCCCGAGAACGGAAAGGCCCTCTACATCGACCATCTGAAGAAGAAGAAAAGGCTCTATTCCGTTCCTGAAGACACCTTTGATCCCCTCTCCGGGTTCTTCCTCCTCAGGGGCAAAGAGATAGAGCCGGACCGTCCCGTCCATATCACGATCTTCGACAGCAAGAGGGTCTGGAACGTCAGGGTGGACGTCCTCGGCAGGCATGAGATAGAGACCAGGGCAGGGAGGTTCAGGACGGTGCTGGTCAAGCCGAACCTGGAGTCAGAGGGGATATTCAACAGGAAGGGCGAGATCCTCATCTACCTGACCGATGACGAGAGGCATCTGCCCGTGCTGGTGAGGACGGAAATAGTCGTCGGGTATGTGGAGGCAGAGCTTGTCGGAGGTGACTTCTGAAGGGGTTGTCCGTCGTAATGGTGACCTACAACGAGGAGGAGAACCTGGGACAGGCCCTTGAGAGCGCCAGGGATGCCGACGAGATAGTCGTTGTCGACGCCTTCAGCACGGACAGGACCGTGGAGATAGCGAGGGCTTACACGGAGAGGGTCTATCAACAGCATTGGAGGGGGTTCTCCGTCCAGAAACAGAGTGCCATCGACCATGCCGAGGGTGAATGGATCCTCCTGCTTGATGCGGACGAGCGCCTGACGGCGGAGCTGAGAGAGGAGATAAGAGAGGCCATCAACGGCACCGGAAAGGACGGTTTCTACCTGCCGCGGAAGAACTACTTCCTGGGCAGGTGGATAAGACACGGCGGGTGGTGGCCGGACCTCACGCTCAGGCTCTTCCGCAACGGCAGGGGGGCCGTCAAGGCCAGGGAGGTGCATGAGAGGATAGAGGTGGACGGCCCCGTGGGACGGCTCAAGAATCCGCTCCTTCACTATACATACCACAGCCTGGAGCAATTTATACGGAAGATGAACAACTACTCGACCCTCTCCGCAAGGGAGATGGCCTCCGCGGGGAAGACCTTCAACCTCAAGGGACTGCTCCTCAACCCGCCGGCCACGTTCTTCAGGATGTACCTCCTCAGACAGGGGTTCAGGGATGGACTTCACGGCCTTGTTTTGGCTATCCTTTATAGTTATTACAGTTTCCTCAAATACGCAAAACTATGGGAGGATGAATGCACATAGGGATCATCGGAACCGGCTATGTCGGCCTCGTTACGGGGGCATGTTTCTCTGAGTTCGGGGTCTTCGTAACCTGCGTGGACAGGGATGAGGAGAAGATAAAGGCCCTCAGGGAGGGGATCATACCCTTTTACGAGCCCGGGCTCGAGGAGATCGTGAAGAGGAACCTCTCCCAGGGCAGACTCGGGTTCAGCACCGATGTGAAAGACGCCGTAGAATCATCCCTTGTGGTCTTCATCGCTGTGGGCACGCCTCCGAGGGGCGACGGCTCAGCCGACCTGAGCTATATAGAGGATGTCTCGGCAGGGATAGCCCGCCACATGGACAGCTACAAGGTGATCGTGACGAAGAGCACCGTCCCCGTCGGCACGGGGAGAAGGCTCAAGGGCTGGATAGAGAGGAACCTCGACAGGGCGGTCAACTTCGACGTGGCCTCCAATCCGGAATTCCTCCGCGAGGGTTCCGCCATCGAGGACTTCATGAGACCTGACAGGGTGGTCATCGGAGCCGAGAGCCCCCAGGCCATCGCCATCCTGAGGGACCTGTACCGACCCCTCTACCTGATCGAGACACCCTTTGTGATCACCGACATAGAGACGTCGGAACTGATAAAGTACGCATCGAACTCCTTCCTCGCCACCAAGATATCCTTCATAAACGAGATAGCGAACCTCTGCGACAGGGTGGGGGCGGACGTCCATGTGGTGGCCAAGGCAATGGGGCTCGACAGGAGGATCGGTCCGAAGTTCCTCCACCCCGGACCAGGCTACGGCGGCTCCTGTTTCCCGAAGGATACGAAGGCGCTGCTGCATCTCGCGGAGGCTGAAGGCGTCAGGCTCGGTGTGGTCGAGGCCGCCGTATCGGCGAATGACCGACAGAGGGCCCTGATGGTTGAGAGGATAACGGAGGTCCTGGGTGGGGTGAGGGACAAGACGGTCGGCATACTCGGCCTCTCCTTCAAACCGAACACCAACGACATTCGTGAGGCACCCTCGGTCTTCATAATAGGGAAGCTCCTCGAGGCCGGGGCCTCGGTACAGGCATACGACCCCGTCGCATCCTCTGACATGAAGGCCCTCTTTCCCCGGGTCGGCTACAAGAATGATGCATACGAGGCTGCAAAAGGTGCGGACGCCCTCGTGCTCGTTACTGAATGGAACCAGTTCAGGAACCTTGACCTCGAACGCATAAGCTCCGAGATGAAGGCCCCCAACTTCTTCGACCTGAGGAACGTCTACTCCCCTGAGAGGATGAGGGAGCTGGGATTCAACTACTACTGTGTGGGCAGGAACAACAGGAAGGGCGGTCCGTGATTCAGAACGACCCGAAGGACGACTTGATGGAGAACCGTGTTTTATGATACCCTATTGCACACCCCGACATCTCAACTCTCGAAGAACCCCCAGACCGTTGCCGGAGTGGCGGAATTGGCAGACGCAAGGGACTTAAAATCCCTCGGGGCTCGTCTCCGTGCCGGTTCGAGTCCGGCCTCCGGCACCAGGCAAAGCCCGACTCCTACCGGAAGGCGAGGATAAAGAGTTTCTTGGCTGCCCCACAAACCGGGCACTTCCAGCTCTCCGGCAGATCCGCGAAGGGAACCCCTTCCTTCTCTTCGTCGTACACATAGCCGCATACAGGGCAGACATACATGACAGCTATAGTATAATCGAACAGAAGGGGCGTGGCAACCTTCGGGATCGCGGTATTGACCTCCCGGAGGACAAAAGTATATCCTTTTTAAGTATGAAGAAACCCTGGTCCGGAAGATTCAAAGAGAAGACCGCCGCCACGGTAGAGACGTTCACCGAATCCATCTCCTTCGACTTCAGGCTCTGGCCTTATGACATCCAGGGAAGCATCGCCCATGTACGGATGCTCGGCCGCAAGAGGGTGCTCAAAGGGGATGAGGTCGAAAGGATCGTCTCCGGTCTCGAGGAGATAGCCTCCGAGATAGAGGCGGGCAGGTTCAGGTTCAAGAGAGGGCTCGAGGACATCCATATGAACATAGAGGCCGCACTGATCAGGAAGATCGGCCCCCTCGGTGGAAAGCTCCATACGGCCCGCTCCCGCAACGATCAGATCGCCCTGGACCTGAGGCTCTATCTGAGGGCCGAGGCCGGGGAGTGTCTGAAGATGATGAGGAGGCTCCAGAGGGTGCTGCTGAGGCTTGCAGAGAGGCATGTCGAGACGGTCATGCCCGGCTACACCCACCTGCAGAGGGCCCAGCCGGTTACGCTCGGGCACCACCTACTCGCCTATGTGGAGATGCTTCAGCGGGACAGGGAGAGGCTTGAAGACGCGCTCAAAAGGATAAACACCCTCCCCCTCGGTGCATGCGCCCTGGCAGGCACGACGCTGCCGATCGACAGGGCCTATGTTGCGAGGCTTCTCGGCTTCAAGAGGATAGCAGAGAACAGCATGGACGCCGTCTCGGACAGGGACTTCGCCATCGAGTTCCTCTCCTTCGGTGCAATCCTCATGATGCACCTGAGCAGGCTGGCCGAGGAGCTGGTCCTCTGGTCGACGGAGGAGTTCTCCTTCCTCGAGCTGCCCGATGCCTTCGCCACCGGCTCAAGCATCATGCCCCAGAAGAAGAACCCCGACGTGGCGGAGCTGATAAGGGGAAAGAGCGGCCGTGTGTACGGCGCACTCTTGAGCCTCCTGACGACCATGAAGGCCCTGCCCCTTACGTACAACAGGGACATGCAGGAGGATAAGATACCCCTCTTTGACACGGTCGACACCCTGAAGGCCGTCCTGACCGTGCTCATAGAGATGCTGCCCGCCCTGAAGTTCAACAGGGGACGGATGAGGGAGACGGCTGCCGGTGGCTACGCCCTGGCCACGGACCTGGCCGAGTACCTCGTCAGCAAGGGGCTCCCTTTCCGCAAGGCGCACGAGGTTGCAGGGGGCATAGTGAGATACGCGGTCGAGAAGGGGGTAGAGCTTCAGGAGCTTACGCTCGAGGAGTACAGGAGGTTCTCTCCATTGATCGAAGAGGACGTCTTCGCCTCCATCACCCTCGAGGGGGCCCTCAGGCTCAGGAGGTCAAGGGGCGGGACGTCTCCGGAAGAGACGAGAAGGCAGATAAAGAGGCTGAAAAAACTCATATGAGGCTCACGGCATACTTGATCGGTTTCTTGACGGTGCTGCTGTCTCTCTCCGCGGCCTCCTGCGGCAAGAAGGCACCGCCTACTCTGAAGGACCACCGTGCCGGCCTGGAGAGATCAACAACAGGGGATGGCCAATGAAGCATGCGATCCTGAACGCTGTGCAGGACAGCATCAACATCAAGAAATGCTTCTTCGAGGAGAACGTCGACAATATAATCGAGGTCTCCAGGGTGATCGCCGAGGCCTTCAACGACGGGAAGAAGCTCATCCTCTTCGGCAACGGCGGTTCGGCAACGGATGCCTCCCACATCGCTGCCGAGTTCATCAACCGTTTCAGGAGGGAGAGGCCGGGGCTTCCGGCCATCGCCCTGAACACCGACCCCGCCGTACTGACGTCCATCGCCAATGACCACGACTATTCGGAGGTCTTCGCCAGGCAGCTGAAGAGCCTTGCTGAAGAGGGCGACGTGATAATCGCCATAAGCACGAGCGGCTCGTCGAAGAACATCCACAAGGCCCTTGATGTGGCGAAGAAGAAGAGGCTGATCACCGTCTCATTCACCGGCGAGAAGGGTACCAGGATGGCCTCCAAATCCACCTATGCCTTCGTAGTCCCCTCCTCGGACACCCCCAGGATCCAGGAGACCCACATAACCCTGGGACATATACTATGTCAGATGGTTGAAGAGATACTCTTCGAGGTACCAAGAAAGCGTCACAGCGCCCGGGGATGAGATGAGAAGAATCAGGGTCGTGGGCATAGACCCGGGGAGCCTCTCCTGCGGTTTCGGAGTGATCGAGCAGGACGATCTCGGGAACCTCCGACACATCTGCTCCGGCACGATTACACTGCCCAGACGCGAGCCGCTCCGGATGAGGCTCAGGTTGCTCTATGAAGAGGTGAGGGGTATAATGAAACGGTATGGGCCGGAGGAGGCGGCCATCGAGACGGTCTTCTTTGCAAAGGGGGTGAACTCGGCACTCCACCTCGGTTATGCACGGGGTGTAATACTGCTTGCCACCGCCGAGGAGGGGATCGACCTCTATGAGTACAGCCCCGGGGAGGTGAAGAAGGCGGTCGTCGGTTACGGCAGGGCCGAGAAGGGACAGATGCAGTGGATGGTGAGGACCATCCTCTCCCTCGAGGAGACACCCCTGCCGGACAGTGCCGATGCCCTCGCCCTGGCCATATGTCACCTGAACACCGTCAGGGGGACGGGTCGGGCCTTGAGAGGGTCTTCCTGAGGGCATCCTCGAAGGTCAGGGGCTTGAACCCGAAGGCTCTCTCCACCGAATCCAGCTCAGCTATATTGTCGACCTGGAGCAGGTCGATCTGCTCAGCGCTTGCATCGGGCAGCCTCAGTCCCGTAAGGCCGATGATCGGCTTCAGGACCCCGGTGAAGAAAAGACCTGTCTTCACGATGCCCACGGGCAGATGCATCACCGGTTTCTCAACGCCCGTCAGTTTCATCAACGTCTTCAGCATCTCGTTGTAGGTGAGGTACTCGGGGCCTCCTAACTCATAGACCCTGCCCCTGGCATCAGGGTCGTCGATGATCTTCAGGATGCACCTCACCAGGTCATCGATGAATATGGGCTGGAACCTCCCCTCGCCGTCACCCGGTACCGGCACCACGGGACCGAGCCTGAGGAGCTCCTTCATCCTCTCCGTGAAGCCGTCGCCAGGACCGATTATCAGGGAAGGCCTGAATATGGTATAGGGGATCCCTGAGTCCATGACCAGCCTCTCCGCCTCGGCCTTTGTCCGGTGGTACTTGAAGGGGGAGTCAAGCGAGGCGCCGAGCGCCGACTGGAAGAAGAAGTGTTTCACGCCGGAAGACCCTGCCTCGTGCAGGAGGTTCTCCGTCCCCCTGACGTGGACCCTCTCGAAGGTCGCCTCCCCCTCCTCCCGGATGATTCCGACGAGGTGGAGCACCGTCTCTACACCTTCGAGCACCCCCCTCAGGCTCTCCCTGTCGGTGACGTCCCCTATGGTGGTCTCGAAGCCGAGGGACCGGCACAGCCCTGCCTTCCCCTCGGACCTGACGAGGCACCTCACCCTGTAGCCTTCTGAGCCGAGGGCCTCCACCAGGTGTCTGCCCACGAAACCCGTTGCACCAGAGACGAAGATCATGCCCCTCCCGGCCTCAGCAGTTCGACGAGTCTCTTACGCGACTCCTCGGCGACGGCCCTGTGCAGACTGCCGCCCCTTGCATCCATGGTCACGATCGCAGGGAAGTCCTCGACTTCGAAGAGCCACATCGCCTCAGCAGCACCGAACTCCTCGATCATCCAGCCGTCGACGACCCTCTTTATCCTCTCCGCAAGGTAGACGGCTGCACCACCGATGGTATGGAGGTAGACGCAGCCGGACTCCTTCATCGCCCGGAGCGTCCTCTCGCCCATCCCCCCCTTTCCCATGATCCCCCTGAGGCCGTACTCCCTTATCAACCACCATTCGTATATCTCGACCCTCTGGCTCGTCGTCGGTCCGGCGGCGATCAGCCTGTAACCACCGTCTTCTCTCCTGATGATCGGGCCGCAGTGATAGAGGACCCCGCCGGAGAGGTCGAAGGGTATGGACTCCCTCCCGGGTCTCTCGTTGAACAGGAACTTGTGGACCCTGTCCCTGCCGGAGACCACAGGACCGCTCAACAAGACAAGGTCGCCCACGTTCAGCGCTCTGACATCCCCTTCCCGGAGCGGGATCTTCAGTCTCTTCGGCTCCACCTCACCTATCCCCACACGAGTCTGCCGCGCCTGTTGGCCCAGCAGCAGACAGAGACATCCACGAAATACGACGCCGGGTGCCTGTGGTTGTAATCCATCTTGACATCGATCACCGTGGTCTTACCGCCGAACCCCATCGGCCCGATACCGAGCCGGTTCAGCTCCCCGACGAGTCTCTGCTCGAGGGCGCTGATCCTGTCCTCTTCGTGTCTATCGCCGATCCTCCTGAGGAGCTGTCTCTTTGCCAGCAGGGTGACCTGGTCCTTTGCAGCACCTATGCCGACACCGAGCGTGTAGGGCGGGCACCCCCTGCCCTGGGCCCTGAAGACCGCATCGGCCACGCACTTCCTCACACCGTCGAGGTCGCGCTGGGCGTTCAGCTCCTCTACGGGAAGCCTGTAGAGCCGCCCCGCATTCTCGCATCCCGAACCCTTAAGCATCAGGTCCACCGTGAGCAGGTGCTCATCCGTCTCCTCGAAGTATATCAGGGGGAAGTTCCTCCCCGTGTTGTTTCCGGAGTTGCGGTCGGTGATGATGTCTACGGCGTTGGGCCTGAGGGGTACCTTTTCAGTGGCCTCGATCGTTGCATCCAGTATGGTCCTCGTCAGCTCCTTCTGACTCACCTGCCTGGGCAGGGTGACGAAGAAGGTGGGCACCCCCGTGTCCTGACAGATGGGACGCGACCTCTCCCTGGCGAGGCCGATGTTGTCGAGTATCGTCTTCATGGCCTCCTTGGCTATCCCCTCGTACTCCTCTTCGTATGCCTTCCTGAGGGCAGACTCGACGTCGGGAGGCAGAGAGGTGGCCACCTTCCTGTAGAGCTCCACTATCCCGTGCTTCAGTTTCAACATCCCCTGAACCGCAGTCCTCTACGCCGTCCGGCCCTCCAGGTCGGCCTGTGAGAAGACCACCTCGTCCCGGAAGGCCCTTATCAGGTAGACCGTCTTCATGATCTCGGGGTCGAGGACGTCGAGCAGTGCGGCGTCAAGACCGGCACCGGCCAGGTAGCTCAGCAGGGTGGAGTTCACACGTGATTTGTGCTGCTTCCTGAGCCCGGTGGAGATGTTCGACACCCAGGCGATGGTGTTGATGGGCGGCTCGACCATCTCCTTGAGCGCCATGATACAGCCGTGTGAGCTCACCAGGTGCTCCTGCCCCATACCCCTGCCCAGATGAACTATCGAGGGGTCTGCAAAGAGCCTCTTGTTCGATATATCAGCACCGTTGGCCATCTCGATAAGTTCCTCGAGCACCTGCAGTTTACCCTCAAGGGATGTCGGTATGATCCCCTTCAGGGCCCTCAGGATCAGCAGGCATTGTCTGTCACGACAGAGGGAGAGGATCTCTTCGGGGTCTTCCTCCTCGAGGGAGAGATAGTTGATGATCGGCGCCTTCCTGCAGAGCGGCACGGCCCTCCTCAGGGCCTCTGCATTCCTTGTATCCAGGCAGAGGGTGGTGTCATAGGCCCTGGAGAGGACCTCCACAACCCTCGGCAGCATCTCCTCGTCACCAGTGCCGTCCAGTGAGCACTGTACCACGATGCCGTCGGCACCGGCCTCGATCAGCTCACCTGCCAGACGCCTGATGGTTTCGGGGTCGAAATCCTTCAGGGCCTCCATGTAGACCCGGTTTCTCGTGTTGAGATTCTCTGCAATTGCGATCATGGCTCCTCCTGTTGAAGTGCCCGACTGATCCATTCAGCGGGTGGCTTGATATGTAATGCAACGGTCGGTTTTACAGGCACGTTAACACAATCGGGGCCTCGAGATCAAGCCTCAAGGCCCTGGCCTTGCAGTATCTTCCGGGGGTTGAGCAAAAACACCCGCTCTGCGGTATCCTGACCGAAGAGCCTCGAGACCTTCTCATAGGCCCTCGACAGCACGGGAGGTCTCTCTTTCGGGTCGTGCGCATCCGTTGCAACGGCGTGAACGAGTCCTTTCCTGAAGAGCACCCTGGTGAAACCCTCTATCTCCCTGCCGAACCCCCCTGTTATGCTCATCGCCGTCACCTGACAGTAGACGCCGTGGTTGACCATCTCCTGCAGCACCCTGATGTTCTCCAGGATGATCATGTTCCTCTCCGGATGGGATATGACGGGATACACCTCCATCTCCCCGAGTGTGGCGAAGAGCCTCCTGAGGTGATCCATCGGGGGAATGCCGAAGGTCGGCAGCTCGAGGAGGAGGAAGTTTCTTCCATTTATCAGGGGGACCTCTCCCCTCCTGATCCTCCCGGGAAGGTCGGACGAGATCCTGACATCTGCACCCATGTGGAGTTCGGGTCTGTCATCCGTCTCTTTGAGGAGGGCGAGGCCCCTCTTTATCTCGTCCACCTCTGTATCGTAGAGACCGTTGTTGATGTGGGGAGTCGCCACAGTAGAGGTTATGCCGTCCGCCCTGGCTATCCTCAGCATCTCGAAGGAGTCCTCGATCTCTCGTGGTCCATCGTCAATCCCGGCTATCACATGGCAGTGTATATCGACGAACCCGGTCATGGACTAATCATACCTCAGATCGATGATCTCGATGCCGCCCTTCATCTTCTTCAGTATCCACGTGATGTTACCCTCGAATCTGTATATCCTGTTGTCGTCCGGGGTTATCCTCTTTATGCTGTATCTTCCCCTTATCCTGGCAACCCCGCCCTTCATGATCTTCACGGTAACGTTGCTCAACTCGTAACGGTTGATGGCTCTATGGAAGATGCTCCTGTACTTGCCCTCGAGTTCGGATATGGAGACACCGTTCTCCGTGGCATCACTGCTGAAAAGGGTCATGAAACCGTCAAGGTCACCGTCCTCGTAGAGCCTGACGTACCTGTCGATGAAGGCCCTCACCTCATCGTAGTCCAGGTCATTCTCCCGGTGCCCCGGTGGTCCTCCCGCATCCCCTGCACCGGTGACGGCCGTCCTCCCCTGCACCTCTGCAGCCGCGACCTCACCGGCGTGAGCCGGTGGGCCGGCTCCGGCATCCGTAACCTTGTCCGGCGGCTCTGATCCGATCGGATGCCCGGCCGCCTGCTCAACCGTTGTTACCGCCGCCATGGGTGTCTCTCCTGCTTCGGGCTCCTTCTCAGTGGTCCTGCTGTCAGGGGGTCTTATGGTCTCTTCCTCCCCCTGCACCTCTCCTCCCGTCGTACCGGTGATCGACGTCCCGAGGGCATCAGGACCGGTCCCGGAGGAGGCCTCTACAGCCAGCGCCCCTTCCCGTGCCTCTTGTCCTGAAGCAGAGGCGATCAGGGAGGTCTCCTTCGGCCCTCCTTCCGCAGGGCTGCGGGAGGGCACGGCCGGCTCCGCGGTCTCCTCACCCTGCCCCTCCATAGAGGGCCTCCGGTGTTCACCGGGTGATGGCTCACCTCTCTTTTCTGAAACCTCGGCTATATCGATCAGGCTCCCTATCTTCATCTCGCCGGGCGGGGGCCCCTGAACGCCGGTGTCCACCCTCTCCTCCCTTACATCCTCCCGCCGGGCGGCACTCCCTTTGCCGGCCGGAGCTCCTCCTTTCGTTTCGATCACCTGCCTCCGGGCGGTAACCGCCGGAGGAAGGCGCTTGAATTTGGAACCGGAGGAGAAGAAGTCCTTCAGAACGAGCACATAGACAAGGCCCGCCGTAACGGCGATGACCCCGACGAACACCGCAGCCTTCACATATATCGGAGTCCTCCTGATCCTGTACGGCGGAGGGAAGGAGGTGTCCGGCATGGGCGGCGACGGGAGCCCACGGTGGTCCTTGTCCACCCTGTCGAACGCCTCGTTTATCCGTTTCGCCTTCTTTTCATAATCACCGGTGCCGGGGTTCCTGTCGGGATGGAAGATCTGAAGGAGCCTCTTCCATCTGCGTCTTATCTCGTCTTCCGAGGCCCCTTCGGGAAGACAGAGGGTTATGAATGGATCCGGACTCCCGGAACCGATGAGGAGATCCAGCACAGAGAGACAGGTCGCCTTGAGCTCCTCCAGGGTGACCCCGACGGAAGCGACCACGGTCTCATTGTCATAGGCGTCACTCAGGACCTCCATCATGGTATCGAAGCATCTTGCCGCATCACCGTGGATCTCCTCCGCGGTCACACCCTCGCGGAGTCTCTTCTCCAGGGCTGCGATGCTCAGGAGTCTGAGCCTGACGTCGTGCCTTTTACCAGAGCCGTGCTGTCCACCCATGCCTCACCCTTGATCTTGTTATTGAATTTACGGGACCTCGCCCTCTTCACCGAGAGGAGGAGGGCCTCACAACCCTCGGGCACGGTAAACTCCATCCTTATCTCCGTCCAGGGGTTGGTCCCTGTGAAGACCGCGGACCTCAACGCCGGGCCCCTGCATCTGTACCCGGTGAGCTCATAGAAGAGACCGTTCGTGGTCGTGATCCCCTCGGTCCTTATATATCCAGTGAAGAGATAGCTGCTCCCCTCCTCTACAGGGACGACCTGTCTCAGGAGGGTTATGCCTGGATTGTGCTCTCCGTCGAAGCTGACCGCAACGGCTCTCCTCCCCGAGAAGCTCACCTCCTCCTGCAGATAGACCCGGACGCCTTCCGCCCTCCCCGTGACCCAGCCGAAACAACCCTTCCTCAGCCCCTGCTCGAAATCACCGTTATGAATGATCCCTGTATCCCTCTGATCATACCTCAGCTCATCCCATACCCGTTGCGCAAACCCGTACCTTCCGTTCCTTATAAAGACGTTGCAGAGGTCGATCTTCTCGGCATCGCTTATCTGGTCATGGGGCAGCCCTTGCCACGCCCTCTGGATATCGTCCAGCCTCTTCCGCCTGATCAGGTATCTGAGGAACGGTCCATAGGCCTCAGGGCGTCTCTCCAGGAGAGTCGACATCATCTCTTCCGTGGTCATGCCGAACCTGTAAAGGAGATCGAAGACCCTTGCATAACCGCCCGGATCGAGGTCGATGTACCTTCCGAGGAACATCGCCCCCCTCCGGAGCTCACCCCTTGCCAGCAGGAAGACCCCTGCATCCCATGCGAGGTTACGATTGATCCTGTTCGCCTTCAGGACCGCCTCCAGCAGAAGACGGGCCTTCTCCTTCTCCTCCATCGAGTAATAGGTCCGCGCAAGGTTGAACCATGTGTACAGATGGAGGGGGTACAGCCTCAAGGCCTTCCTGAAATAAACGACGGCCCCTTCTCCATCGGCACTGAAGAGCCGGTATATACCGAGATCTCGGGGATACTCATAGTTGCCGAAGTCGATCACCGATGCGCCAGCCAGGGACCTCTCCGCAGGGACGACGCCTCTTCCGGCGATGATCTTACCCAATACGGGTGCTACGAGAAGATAAGCAACGATCAGGGAGAGCGCAACAGAGGCTGCGGGGATCTTAAGCGACTTCCCTCTCCCGGGTCTTCTTCCTGTCGCCATAATAGGAATAGTAGTAATACGAGTAGTAACCGTATCTTGACTTTGTGTCGATCTCGTTGAGCACGACACCGAGGATCTTGCTGTTCACACTGTAGAGGACCTTCTTCGTCTGAACCAGGGCGTCGCTCGGTGTGGCGCCGGCCTTCACGACCACTATCACCCCCTCCACAACGGTGCTGAGGATGGGGCTGTCCGCCATGCCCAGGACAGGAGGTGAGTCGAGTATCACGAAGTCATACAGGGCGAACAGACCGTCGACGAGCTCTTTCATCCTGGTAGAGCTGAGGAGTTCGGAGGGGTTCGGGGGTATAGGGCCGGATGTGATCACGTCGAGCCCTTCGTAGGGTGAACCCTTTATAAGGCTGTCGAACTCTATGTTGCCAGAGAGGAAGGAGGAGAGCCCTGTCTTGTTGTCGAGGCCCATGAAGTTATGGATGTCGGGCTTCCTGAGGTCGGCGTCGACGATTACCCCCTTTCCGAAGTAACCGATCAGGCTCATCGCCGTGTTCACCGCCAGTGTGGTCTTGCCCTCCTCTGCAAGGGGGCTCGTGAAGAGGATCCTCTTCGGGGGCTTCGAGGCGCTCGAGAACTGCAGATAGGTACTGATGGACCGGAAGGCCTCGGCCATGGCCCCGTTCTCCCCGGAGTTGACGCATATGAGATTCCCCTCTGCATCCTCAGCGGCAGGCACCATACCGAGCACGGGCAGACGGGACTTCTTCTCTATCTCGTTCACGGTCTTTATCGTGTTGTCGAAGTACTCCACAAAGAAGGCGAGGAAGACCCCTCCGAAGAGCCCCACGATCAGCGAGAGCGCGATATTCACGGCCTTCTTCGGCTTGTAAGGGGCCCTGGGCACCTCCGCCCTGTCGATTATCTGGATGTTGCTTGCCGATATGCTTGCGCTCACACCCACCTCCTTCAGCCTCTGGAGGAGGTTGTTGTAGAGCTGCCTGTTCGTATCGACCTCCCTCTTCAGGATCTGATACTGTATCATCTTCTCCTGGAAATCGCTCACTTCCTTGCTGAGTTTCTCTATCGCGGCGGAGAGGTAATTCTCCTTCTTCACGGCGGCCTTGTAATCCGCCTCTATCGCCTTGACCACCTTCTGGGCCTCGACCTCGATCCTGCTTCTCAGCTTCTCCATCTGCTCCATGAGGCGCTGCATCTTCGGGTACTCCGGCTTGTAGAGTTTCGAGAGTTTGAAGTACTCGGACTCGAGGCTTGCATACTCCGACCTGAGGGAGTTTATCAATGGATTGTCGAGGATGGCGCTGTTGTTCACCCCTGACTCCTTGATCTCGCGGTAGAGGGCCTCCTTCGATATCCTCTCGGCCGTCGCCTTGCCGAGCTCTGTAGAGAGCTCCGCCAGCTTCTGGGTCTGGAGGCTCTGGAAGTCCTTCTCCTTATCGAGGAAGATGATGCGGCTGCTCGAGACATAACTGTTGAGCCTCTCCTCCGAGGTCTCGAGCTTCGCCCTCAGGTCCTCGATCTGTTTCTCCAACCACCGCTTGGCCTGGTTGGTGGCCTCGAGCTTGCTGTCAAGGGTCAGCTCGATGTACTCGTCCGCAATCGTGTTGGCGACCTTAGCGGCAAGCTCGGGGTCGTGGGAGACGAACTTCACCTCCACAAGCTGGGACTTCTTCACCGGTGACACCTCCACCCTGCCCAGGAACATATCGATCAATGCACTCTCCCTCTCCCCTGGAGACCTCACCGGTCCGTTCACCCGAGAGGCATCCGCCGTCGAGACGGTACGGTCCTGGAAGCTGAACTCCGGCTCCCTGTCAAGGTTCAGCCTCTTTATCACCCTCTTTGCAAGGCGCCTGCTCTTCAGTATCTTGTATTTGGTCTGGTAGTAGTCCTCCATCTTCCAGTAATCGATGGTGTACACCCCCTCAAAGGTGAGGACCTTCGGTTCCTCTTTCTGGATGTGGATGGTCGTCTTCGCCTGGTAGACGGGCTGCATGAGGAAGGAGGCGATCGTCACCGTGACCACGACGGAGATCAAAAAGACGATCACGATCCACTTCCTCCTGAGTATGACCTCAAGATAGTCCCGGAGGTGGACCTCCTCATCTTCACCCTCGAGGTAGGACCTCAGGATGTCACTCGGCAGGGTCTCCTTTCTCGTAACAGGAGTGAGGTCGAATCCGGGATTCCTCTCATCCTTGTCCATACAATATCCTCCCCTCTATCACATTCCCGCACCAACGGATACGCTTCCAAAGGATACCAGCCCCCTGAGGGTCCGGACGAAACCGGCGAAGAAGTTCTTTATGCCGCTGCTGGGAACGATCACTATATCCTTGTCTCTCAAGACGATGTCAGGACGTTCCCCTTCGAGTATCTCGTCGTAGTTGACCTCTATGATGTCCCTCGTGGGCTTACCGGTGTCCCTGTAGATCCTGATCTCATCCCTCCTTGCCTCATACTTCAGGTCCTTGGCCATGGCGATGAGCTGGGCGAGGGTGACGGTTCCGTGCATGACGAACGAGCCCGGTGCGTTCACGGCACCGCTTACAAAGACCACACCACCCTTCGGGACATGTATGACGTCACCTGCAAAGACGGGTATATTCAGCCTTGCATTGCCTCTGAGGAGGAGGTCGTTGAGATCTATCACGATCGTCTCTCCCTTCCTCTGGACATAGCAGATGTCACCTGCGTCCTCGGAGAGTCCACCGGCGATGGAGAGCATGTCGAGGAGGGATTTCTGGCCCGTCACTGCATAGACCTGGGGGTTGTTCACGGCACCGAGCACTGTTATCCTCTGGCTCCTGTACTCCTTCACGAAGACGCTGACCACCGGTTCCTCCAGATAACGACGGAGCCTCTCGCTGATCACGGCCTCAAGCCCTGAGACGGTGAGCCCCGCGGCCTTCACCTTACCGGCGAGGGGCAGCTTGATGAACCCGCTCGAGGTGACCCGAACCGTACGCTTCAGCTCCTCGACCTGGAAGACGTCTATCTCGAGGAGGTCCTCGGGGCCGAGTAGGTAGTCACCCCCTCTTGGAGCGCTGATCGCCCGCTCCAGGAGCAGGGCGTTCATCTTCTGACTCTTTGTAACCGCTCGGGGGGCCTCCATCGGAGACGGCCCACCCTTAACGGCCTCATCGCCGCCGCAGGACAGTAAGATTAGGGCAAGAAGGGACGGTATCAGATATCTGATCTTCGAGATAATGTATTCATTCATATAAGACCGCTGTGGTTCCGTGAGACCGACATCCACTGCAATGTTACGCACGCTCCCCCCGGCGCCGTCGGAATGAGACCTCTCCTTCCTTACGAGACCAGCCACCCGCCCCGTCGCAGGAGAGCCGTAGCCACTCCGGGGAGCACTCTACTGAGGCATATGGGGGCTCATCCGCTTGCCCTCTTCCTTGCCCCTCTCTATGGCATAGATCGCACCACCCACGATGACCGCTCCGGTGACGCCTGCAAGGATCTTGTCTGCGGCGGTGGGGAAGAGGAGGGCCCCGACCTTCTTCTCCTTGAAGATCTTCACCAGTAAGACGTGCTCGCCCTTCACCTCGAGGACCTCGAACTTCAGGTCCTCGTACTCCGTGACGTCGCCCTTCTTCGGCCTCTTCTTCAGCAGATCGAGGACGAAGTCCCCGATCTGGTTCGTCCTCGCGCTCTCCAGCTTGGTGCCGGTCAGCCTGCTCACCTCTTCGAGGGAGACGCCTCCGGAGACTATCCAGTTCCTCTCATCGATGACCCTTGCCTCGGGTCCGATCGCCTGGGCAAGGAGTATGCTGTAATCACCGCCGGGATAGATATTGATGCTCTTACCGGCCGAGAGTCTGACCGTCCCGGAGCCGCTGGCGATGCCCTTCACCCTGACGTCCCCTTCGACACCGATAACCTCCGTCTTTCCGCCGTCATAGAGGACCGCACCGATGGTCTGTGCTCGCACCGATGCCACCCTGTTGATCATCGGCTCCTCCCTGTCGAAGGGGGCCTCCACCACGGCGTCGGGAGTGCGGATGACAAGGTCGGTGGCTGCGGTGACGTTGAATGCAACACCGCCTCTTGCAAGCCTTATCGAGTACCTGCCCCTCTCTCCGGTGATGGAGAGTTCGCTCTGGTTGCCGACCTCGAGCCTCGAGCCGTCACTCAATATGAACGAGAGGCCGCCCGCCCCCGTCCTGTAGGTCGACCCCGGGAGCACCGGATAGGCCCTCTCCATAACGCTCCAGTCCCCGGAGGAGGTCATCACCTCTGCCTCTCCCGTTGAGACGACCTCTCCGAGAGGACCGATCTCACCGGCATACACCGGAAGATGCAGTGTGGATAATATGAAGGCCGTTATCACCAGAAGTGCGAGATTCTTTGCCCTGACCTCTTTCATCTGTCCCTCCTTCTTTGAGGCTGATCAGGAGACGATCCATCCCTCTTGGGGTTATTAATAATGATAGCCCATCGTGCGGTATTTGTCAAGTGAAAGCCGTCTTTTCCGTATATCATTAACTTTTGTTAATGTCCAAATCCAAGCGATGGGAGACGTCGACGATGACAGCGGTACGGCAGGGCCTTGAGGTTTTGAATTCTGTGTAATATTCACCCCGAGGGTGAATGGCGAGATTCACCTCGGAGGCGGACCGGATGCCCGCTCAGGTACGGGTCCTCCGAGAAGTCAATGTAAGACCCCGGTGTGCTGCCCCATAACAGCGGTTATGGCTGAATCCGGGTAATGGTTTACTCTATGCGGTATTCCTTGATCTTTGTCAGGAGGGTCTTGTAGCTGATCCTGAGTAGCTCGGCAGCCCGTGTCTTGTTGTACCGCGTCTCTTCGAGGGCCTTCCTGATCCTCCGTGTCTCGGCATCCCTCAGGGCCGCCTTGGCGGTCTCTTCGAGGGAGCCCTCCATCGGCAGGGGCTCGACGACGGGACTGAACCCGATGGGCATCAACGAGATGTGTTCCTCTGTGATGGTCTCCCCCTCGGAGAGTATCATGGCCCTCTCGATCGTGTTTTCGAGCTCCCTGACGTTACCCTTCCAGCTGTATTCCATCAAGAGTCCCATGGCCTTCTCGGATATCCTCTTCGGCTTCGTCTTCATCTCGGCGGCATACTTGGAGACGAAGAACTCCGCAAGCAAGGGGATATCCTCCTTCCTCTCCCTCAACGGGGGTATGTATATGGGGAAGACGTTCAGCCTGTAGAAGAGCTCCTCCCTGAACTTCCCCTCCTTTACATAGGAGGCGAGGTCTCTGTTGCTTGCAGCGATCACCCTCACATCGACCTGTATCGGCTTCGTACCACCTACACGCTCGATTACATGGTCCTGGAGCACCCTCAGCAGCTTGGCCTGGAGCGCCAGCTCGAGCTCACCGACCTCGTCGAGGAAGATCGTCCCTTTGTGGGCCAGCTCGAACTTCCCCAGTTTCCTTGAATCGGCTCCGGTGAAGGCACCCCTCTCGTGACCGAGGAGCTCGGACTCAAGGAGCTCCCTCGGGATGGCCGCACAGTTTATGGGAACGAAGGGGGAGTCTCTCCTCGGGCTCAGGTGGTGCACCGCCCTTGCAAAGAGCTCCTTGCCTGTTCCGCTCTCTCCGAAGAGCAGCACGGTGCTCCTCGTGGGGGCGACCTTCTGGACCTTCTGGACCACCTCCTTTATCTTCCCGCTCCTGCCGATGATCCTTGGCAGACCGACCATCGAGGAGACCTCCTCCTTCAGGAGGATGTTCTCCCTGTAGAGCCTCTTCGTCTCGAGGGCACGCCTGATCATCACCAGCAGGTGGTCTACGTCGAAGGGCTTGGTTATGAAGTCATAGGCCCCCTCCTTCATCGCCTCCACAGCAGCCTCCACCGTTCCATAGGCGGTCATTATTATCACCGGCAGCGTCGGATCCTCATTACGTGCGCACCTCAGGACATCGAGGCCGTCCCCGGTGGGAAGCCTCAGGTCGGTGAGGACGAGATCCACATCCCTGGTCTGCAGCTGCCTTATCCCCTCGAGGCCGTCGCCGGCGATCTCACACCGGTAGCCCTCGGCGCTCAACACGGTCATCAGCATGCTGGCCATGGACTCTTTGTCCTCTATGATCAGGATCGTCTCCATCCTGTTCACATCCTTGCATCCCTCAGGGCGTCTTTACAGGGACAACCCCTCTCCTCCGGTATCAACCCCATCGCCCTCTGTATAAGCACCTTCACCTTCTCGGTGCTCTGCTCCATCGTCTCCACCACCTCCCTGGTGGTGAGCCTCCCCGTGGATATGCCTGCCGCATAATTGGTCACCACGGTGAGCGCCACATAGCAGAGCTCGGCCTCCCTTGCGAGCACCGCCTCGGGCATCCCCGTCATGCCGATCACGGAAGCGCCGATGGAGCTGAAGAACCCTATCTCTGCAGCGGTCTCAAGCCTCGGTCCCTCGACACATACATAAGTACCTCCGTCTATGAGCCTGAAGTCAGCCCCGGAGGCGGCCTTCAGGAAGCCCTCCCTGGACTCGGGACAGTAGGGTTCGGTGAAATCCACATGGACCACATCACCTGAGTCGTAGAAGGTGCTCGCCCTCCCTTTCGTGAAGTCGATCAACTGCGCGGGGAGCACCAGATCACCGGGCCGGAGGTTGGCGGAGATGCCCCCCACGGCATTCACCGAGACGAGCCTCTCTGCTCCGATCTCCTTGAACCCCCATATGTTTGCACGGTAATTGACCCTGTGTGGCGGGATGTCATGTCTGCGGGAGTGCCTTGCGAGAAAGACCACCGGCCTTCCCGAGAGCTCACCGAGCACGTACTCATCGGAGGGTTCACCGTAAGGGGTCTCGAGGGTCCTCCTCTCAACCACCTCGAACCCGGGGATCTCGTACAATCCACTGCCGCCGATCAGCCCTATCATATCCGATCCTGCCGAAGCCAGGGAGCTGCCCTCCTGCAAGGACTACGGGGGATAGAAAAAAAACCCTACAATAGTTTAACATAACTGTTCACTTCCTGATAAAGGAGGGCTCGGTGATCGATGGTGACCTGCTGAGGAAGGCCATAGCGGCCGCACTCAAACAGGGTGGCGACTATGCGGATATATTCGTCGAGAGGCGGCGATCATTCTCTGTTCAGCTTGAAGACGGAAGGGTCGAGAAGCTCCTCGAGGGAACCGACGCCGGCGTCGGGGTGAGGGTGATATTCCAGGGGAAGACCGCCTTCGGCTACACCAACGAGTTCAGCCCCGGCGCTGTCCTGGAACTCGCCTCACTGGTGGGGAAGGCCTCGAAGGGCCGTCTCCCCGCAGGGACCATTGACCTCACAACGCTCAGGCCCAGGGTGGATTTCGTCATCAAGATACCTCCGGAGGAAGTGACCATACAGGAGAAGATAAGGCTGCTTAAGGAGGCCGACCGTGTCGCCCGGTCCTACCACAGGAGCATAAAACAGGTGCTCGTCGTCTGCAGGGATTCGGTCCAGACCGTGAGGATCGCCAACTCCGACGGCATCATCGCCGATGACAGGAGGGTCCATACCACGGCCGTCGTCCAGGTGGTCGCGGCCGGGGACGGGATAATCCAGACGGGATACGAGCCCGTGGGCGGGTTCATCGGGTTCGAGCTCTTCGAGGAGAGCCCGCTGAAGACCGTCGCCGAGAAGGCCTCACGGAGGGCCGTGATGATGCTGAAGGCCAGAAAGGCACCGGCGGGCAGGATGCCCGTGGTCATAGCCTCCGAGGCCGGAGGTACGATGATCCATGAGGCCATAGGTCACGGGCTCGAGGCGGACCTTGCGGGGCAGGGCCTCTCGGTCTACTCCGGACGGATCGGCCAGACCGTTGCATCCGACATTGTCACCGTCGTCGACGACGGGACGCTGCCCAACAAGAGGGGCTCCTACAGGTTCGATGACGAAGGGACCCCGTCACAGAGGACGGTCCTCGTCGACAGGGGAGTGCTCGTAGGGTATATGTATGACAGGCTGAACGCCATCAAGGAGGCCAGGCGCCCGACCGGCAACGGAAGGCGCGAGTCCTATCATCACAGGCCGATCCCCAGGATGACCAACACCTTCATTGTGCCGGGGACCCTCTCTCCCGAGGAGGTGATCAGATCCGTCCCCAGGGGGCTCTTCGTAAAGAAGATGGGCGGAGGACAGGTGAACACCGTCACCGGGGATTTCGTCTTCGAGGTCCAGGAAGGCTACATGATCGACAGCGGAGCGGTGGGTGAGCCGGTGAGAGGGGCCACCCTGACGGGGAACGGCCCCGAGGTCCTGAAGTCCATAGACATGATAGCCTCTGATCTCGGGTTCTCCATCGGAACCTGCGGAAAGGACGCCCAGGGGGTCCCTGTATCCGATGCCATGCCCACGGTGAGGATACCGGAGATGGTCGTGGGCGGTGAGGTGGCTGGTGAGACTGTGTAGAAATTACCACATCCATGTAGCCTCGCTGCAAAGATCTCCGGGGGAGATTGTTGCCAGTCAAAACATTGCCTGTTGGCACCTTTTTTGCTTGTGTGATCTTCCGTAATTATGCGGCTTCAACGAACCTTGAAAAATACCGTCTCCTTCGAAGGGATAGGGCTCCATACAGGACGTCTCTCGAGGGTTACGCTCAAACCCGCACCGAGAGACACCGGCGTCGTCTTTATCAGAACGGACAGGAGAACGATCATCAAGGCCAATGTGGCGGCGGTGGTGGACACTGCCTTCGCCACGACCCTCGGATACAACGGTACGAGGATCAAGACGGTGGAGCATCTGTTATCGACCCTTGCCGGCATCGGGATAGACAACGTGATCGTGGAGGTGGACGGACCGGAGATCCCCATCCTCGACGGAAGTTCCACCGAGTTGGTGAGCATAATCCTCCATGCGGGCATATCAAAACAGGGCAAGAGACGACCCTATATCCGGATAACGAAGCCGATCGTGCTCGACGACGGTCATGCTGCTGTAGTGGCGATCCCGTGCAACGGAAGGCGTATAACCTACAGCATCCAGTTCAAACACCATATCTTCGACATCCAGAACCTCAGCCTCTACCTCGACGAGGAGGTCTTCATCAGTGAGATCGCTCCTGCCAGGACGTTCGGGTTCCTCAAGAACGTGGAGATGCTGAGGGCCAACGGGCTGGCCAAGGGTGGCTCGCTTCAGAACGCGGTGGTGATCGGTGACAGCGGGATACTGAACAAGACGGGCCTGAGGTTCAACGACGAGTTCGTCAGGCATAAGATGCTCGACCTGATCGGAGACCTCTCCCTCATCGGCTACCCCATCTACGGACACATAATCGCGGAGAGGGCCGGCCACTCATCCCATATAAGGTTTCTCCGGAAGATGCTCTCATCGGTGGATTCCTGGGAGTTCGTCTCACAGGATGCGGAGTTCACCCACTCCTACGCATACGTCTGAGTTTCGGCACCCCCTGGAGGCCTGACGCAGCAGAAAAGAAGGCTGGAGGGCGCCTCCCGCCCTCCAGCCAGTCCGTATCTACTTCTTTGAGGCTGCCTTCCTGGTGGTCTTCTTAGCAGCGGTCTTCCTGGCGGTCGTCTTCTTGGCCGCGGTCTTCTTGGCAGCGGTCTTCCTGGCAGTCGTCTTCTTGGCCGCGGTCTTCTTGGCCGCAGTCTTCCTGGCGGTCGTCTTCTTGGCAGCTACCTTCTTCGTTGCGGTCTTCCTGGCAGTCGTCTTCTTGGCCGTTGCTTTCTTCGTCGTCTTCTTCGCCGCTGGCTTGCAGGCCGACATCTTGGCCGTGCCCTTCTTGGCCGTGGTCTTCCTGGCGGCGGCCTTCTTGGTTGTTGCCTTCTTAGCGGTTGCCATCTCCCTTTTTCACCCCCTTTCCACCCCGGTCCCGGGGATTATCAGGATTTATATCCTTCCAAAAAGGATGATCCTCTTCCCCTCTAAGATCCTCTTCAGGTCCTCATTCTCCTCTTTCTTCATCCTGTTAAAGTCCGCCTCTGCAACCTGCCTGATCGCGACCGTCACTCCGAACTCACCTTCTATGTCCCTGAGGGACCGCTTCAACGATGCGCTCCCTCCCACCACAAAGAGGTCCATCCTGTCATTGGAGAGCCCCTCGGCATAGGGGCCGTAGATGAAGGCGGCCTTCACCCCCGAGGCCCGGAGTACCGCCCTCAACGCACCGGGCAGGCCGAGGGATTTTGTGATCAGGTTCTTCAACTCCGAATAGAGGGGGGAGGACTTGTTTGCCTTGAAATACTTGAGGTTTGCCACCCTTTCGCTGACGACTATCCCCATCTTCTCCAGGTTGTCGAGTTCCCGCTTGACGCCCGAGGGGTTCCTCCTGAGGATATTGGCGATCTCCCGGACGTAGAACTTCTCGTCCGGGCTGTTCAGCAGTAATGCAAGCACATCGGCCCTGACGCTCGAGGAAAAGAGTCTCTTCAACATGGAGTAATTATACACGATGATTTCACTTTTGTCAACAAAAAAATCATACCTTTCTACAATGATGTACAATCTGTGAATTACATGCAACGATTCAGTGAAGAGGCGATCAAACGTGGATACAGCGGAAGCCGTTGATAAGCAACGAACACAAGGTGTTGACGTTATTCACTGTTCTGTTCTAATCATGTGATCGTCTGTGCCCAAGATCTCAACCTGCCCGGACGCCGGAGCACGTGGGCTGCCTCCTTCAGCAGGAAGTCCACGAGGGGGTGGATTATCAAGGAAAGGGTGGGGAGATATCAATTACCTCAGAGCTCACCCCTGTCCCCACCCTCGTCCTCGATCTTGGCGCAGAGCTGACCGAGGGTGGGTATGAGCTGGAGCCTCTCGATATCAACAGGCCTCTTGACCACCACGGAGATGAGCTTCATGAAGCCGAGGCTCACCGTCTCGCCATCGGCACGCTTGAACCTCAGCACGTACCCCCTCCGTCGGTCGTCCTCGCTGTAGAAGGTGAGGGTCTTTCTCTTGAAGAGGCTGTTGGCCTTCTTGATAAGGCTGTCAACGGAGTCGGACCTTGAGAAGAGGACGAAATCATGTGTGCCCACGGTGCCGATGAAGCTGCCCCTCATCTCGGAGGAGAGGGTCTTCAGGATCGCGGCAGCCCATTGTATGATCTCCACATGCCTGTCGGAACCGTACTTCAGGACGTAGGGATGGATGTTTCCAATCCTTATGTAGGCTATGGAGTATCTTCCGAGCTGCGGGAAGACCCTGTCGAGTCTCTTCAGGACCGCGGCCCGGTCCGGCAGCCCTGTGAGGAAATCAGGCCATAGCAGCGGATTGTTCTGCTTCTTATAAAGGTCGTCGATATACCTCTTGGCCTCTCTCAAACCCATGGAAGGACCTCCTCATGATTTTTATCCGGTTTCCCCGGCGGAAGAGACGACGGGTTCCGTGGATCTCCTGAATGGTGGAGGCGGTGGGAATCGAACCCACGTCCGGAAGTACTACCCCCAGGCTTCTACATGCTTAGACTGTCTATTCAGTTTCAGGCCTCCGGCCGCCGACAGCCAGGCCTCCCGAGGCCCAATCCCTCTTCATTCTCGCCCGGCACCAGAGGGAGCGGTGTCGGGCCAGCCTGCTTGTCGTCACCTCTTCGGGATAGCAGGCATCTCCCTCGAGGTGCGCTGCGTCGATTAAGCAGCGAGTGCCAGTTCGTTGTTGGCTTCTGTGTTGTGAGCCGCCTTTTTACATGGTGACGGCACCATGGCATGCCACCTGGGTCTCATAACCCCCGTCGAATCCATACGCCCCCGATACTCAGGCCTTCATCGCCCTCTCTATCTGCCGCCTGGCCTCCCTCTCTCTGATCTTCTCCCGCTTCTCGAAGAGCCTCCTGCCCCTGGCGAGCCCCACCTCCACCTTGGCGTGCGGCCCTTTAAAGTATATCCTCAGGGGCACCAGGGTATAGCCCTTCTGGATGACCTTGCCGGCCAGACGCTGGATCTCCTTCTTGTGAAAGAGCAGCTTCCTCGTCCTCATCGGTTCGTGGTTCATTATATTACCATGCCTGTAAGGAGCAATATGACAGTTGAGCAGATAGGCCTCGCCGTCCCTGATGACCACATAACCATCCTTCAGGTCCGCCCTTCCTTCCCTCAGGGACTTGACCTCGGTACCTGCGAGCACCATCCCTGCCTCGTATGTCTCCTCTATCTCGTAGTCGCGGTAGGCCTTCCTGTTCTGACAGACGACCTTCATTGATTATTATAACATAAAGAATCCTTATAGACCCAGTGGTTGCAATTAATCTCTCCATGAACTAAAATGATCATACCACTCCTCACGCAGGTCAACAACGGAGGGATCCAGGGTTCTCCTCATGGGCAGAACGTCAGAGGCTCCCTCACTGTCTGCCAAGGGCCTGTGTGCCGGAGGGCAGCGGGCCACCTGGGGAAGGAAGATGTCAAGACGGGTGTTTAGAGGGCTGATGCCTCGGTGGTTGCAGACGGGGTTCCTGGCATGGCTCGTCCACAGGGTGACGGGGGTGCTGCTCACCCTCTATATCTTCGTCCATCTCTACCTGCTGAGCCACCTGCGCGATCCCCTCGAGTACGAAAGGCTGGCGGGACTGATGGAGACCCCTCTTGTCAGATCAGGGGAACTCCTCCTCCTGGCCCTGGTGATCGTCCATTCCCTCAACGGGGTGAGGCTGACCCTGATCGACCTGGGCCTGTCCTCGAGGCTCCAGAAACCC
>WGEZ01000009.1 GCA_015492515.1 Nitrospirota bacterium
GACCGAGGAAAGAGGTGGAGGAACTGATAGAGGGGCTCGGCGGGCATGCCGCCTCGACCGTTTCGAGGAGCACGGACTACCTCGTGGTCGGTGAGGGGCCCGGATCAAAGCTCCAGAAGGCCCGTGCCCTCGGGGTGAAGACCATAACATACGATGAACTGTTGGAGATGACCGGCAGAGGATGAGCGGGAGATCCGCCATCCGCCCCTACGGCAGCAGCTCCTTGAAGTCCCTTACGGCTGGGAACTCTCCGGTGCAGGCCTCCTCTTCCTCCTTCGAGTTCGCCCTCGTCTTCAGCACTACATACTTGATGCCGAACTCCCTCGCCGTCTTCAGTATCTCTTCAGAGTCGTCCACGAAGAAGGACCTCTCCTTCTTGAAGCCCAGCACCTTCTCCGTCCTCTGCCAGAACCGGACGTCCTCCTTGGGGTAGCCCATCTCGAAGGAGGTGACGGCCCTGTGGAAGTACCCGCCGATCCTCGTCTTCCTGAGCTTTATCTTGAGGGTCTTGTAATGGGCGTTGGTGACGAGGAAGACCTTCTTGCCGGCGGCGTTCAGCTCCCTGAGGAAATCCTCCACGTGGGGGTGCACCTCGATCAGGTGCCGTATCTGCTCCTTGAGGGCAGGGATGTCGAGGTCGAGCTCCTGTGACCAGAAGTCGATATCCGTCCAGTTGAGGGTCCTCTCGTGGGCCTTGTACTTCTTCAGCAGCTCCTCCCTGGCCCTGCCGAAGGTGATGTTGTGCTTCTCTGCATACTTCTCAGGCACGAGGTGCTCCCAGAAGTAGTCGTCGAAGTACTTGTCAAGGAGCGTGCCGTCCATGTCGAGCAGGACGTACCTCACCTCGGTCCAGAGTGCCTTCTTCAAGTCCTTGATATCCATTCATCCAATCATCAATCCAGCATCATCCCCTCAGGTGAAACCTCTTGATATAGGGCAGCCTGAGGATGGCCTCCACCACCCTGGTGATGACCCCTGTATCCCTGTACGTTATGGATATATGATAGGTCAGTTCGTCCTTGACCCTGTCCATCTCGTAGTCGATGTTTCCTACGTCAGCTCCGGCATCCTTCAACCTCCCGGTTATCTCCGTCTCCTTAACCGTGGGCTCCGTCGTCAGGGTGATCACCTTGTACCTCAGCCTCGGCACCTTCACCTCGATGTTCCTGAGGGTCCACAGGGCAAAGAAGGTGATGGCGAAGGTGGCCAGCGCGGGTATATAGAGGCCGCTGCCCACTGCAAGCCCGATGGCGGACACGATCCAGAGACAGGCCGCGGTGGTCAGCCCCTGGATGGTGAAGCCGGACTTGATTATAACCCCGGCACCGAGGAAGCCGACCCCGGTGATGGCGCCCGCCGCTATCCTTGCAGGATCGATCCTTATGATGTCGGGGTTGAGTGTGCTCAGCCGATAGTACTCGTCAGAGACCACCATTATGAGGACCGATGCGAGACTCACGATCAGATGGGTCCTGAAACCAGCGGGCCTGCCGTGGCTCTGGCGCTCAAACCCGATGATGCCGCCGAGGACGGCACCGAGGATGAGCCTGAAGAGCGTCTCTACGGGGTCAACCATGTAATCGGCTCGCTACATCATATTTTGACGTTTTCTTGTTCTTCAAACGTCAGCTTCAGCCTGCAAAACTTCCTCTTGCCGACCTTGATGATATATTCTCCGGGAACGGGCAACGTTTTTTCCGTATCCGTTACCTTCTCGCCATCCACACTTACGCCTCCCTGTTTTATGAGCCTCACGGCCTCACTCGTGCTTTTAACAAGGCCTGCGTTTTTCATTATCTGAGGAAGCCAGTTGATATTGGTTTTGCCAGTCGCGGAGAGATCAAGTCGAGGCAGGGCCAACTCTGAAGTCGCCACATCCTTGGGCAACCGCTTCTCCTTGTGCACCCTTTCGAACTCCTCCCGTGCCCTGAGGGCTTCCTCCCTGCCCCAGTAGCGCTCCACGATCTCCATTGCGAGGGCCTCCTTCGCCTTCTTCGGATGGACCGTGCCGTCCTTGATCCCGCGCTTCAGGTCCTTCAGTTCATCGATGGTTATATGGCTCAGGAGTTCGTAGTATCGGAGCATCAGCTCGTCGGTGATGGACATCAGTTTTCCGTACATCTCCTTCGGGGGCTCGGTTATCCCGATGTAGTTTCCGAAGCTCTTGCTCATCTTCCTGACGCCGTCGATACCCTCAAGGAGGGGCATCAGCACAAGGCACTGCGGCTCCTGCCCGTACTCCTTCTGAAGCTCCCTGCCCACAAGGAGGTTGAACCTCTGATCAGTGCCGCCGAGCTCGACGTCCGCCTTCAGGACCACGGAGTCGTAGCCCTGGATGAGGGGATAGAGGAACTCATGGATGCTTATCGGGCTCCGGGACTGCCACCGCTGCTTGAAGTCCTCCCTCTCGAGCATCCTTGCCACTGTGTAATGGCTGGCCAGCCTGACGAGCCCTTCGGCGCTCATCCTGGACATCCACTTTGAGTTGAACTCCACGCGGGTCCTGTCAGGGTCGAGGATCTTGAAGATCTGTTCCCTGTAGGTCCTTGCATTCTCAAGCACCTCTTCCCTGGTGAGGGGCTTGCGGGTCTCGCTCGTGCCCGAGGGGTCACCGATCATGCCGGTGAAGTCACCGATGAGGAATATCACCTCATGTCCGAGCTCCTGGAACTGTCGCATCTTCTCGAGCAGCACCGTATGGCCGAGGTGGATGTCGGGAGCGGTGGGGTCGAAACCCGCCTTCACCCTGAGGGGGCCGTCCTTCTTCAGTTTCCTCAGGAGCTCCGCCTCCTGGATGATCTCGACGGCACCCCTCCTGATCACGTCAAGCTGTTTTTCAGGCGAGAGCATGGAGTTATTATACCCGAAAGACGGCGTTTTTAAGAAGATCGCGAAGCCGCCTTTCAGGGGTACAGGCTGTGAGCCAGGAGAGAGGGGAAGGCCGTATCTGTTATAATATAGCAGACAGATCTCAGTTCGCGGCGTGCAGCCCTCCTTTCCAGGGCCTCGTCAGGCTGCAGAAGTGGGTCCCTGGTTCTACGGGAGGGGAGTTCTGAAGAGTGAAGACCGTAGTAGAGACAGGAAGGGTCATCGATACAGACGGCGAGACGGCCTCTGTAATGATAGAGCAGGGCGCATCCTGCAAGGGTTGCGGCAATGCCAAGCTCGGACTATGCCGGCCCGGAGGGGCAGGGATGCTGCTCAGGGTGCAGAACACCCTCGGAGCCGGCAGGGGTGACAGGGTGGTCATGGGCCTTGAGAAGAAGACCCATCTGAAGGGCTATCTCCTCGCCTTCATCCTGCCCCTTCTCTCGTTCCTCCTCGCCTCCCTGGGAGGTTACATGCTCTCAGAGGTTACCGGCGTCAAGGGGGTTGAGGTGGTTGTCGGCCTCGCTGGGCTCTCCGCGACCGCTTTTTACTCACTTCGCAGGTTGAAGGCCCTCGACAAGGCCGGGAAGATGCACATCAAGAGGATCATCAGGGATGCGGAGTTCCGATACGGAGCCGCCACCGGAGCCGAGGAGATGGATTATCTGGCTGGCTACGCTGATACAGAGAGGACCCGTTAACCACGGTTGACCCTTCCGTGACCCCGGCGACAGGGCGTGCCCGGTCCTCCGCCGGAGGCCCCCTCCTACCTGTGACTTAAATCATAGACAAAAATGTAGCTTTCGGTGTAGTCTTTCAGCATAGGGAGAGAGGCTGGAGCATCCTTAATACAGAGCAGGAGGTGGAAAAAATGAGCAACAAGGGAGTGAGAAACCTGTTCATCTTCGGCAGCCTCTTCTTCTTCGTGATCCTTCTTGGCCTCACCTTCGACACCATGTCGAGGATCGACAAGCGGGCCCCCGAGATCACGGAGGAGGTGGACCAGGGCAAGAGGCTATGGCACAAGTATGACTGCATCGGCTGCCATACGATCCTTGGTAACGGGTCGTATTTTGCTCCCGACCTGACCAAGACCACTGCAAACAAGCCCGTCAGTTACATCAAGAAGTTCCTCGTGAACCCGAGGAAGGTGAACCCCCGGGCATCCATGCCGGTGCTCGGCATAACGGAGGAGGAGGCTGAGAAGATAGTGGCCTTCCTGGACTGGATCTCGAAGGTCGACACCAACGGCTGGCCACCTGAGCCGGTGCTTGCAGCGGTGCCTCAGGCCATGGCCGGCGGTGCAGCGGTGTATCAGAAGTATGACTGTTCGGCCTGTCACATGATCGGCGGGGTCGGAGGCACATCAGGGCCTGACCTCACACACGTGGCCTCCCGGCAGCCGGACCCCGAGTGGCACAGGAGGCATCTTGTCGATCCCGCAAGCGTAGTGCCTGACTCGGCGATGCCGCCCTTCGCTCATCTGAGCGAGGAGGAGCTGAACCAGCTCGTCGACTACCTGCTGACACTTAAGTAGAAGGAGGTTGAGGATAATGAAATACAAAAGCCAGAAGATCGCACAAGACTTCTACACCTTTGCTGTGCTGCTGTTTTTCGTCCAGATCGCAGTCGGCATAATAGCAGCCTTTCAGTTCATCTGGCCCGATTTCTTCATACTGAACTTCAACACCGTCAGGACACTCCACATCAATGCCCTTGTAGTCTGGCTGCTGACGGGGTTGATGGGTGCAACGTACTTCGTCGTGCCTGAGGAGTCACAGAGTGAGCTGTGGAGCATCCCCCTGGCGAGGTTTCAGTTCTGGGCGACGGTTGTGGCGGTAACGGTCGTGGTTGTCGGCTATATATGGATGGGGCTGAACCCGCAGGCGAACAAGTTCGTCTTCGGCACCACCCTCCTGAACGAGGGGAGGGAGTATATAGAGGCGCCGAGGTGGGCTGACCTGCTGATCGCCCTCTCGGTGATACTGTTTCTCTTCAACAACTTCATGACCATGTACAAGAGCCGCAGGTGGACCGGTATTCAGGGGACCCTGCTCGGAGGGCTGACGTTCCTTACCCTCATGTACCTGCCCGGGATGTTCTACACGAAGAGCATGGTGAAGGACCAGTTCTGGTGGTGGTGGGTGGTGCACCTCTGGGTCGAGGGCTCATGGGAGGTGATCGCAGGGGCGCTCCTTGCATTCATGCTGATGAAGGTGACCAATGCACCGAGGCATGTGCTTGAGAGATGGATGTATATAGAGGTGGCCCTTGTGCTGTTCACCGGCATACTCGGCCTGGGACATCACTACTACTGGATAGGGACGCCCCGGTATTGGCTCTGGGTTGGAGGTATATTCAGTGCCCTTGAGCCGATCCCCCTCCTGCTGATGGTATGGGATGCCTTCAGGGTCACGAGGGAGCACAGGGTGGTGAGCAACAGGCTCGGACTTTTCTATGCCGTGGCCCATGCGATCTTCAACTTCGTCGGTGCCGGTCTCTGGGGAGTGATACATACACTGCCGATGGTGAACAAGTGGACTCACGGCACTCAGATAACCACGGCCCACGGTCACCTCGCCTTCTACGGCGCCTACGTGCTCCTGGTGGTCTCGATGATCTACATAACCCTCCCCCTCATAAGGGGTGCGACCGAGTTCAACACCTCCCGAGGTTACAGGTCGTTCTGGTGGATGACGATCTCCATGATATTCATAGTGCTGACGATAACCGGTGCAGGCATGGTGCAGACCTATATGGAGAGGCTGCTCGGGCTCGACTATGTGACCGTCAAGGCGAACTACAACCTCTGGTTCTGGGTCTTCAGGGCCATATTCGGTTTCGGATTCCTCTACGGTGTGTTCCTCTTCGTAGTGGACTTCTTCAAGCTCGGTAAAGAGCCGGTGGAGGTGCCGGTCAAAGTGGCCTCCGAGACGACCACCTGAAAGGCAGAGGGGCTGTCTTTCCGACGGCCCCCCTTCATCCCCCTCTTCGAGTATCGCCTTTTGTGGAGACGAAGGCCCCGGGGGTCGATGGACTTTTCAGGGGTGCTTGACCTTATAATATTGCAGCCATGAAGATAGGGATTGTACTCTTCGTCCTGGCGCTCATCATGCCGGTCCATGCCTACGGCACCGTCGATTACTCAAGACAGACGGCCAAGGCCTGCAAGGCATGCCACATCAATCCCGCCGGCGGTGGGGAGTTGACCGCCGAGGGGAAGGCGTTCAAGGACGAGCTCCGTATAAAGGGACTCTACAGGCCCCTGACGACGACCCAGCATGTCGTAAGGTTCATCATCGGTTATCTCCACATGATGACGGCGATCGTATGGTTCGGGGCGATACTCTACGTCCATCTCCTCCTGAAGCCCGCCTATGCCGCACGGGGACTGCCAAAGGGAGAGTTGATCCTCGGATGGGTCTCGATCGTGATCATGGCGGTAACGGGAACGCTTTTGACGATCGCCCGGATCCCTTCCCGGCAGATGCTCTTCCATACGAGATTCGGGGTCCTTCTCATGATAAAGATCGCACTCTTCCTCGTCATGGTCGCCACGGCGGCGGTCGTGACGTTTGTAATCGGTCCGAAACTGAGGCGGAGAAGGCAGACAAAGATCGAGCAGCAGAAACAGAACCTCACCCTTGAAGAACTCCGGCAGTTCGACGGGAAGGAGGGCAGGCCGGCCTACATCGCATATGATGGTAAGATCTACGACGTCACCGGGAGCAAGCTCTGGAGGGGAGGCAGTCATGCAAGGAAGCACCTCGCGGGCTTCGACCTCACGGACGCCCTGAGGAAGGCACCCCACGGGGAGGAGAAGATCACCTCCATGCCGCCTGTGGGCAGACTGGTCCCCTCGGGGAAGCGTGAGATGCCCACACATGAGAAGGTGTTCTACTTCTTCGCCTACATGAACCTTGTGCTCATATTCCTGATCGTCTTCGTCATATCCCTCTGGCGCTGGTGGTGAGCATGCAGGAGATGAGCGGTTGTATTCCTCAGATGGTTTCAGAAAATCCTCCCCTTGCTCAAGCTTATGATCTGTCTCATACAAGCACACCCCGTCTCATGGTATAAAATAAAGGATGGAGAGAGTGAGTTTTCTGCACATCCTCCGGAGGACCAGCCAGGCGGGTTTTATACTCCTCGTCCTCCTCATGCCTGTCTTTGATATACTCCGGTACGATACGGCTACCAGGGAGCTGTATCTGCTCGGCAGGGTATGGTCACTGGGGCTGAATGAAGGTATTCTCCTTGATCAATCCATCCATGGTGCGACACATGTGGCGGTGCGGTTCTTCCTGAAGGCGATCCTGCCCTGGCTTGCGGTACTGTCCGTCTTTCCCCTCATGGGCTTCCTCTTCGGAAGGTTCTTCTGCGGCTGGCTCTGCCCGGAAGGGGCGCTCTTCGAGCTCGCCGACTTTCTGAACCTGAAACTGCTCGGCAGGCGGAGCCTCTACAGAAGAGCCCACAACGAGCCTGACACCGCAAGTGGAAACAGGTTGTTCTATGGGTTGCTGACCATCCTGCTCCTGGTAACCATACCTCCCCTCATCGGCCTGGCCCTTACGGGGTATTTTGTCGCTCCCGGGACGATATGGCATCAATTAACCACCTTGCAGTTCACCACGGGTGTCAAGGCGGGTATAATCGGTGTCACGGTCTATATGTTCACCACTGCGATCTTTCTCCGCCACAGCTTCTGTAAATATGTCTGCGCAGCAGGACTGATGCAGATGCTGTTCGGCTGGATAAGCCCTGTATCCCTGAGGGTGAGGCTTGACGCGGGAAACCTCTCAAGGTGCACCGATTGCAAGAGGTGTGAGGAGGTATGCTTTATGGGTGTTAAGCCGAGGTTGCCGAGGAGGGACATAAATTGTGTGAACTGTGGTGAGTGTATAACGGCCTGCAGGAGGATGATCGGTGGAGGAGAGGGGCTCTTCAGCTACGGCTTCGGAGACCCTGACCGTCTGCCCGTTGTCCAGGGTTATGGAAGACGTCATGCATGATCGTCATCGTCTTCCCTCACCCTTCTTGCCTTAACCCTTATGGAGCCTCCGTCAGGGGTGAACTTCACCGCATTGCTCAGGAGGTTCACCAGCACCTGCTTCAACCTCCTCTCGTCCGCCTCCACGACACCTATACCGTCATCCACCTCGGTGGTGAGGGTCAGGTTGTGCCGCATCATCTTCTCCTTGAAGAAGGTGAGGCTCTGGTCGATGAGCGCCCTGACGTCGACCTCTGAGTACTCGAACTCCATCTTTCCCGCCTCCACCTTGCTGAGGTCAAGGATGTCGCTGATCAGCGAGAGGAGGAGGTTGCCGCACTCGTGTATATCCCTGAGATAATCCTTCTGCTTCTCGGTAAGTTCACCGGTCATGCCCGTGAGCATCAGTTCGGAGAAACCGAGTATCGCGTTCAGAGGCGTCCTCAGCTCATGAGACATGTTTGCCAGGAACTCGCTCTTCGCCCTGTTGGCCGCTTCCGCCCTGAACATGGCGGCCCTGAGCTCGTCTTCGAACCTCTCCTTGACGAACTCGAACTCGAGACGCTTGCTGAGCAGTTGATGCAGGATCAGGTCATGCTCCGTGTACTGGTGGGGTGACCTGCTCAACGTGCAGAGCGTTCCGAAGAGTTCGTTGCCCACGAAGACGGGGACGCCGAGGTAGGAGTGTATCCCGTACTTCACCAGTCCGGGGTGATCACTGAACTCCGCCGACCGGGAGGCGTCGTTGATAACGACGGGTTGCCGTGTCTCCCTGACGGTCCCGCAGAATATGTCCTTGAAGGGGAACCGCATCCCCTCCTTGATGGAGATGCCTCTGCGGTCCGCCACGGCGTATACCCGCCACCCCTCCCGACCGGCGTTCATGACCAGGGCTGCATCGACGTCGAGAAGTTCGGCAGCCTCCTGGAGGATCAGCCGTGCCGATTGATGGGCGTTGCCCGTGGTGGCGAAGCTTATCTCGTAGAGCTTCTTGAGTCTCAGCCCGAACTTCTCAAGCTCGGCGGTCCGCTCCTTGACCTTCTCCTCAAGGGTCTCCACAAGCCTCTCGTTCTCCATCGCAGCCCGCCTTATCTCGTCGGCCATGGTGTTGAAGGTACTGCCTATCTCCTTGATCTCCCTGGTGGCCTGCCTGACGGTGCATCTTGCATCCATGTCTCCGCTCGTGAACCGCTTCATCGCCTCCGTCACCTCTGTGATGCCGGACGTCAGTGCCCTGCCGAGGTAGAGGGAGAGGAAATAGATGGTCACCACACCGCCTATGACGAAGAGCAAGTAGAACCCTATCCGTTCATAGACCGGCTTGTAGACGTCCCTCCTTGGTATGATGAGGCCGGCGATGTACCGGAGGCCCGGTGAGGGAGAGAAGGCCTTGTAGAAGAGGAGCGAGTCCTCCGTTTCGAGCTTTGCTTCTCCCTTGTCATGTTTCAGTTTGTCTCTCAGTTCCGGGTGATCCCTGAAGAGGTTTTCGCCGGTGTCGAGGTTTTCGGGTGAGCCGAACTCCTTCTCCGGACTGCCGGAGTGGTAGATGTAGTAGCCCCTCTCGTCGGCCACGAAGGCCGTTCCCCTCGTATGGTCATGGACCGTGAAGGCGTCTCTGGAACCCCTGAAGATATCCCCGGCAGACACGTTCAGCACGACCAGACCGTCTCCGTCCACGGGGATCGTCGCAAACCTTATGACCGGTGTGGGAGGCATCTCGATCTCACCGAACTCTCTGTTCAGTTCCACAGGGCTCACATAGATCTCTCCCGGTGGCAACCTCACTGCCTCCAGGAAATAGCGTCTCCCGCCTTTGTCCTGGAGCTCCCCTTCGGGGACGATCCTTGGTCTGCCCTCCTTTCTGACCACCTTCACCCTCTCCCGCCCCGTGGAGTCGATGTACCGGAGCTGGTAGCAGGGTCCGCATTCCGAAAGGATGCCCCTGAAGTCCTCCGCGATCAAGGGATAATCGGCCGTGGTGACGCCCTTCAACTCCCTCAGTCCCGAGAGGGACTTCAGCAGCAGGGAGTACTTCTCGATGACGTCGTTGAACCTCTTTATATGAGATGACGCTTCATCGAAGTACATCGCCTTGCGGTGAGGTTCTATCTCCTTCAAGACGAATCGAAGATCGAAGACCGCAATCGTGAGGACGGTGACGGCTCCCAAGAGGAAGAGCACCAGGAATATCTGTCTTCTCAGGGTGTCAAGCATCTCCTGGCTTCAGGTCCTGAACCGGACCGGTGGTTTTTGACGGTTTTTCCGCTCCCGGTCTTCAGGTGAGTCATCTCTGAACAGGGAAAACAACCGGTGAATCACCCCTCGCACAAGGAGACCTCAAGGTGAAGTGTCAGATGAAAAAAACTCGATCTTTTCGCAGGCATCCTATTTTACAACAAGGCGTGTCTTGCCGTCAACTAATTTCTAACTTTCGCAACAATGGTGTCATGTCCATGGGGGACCGCAGAGGGTCTCTTTTATGATCTATCTCATGTTTCCCGGATGCCTTTTGTGGTATAAATAGTACGGAACAGATAAAATCCAGGAGGTGGACATATGGCGGACGTATTGGATCTGAAGAAACTGATCAAGTTTTATCCTGACAGGATCTCCAGGGAGATGCTCGCAGACAAGCCCGAGATGAGGGTGGCCCTGATGTGTCTCGAGCCTGGGCAGGAATTGAAACCGCACAAGGCACCGCTGAGGCTGATGATGTACTGTGTCGAGGGCAGGGGTGTCTTCAGCGTGGGGGACGAGGAGATCGAGGCCGACGAGAAGACGGCCATCCTCTGTGACCCGATGGTGCCGCACGGTTTCAAGGCATCGAAAGGCGAGAGGCTCGTCGTCATGGCAGTGGTCACGCCTGTGGAGTGAATGCAGAGCCACTCTTCGAGCATGCAAATTCCAGCCCTCTGACATTGCCGGGACACGGGCTTGGCAAACGCCCCTTGCCCGGAGCCCGGGCGGTCAGGATATCGAATGCCTGGTCTTCAGCCTGCATTCTCGTAACAGATGTTTCCGAGCCCTGCAGTAAGATCTTGATTTTAAAGAGAATTTCCACTCTATGCGGTTTCCCATCTCTCAAACCGTTTTCAACGTTCCCGTCCATGTTTCAAAGGCAGGGAAATCCGTATCCCTTTCCTCTTTTCTGTAAAAAACAGCATAATGCATGGTTTTCCAACCAATGAACCCTATGCCTTCTTTGCTTTTGCGGTATCTCTTCCGCCACGTGCCTGTGTTCAGATAGACCTGCTCCTTTGCAGCCGGTCCTTCCACCACTCGCAGAGGTACCTGCAGAGGTTCATGGGTATGGCCGTAGACGATATACCTTATCCTGTCGTCCAGGTGTGAGTATTCCTTTGGTGCAGCCTCTAAAAGGTCGTCCCTGGCAAAGACCTTTTTGACCCTCTCCAGCAAAGGCATCATCTTTTCAAGGGAGAATATTTTGAATTTTTCAAGTAGAAACAGTACAGACTGTATCTTGTCTGCCTCATCCCAGAAGTCGGTCCATTTGTCATGGTGCTCATACCATTTCTTTACAAACTCCAGATCATTAAACTCCTGTATCACTTCATCAACCGCATCCTCGATAACCTCCTTCAAATGGAGGCTTTTCTTTACCTGATAAAGCAGCCAGTCCAGTGTGGCTGAAAAGGGCCTTACATTTTCAATCTCCTGCAGGTTTCTCTTCAATGCCGATTGCTCCTGCCCGGGCAACTTTTTTATCTCATCCATTCTCATTATCTTCCATGGGATCTTTGCTATCAGTTCTGTAGTTATGGGATCGCCGATAGGCACTCTCATATACTCCTTGTGCGTATAGGAG
>WGEZ01000010.1 GCA_015492515.1 Nitrospirota bacterium
GAGGTCCGGTGACTGAAGGGCCGGGCCTTCTCAGCCCCGGGCCGTCTTCCTCATCCAGGCCCTGGAGAAGAGCGCTCCCGTCAGCAGACATATCCCTCCGGCGATCGCCAGCGCCCTCGTCGTCCCGATCCTGTCGGCGACGAAGCCTATCAGTGAGTTGCCCACAGGCGCCATCCCGAGGAAGAGGAGGGAATAGACGCTCATCACCCTCCCCCTCAGCTCATCCCTCACGTTGAGCTGTATGAAGCTGTTCGCCGTGGCGAGGAAACTGACCACGGCCCAGCCCGTAACCGCGAGGGTGACGGCTGAGAGAGGGTAGTATCTGCTCATGGTGAAGGTGATCAGGGCCGCCGGGAAGGTAAGGACCGCCACGGACATGTACCTCCCCTTCTTCTCGATCCCGCCCCTGAAGGCTATCATCATCGCCGCAGCGAAGGCCCCGGCTCCGGCGAACCCCATGAGGTATCCCAGCCCCCTCGCCCCTATGTGGAGGACGTCCTCTGCAAAGACGGGCAGGAACTGGCTGAAGGGTATACCGAAGAGACTGATCACCGCTATCATTACCATGAGGGAGAGTATCTCACCGTGTCCGAGGAGGAAACGCAGCCCCTCCTCCAGTTCGCCGAAGACGCCCCCGGCCCCGGTCCTCGACAGCCCCTTGATGTTCATCCTCTTCAGCACGAGGACGACGGGGACGAAACTGAGGGCGTTTATGAAGAAGCAGGCAGGGAGCCCGACCTCCGAGATGATCAGCCCCGCCGCCATGGGTCCGAGGATCCGTGCGCCGTTGAAGGCGGCCGAGTTGAGGGCGATTGCATTGAGCAGACGCCCCCTGCCGACCATCTCGACCAGGAAGGACTGCCTGGCCGGGATATCGAAGGCGTTGACCGTCCCCATCATGAAGGCGACGGCTATGGCGTGCCAGACGTTCACCACCCCCGTCTGGGTGAGGACCCCCATCAGGAGGGGCGGGATGACGCCGAGGGATTGTGTGACGATGAGGATATCCCTCTTGGGGTATCTGTCGGCGAGTATACCCCCCAGGAGGGTGAAAAGGAGCATCGGCAGTGAGAGGGCCGCCCCTGCTATGCCGAGGTAGAGGGGGGAACGGGTCAGCCTGTAGACGAGCCAGCCCTGGGCCATCATGTGCATCCATGTCCCTGAGAGGGATATCAACTGTGCGACCCAGAAGAGCCTGAAGTTCCTGAGATAGAGGGCGGAGAAGGGCTGGTCAGGCATCCGATATTTTAACACGAAGGTCGCCGATGCAGAAAGCCGGCGGCCCACCGTGCAGCGGAGGAGTTTGCACGCCGGACCCTTATCTGTTATGATATCTCACCTACGGAGCGACTGTCCGGAGAGAAGGGAGGAGCCGCCATGATAAACGTAACGGTTGCGGGAGCAACGGGGAGGATGGGCCGCAGGATCACGGCCCTCTGCATCGAACATCCCGGGATAACCCTTGCCGGCGCCACCGAACGGAAGGGCCACGAGATGGTCGGGAAGGACATCGGCGTCGTCGTCGGGGCCGGGGAGACGGGCGTCAAGCTCACCGACGGTATCGAAGAGGCCCTCGATGGCACGGATGTGGTGATCGACTTCACGTCCGTCGGCTCGACGCTCCGTAACCTCGAGGCCGCCTCAGAGAAGGGCAAGGCGATGGTCATAGGCACCACGGGCTTCAGCAGGGAAGACCTCCAGAGGATACAGACGCTTACACGCACCATCCCCTGTGTGATGGCCCCCAATATGTCTGTCGGAATAAATCTGCTATTACAGGTGCTGAAGGATGTTGCGAAGGTGCTGGGGGATGACTATGACGTTGAGATTATAGAGGCCCATCACAGGATGAAGAAGGACGCCCCCAGCGGCACCGCACTAAAGCTGGCCCAGGTGGTGGCCGAGGCCCTCGGAAGGAACCTCGACGAGGTCGCCGTCTATACCAGGAAGGGGCTGATCGGGGAGAGGAGCCGTAAGGAGATAGGCATCCAGACCGTCAGGGCCGGAGACATCGTGGGAGAACACACCGTAATGTTCGGCGGGATGGGCGAGCGGGTGGAGATCATCCACAGGGCCTCCAGCAGGGACACCTTTGCTCGAGGCGCGATAAGGGCCGCCCTCTGGGTCCACGGCCGCAAACCGGGGCTCTATGACATGCTCGACGTCCTGGGGCTGAGGTAGCAACCACCACGGGGGCCTTCGGGCTTTCCGGTGGTAAGTCCGTGCAGCGAAAAGACGCGCCTCTCTAAGCCTCGAGTCTCCTGATGCTGAGAATCCTGTCTACCCTGAAGTTTCTCTCGTCGCCCCTCAGTCTACAGTACGCCCTCAGGCCGATAAAGCCCCTTCCTCCGTAATCCATCTCACCGACCTCGATGGGATGTACAACCCTCTTCGTCTTCTCGTCGCTCTTCTTCAGATACACGATCTCGACCGGCTGCCCCCTCTCGATGGCCTCCCTTATCACCGAGATCTTCTCCTCCAGGGGCATCTCCCTTTCGGAGAGGCCGTACTGAAACCCCGTAAGGAAGTCGACGACCCTCCAGTCCATGAGTATATGCCTCTTCTTCAGGGGTCTCTTCAACACCAGGCCTTCAAAGGATATGCACCTGCTCAGGGCGACATACAACTGCCCGTGTGCGAACGTGCCGTGACCGAGATCGATGATCACCTTATCGAAGGTCTTCCCCTGGCTCTTGTGTATCGTTACAGCCCAGGAAAGCCTGAGGGGATACTGTGTGAAGGAGCCTGTCACGGAAGAGGAGAGCCTCCTGAGTCTTTCATCATAGTGGTACTCTATCGTATCCCATCGGAAGGGCAGCACCTCCACCACCTCTCCATCCTCGAGCTCCACAAGGATGACCTCTCTCCTTTCGGCCCTGGCGAAATCTACGACCCTCCCTATGCTTCCGTTCACCCATCTACCAAGGGAGTCGTTGTTGAGGAGCATCACCTGGGCACCCTTCTTCAGTGCAAGCAGAGGGCTTGTCGGTAGGTCCTTCTCGGGGAAGTCACCTTCCACAAAACCCTCGAAGAGATGCTCCTTCCCCCTTATCCGCCTGAGCCTGTCCATGTTGATCCTGTCTGCAAGGGCGTTCGTGGTTGTAAGGCAGATATAGAACTCCTTCTCGGGAGGTTTAAAGTCGGGCACCACCCTTGAGTTGAGCCTCTCGATGTCCTCGGGGGTTACCGTATTGTTTCTGATCCTGTTGAGGAGCTCGATGAACGAGCCGTCCTTCTGGCGGTATACCTTCTCGAGCTCGACGAACTCGAGATCGATCTCCCCGAACACCCTTGAATCGAAGAAGTAGGGGCTCCTGTAGAGGGTGTCAAACAACCTCCTCTCCCTGCTCCTCACCACGGGAGGCAGTTGATACAGGTCTCCGATGAAGACCATCTGTATACCACCGAAGGGCCTCCTCTTCCTTCTACCGTACCTCCTGAGAAAAACGTCCATGCAGTCGAGCAGGTCGGCCCTCACCATGGAGACCTCATCGACGACGATGGTGTCTATGTTTCTGTATAACTTCGGGTCCCTTGGTTTGATCTCCGAGACCGTGTCAGGTGTGACCTCGGGCCTGAAATTGAAGAACGAGTGGATGGTCTGACCACCGGCGTTGATCGCGGCCACGCCCGTCGGTGCGAGGACGACCACATTCTTATCC
>WGEZ01000011.1 GCA_015492515.1 Nitrospirota bacterium
GGCATGATGCAGGGGATGAGGCAGATGATGGGTGGTGGGGGGAGCTGGGAGGCTGATCCCTCGGGCCGTCCTCCGGAGGACGAAGAGATCTTGACCCTGGGCAGGAGGGTCTATATGAGGCGCTGTGCAGCGTGCCACGGCAGGAACGGTGACGGCAGGGGCGAGAGGGCCCACATGCTCGTCACGAAACCGAGGGACTTCACCATCGGGGTCTTCAAGTTCCGTTCGACGCCCTCAGGCTCCATTCCCACCGACTATGACATCTACAGGACCATAACCAGCGGCATAAGGGGTACGGGCATGCCGCCCTGGGGAGACCTGAGCAGCCGCGAGAGATGGGCGGTCACATACTACATCAAGACCTTCTCGGAGAGGTTCTCCGAGGAGGAGGCAGATCCAGCGGTAAAGGTGCCAGGGACCCCGAGGGCCTCCACCGGACTGATCAAACGGGGCAGGGAGGTCTACGATGAGGCGAAGTGCTGGAAGTGCCACGGCAGAGAGGGCCGTGGAGACGGGCCGAAGGCGGAAGAGCTCGAGGACGACTGGGGCCATCGGATCAGACCGAGGGACTTCACCTCTGAACCCCTCAAGCGAGACGGCCTGGAGGGGATCTTCCTGACGGTCTCGACCGGCCTGGACGGCACGCCCATGGCCTCCCATGCCGACGCCCTCTCGGAGGAGGATCGTCTGGCCGTGGCCTCCTATGTGAGGGCCATCGCCAGACCGAGCTGGATGATCCCTGTGACCAGGGACGAACGGGCAGGGATGATGATCAAGATGCATACCGCCATGATGGGTGGGACGGCCGGGATGATGTGCTCTGAATGAGCAGAGGGGACCTGCTCCTCAGTGAGGAGCGGGTCCGTTCTCTCAGGAAGGCAGGACCCTGTAGCCTGCGTCCTGGACAGCCTTCTCAATGGCCTCGGTGCCGGTCCTGGATTCGTCGAAGACGACCTTTGCAGAGCCGATGTCGACCTCCGAGGAGCTGACACCCTCCACACCGTCGATCGCCTTCTTCACCCTCATCACGCAGTGCTGACAGGTCATACCCTCGATCCTCAAACTGACCTGGGCCATCTCTTCCTCCTTATGCAGGATTTTATCTCTTCTCGATAAGCCTTATAAGCTCTTCGGCCTTCATTGCGCCGCTCTTCATCCGGCCGTCGCCGAAGATCAAGGTCGGGGTACCGTTTATACCGAGTCTCTTTGCAAGGGCGATGTTGTCGTCCACCACCGTGGTGTTGCACGTCGGCTTCGGTATCTCCTTCTTTGCATAGACGTCCTCAAGGAGCTTGATCGCCTTCTCGTTGGACTCCTCGCAGACGATGGTCTTCGACTTGTCGTAGGCCTGTGGATGGATCTGGACTATGGGGAACATCTTCAGATAAAAGACGATATCGTCCCTCTTGTCGACTATCTTCTTCATCTCCTGATGAAGTTTCGCACAGTAAGGTCAGTCAGGGTCGTCGAAGACGATCACCCTGTGTTTCGCCTTCGGGTTGCCGAGGACGAGGGCGTCGTCAAGGGGTATGGTGGAGAGGTCCACCCTGTTTATATCGTCGAACCGCTCCTTCGTCAGGTTGACCTTCGTCGCCACGTCGACTATGGAGCCGAGCAGTATGTTCTTCCTCGACGAGTCGATATAGACTATCCCCTTCTTTCCGCCTGCTTCGAGGACGACCTCCCACAGGCCCTCCACAGGAGCGGGTGCAACGGAGAGGACCTTCAGCCCCGGAGCGAGGAAGCTTAGCACCTTGCCCGCCTCCTCCTTGCTCAGCTTCGCCTTCTCAGCGGAAGCATCCCCGTTGCCCTGGACCATGAGAACCGAGGTCAGCAGGAGGACTAAAAAAAGCCTCGTCATAACTCTCTTCAGCATCTCTTCACCTCACAGTTTTGGTTTCCACGGATGATACTATCGAAAGATGAATAAATTATGAAGGTCTCGGGAGCCTCGGTTGATGGAAGACAGGCAACGGGGAGGATGCAATGACCGGGTCCGGGCTCAGGCCGCCCTCTTCCTCTTCTTCTCCGCTGCCTTGGCGAAGACATCGGCGGCGTTGAACGTTCCGTCGATGGCCTGGACAGGGCACTTTGCAGTGCAGATGCCGCAGCCGATACACCTGGAGGCATCGATTGTGTGGACCTTCTTCTGTTCGCCGTAGGCAGCATCCACCGGGCAGACCTTCATGCATATATTACATCCGATACATTTCTCCTCTATAACCACCGCCTTGGGCCTTACGGGCAGATGGTCCACTATCGCCTTTGTCGGGCACTTCCCGACACAGAGGCCGCAGGCAGTGCATCTGTCAAGGTCGATGCGTGAGACGTTGTCGATTATGCTCGGGGCGTCGAAGGGACAGACCTTCACACAGGCGCCGCAGGCGATGCAGCCCACCTGGCACTTCTTCCTCGTGACGGCCCCCCTGTCCCTGGAGTGGCAGGCCACGAGGACGGCCTTCCCCGCAGGGAGCACCTCGATGACCTTCTTGGGACAGGCGGCCTCGCACTTACGACACCCCGTACACTTCGTGATATCCACGACGGGGAGGTCGTATTCGTTCATATGGATGGCATCGAAGGGGCAGACCCTCTCGCACGTGCCGTAGCCGAGGCATCCGTAATCACAGGCCTTGTCACCGCCTCCGGCAAGGACAGCGGCCCTGCAATCCAGGACACCCTCGTACTTGAACCTCTTCACCGCCTTCTGCCGGTCTCCCTGACACATGATCCGTGAGAATTGGGGCTCCTTCAGTTCAGCCTTCTTCCCCGTGATCAGCGAGACCATCTCGGCGACGTGCGCTCCACCCGGAGCGCAGAGGTTGGGGACCACATCCTCAGAGGTGACCACCGCCTCGGCATACTGCTGACAGCCCCCGTAGCCGCATGCACCGCAGTTGGCACCCGGAAGGACCTCGCGGACCTGCTCGACCCTCGGGTCCATCTTCACGGAGAACCTCTTCGCCGCAAAGGCGAGCCCCATGCCGAAGACCGCTCCCACACCGAGGACGAAGACCGCGGTGAACTTCACCGTGGTGATGAAATCCACGGTCTCCTTCACCTCTATCGCCCCGCCAGCACCCACGCTCGGCAGGGGTATGAAGTCCGCCAGCTGGAGGACCCTGTCCAGAAGCTCTATGATCGTCTGGAGATCCATCATCTCACTTCTTAAAGGGTTATTATCCCCGAGAACCCCATAAAGGCCAGGGATATCAGTGCCGTGGCGATCCAGGCTATCGGCATACCCTTGAACGGCCTGGGCACATCGGCGAGCTCGAGCTTCTCACGGATGCTCGCCATCAGAACGAGCGCAATGGCGAACCCTATGCCCGAGCCGAACCCGAAGGATATGCTCTCGAGGAAGTTGTACTTCTCAGCGGTGTTTATGAGCGGCACCGCTATGATGATGCAGTTCGTCGATATCAGGGCGAGATAGACGCCGAGCTTGTAGTACAGCCCGGGACTCACCTTCCTCATGATGGTGTCCGATGCCTGCACAAAGGCGGCCACGATCCCGATGAAGATGACTATCTTCAGGAAGGTGATCTCAAGGGGGATCATCACGTAGGTGAGGACGAGCCAGCTGAGGGCCGCAGCGATGGTCATCACCGCTGTGAAGGTTATGCTCATCCCCACGGCGGTCTCCATCTTCTTCGATACGCCGAAGAAGATGCAGAGCCCGAGGAACCTCGTGAAGACGAAGTTGGTGATCACAGAGGCTGCTATGAAGAGTTCGAAGAGCTTTGTGAATTCCTTCTCCATCCTGACCTTCCTTGGTAAATCAACAATTGCCTTTATTTATTAAAGCACATCCGGCAGGATATTGCAACATCCCCGCCGGAGGCCTCTCCCGACCCTGGAGGGCTAATGTCCTCCCGCACCACCGGCGCCCTTGCCGCCGTAGAACCTCATGTCTATCCAGTTGAAGAAGCCCATCAGTATACCCACAGCGAAGAAGCCCCCCGTGGGCAGGAGCATTATGAGCATAGGCTTCGCCTCCACTATGGGGAACCCCCAGAGGGAACCCCTTCCGAGGAGCTCCCTGAAGAAGCTGATTATCACCAGCGCTATCAGAAATCCGAGACCCGAGCCGAGGCCGTCGAAGAACGAAGGGGCCAGCCTGTTCTTGCTTGCGAACATCTCGGCCCTTACGAGTATGGAGGCGAAGGCGACGATGATCTGTATGTAGAGGCCCATCTCCTTGTAGGCGGCCCTCGCGAAGGCGGCCATCAGCAGGTCGATAACGGTGACCCATCCCGATATTATGAGCATGAATATGGGGATCCTCACCCGTGGGTGGATGAAGTTCCTCAGCATTGCAACGGTGGAGTTGACCATCACCTGGACGAAGAGGACCGCCACACCGAGCAGGAAGCCGTTCCTCACGCTGTTGGTCACGGCCACCGCTGGGCAGAGGCTTATCACCAGCCTGAAGATGGTGTTCTCCTTGAATATCCCGTTCTTTACTAACTGCCAGTAGCTAACCTTCTCTTGGTGCAGGTGCTCCATGGTCAACCTCTCCTTTGAGGGCCTCCATGAGGAACTCGAGGCCCCGCTTCACTCCGTCCTCGGTGACGGCCCTTGACGAGATGGTCGCACCGGAGATGGCCTGGATGTACTCGTCCGTCTCCATCTTCACGACCTTCAGATGCTCTATGTCCTTGCCCTCGAACTGACTCCTGAACCACTCCGTCTCGATCTCGTCGCCGAGGCCCGGGGTCTCGGCGTGGCTGAGCACGCTCAGCTTCCTCAGCTTGAAATCCCTGTCAACGGAGAAGAGGATGTCTATGTAACTGGAGTAACCCTTCCCGAAGGTCTGGACGATGTAGCCCAGGACCTCGCCGTCCTTCCGGGCCACGAAGTACTCTGCATGCTTCTCGTGCGGTTCCCAGTCACCGAGCTTCACTATATCATCCGCCTCGGGCATCAACTTCTGGAGGGCCTCTTTCTTCTCCGCCTCCTTCTTCTTGTATATTATCGGTGCCGTCTTTGCATAAACGGCGGCGAGCAACAGGCCGCCTGCAAGGTAAAGGACCACGAGGTTCAGGGTTATCTTCATTATGTCCTTGTAGGTCATCCCTTCTTCTCTTCCTTCCTCGTCCCGAAGACCTTCGACTTGAGGTTTCGGTCTATCAGCGGTGTGAAGCAGTTCATAAGTAGTATAGCAAACATCACACCCTCCGGATAACCCGCCTTCAGTCTTATCAGCATGGTGAGAAAACCGCAGCCGATGCCGAAGACTATCTGTCCCTTTCTGACGGATGGGCATGTCACGTAGTCCGTGGCCATGAAGAAGGCCCCCAGCATGAGACCGCCGCTCAGGAGGTGAACGACGGGATCACCGGTGAAGAGCCCCTCCCTGCCCCCGAAGATCCAGGCCAGCACCGCCACCGTCACCAGGTACGAAAGGGGTATATGCCAGGTTATGTATCGCCTGATGCGGAGGAAGGCCGCCCCGATCAGGATGGCGACGACCGAGGTCTCGCCGAGGGAGCCCGCCCTGTGGCCGAGGAAGAGCTGCGTGTACAGGCTCATCTTGTCGCCGAAGACCTCGAGGAGCCTCTGCATGCCCTCTTCCTTCAGGAGCCCGAGGGGGGTTGCGGTGGTCTTGGCATCAAGCCCCACGAAGGCCGCGGTCGGCTCCGTCCATGTGGTCATCGCCCTCGGCCAGGTTATCAGGACAAAGGCCCTTCCCATGAGGGCAGGGTTGAAGATGTTGTATCCGATCCCTCCGAAGAGCTGCTTGGTTATGGCCACAGCCACGAAGGAGCCGACAAGGGGGATGTAGAAGGGCACCGTGGCGGGAAGGTTCATGCCCAGGAGAAGCCCCGTGAGGAAGGCGCTGCCGTCCTTCAGGGTGATCTCCCTCCCGGCCATCTTCTCCACCAGCCACTCGCTGAAGAGCGATCCCACGATGCTGAGGGCCGTGACGTAGACAGCGCGGGGGCCGAAGAAATAGACACCCATCATGAATGCGGGCAGGAGGCTGAGGCTGACGGTCCACATGATCCTGCCCACCGTCTCCTCACTCCTGATATGAGGGCTTACGGTGACGACCAGCTCCTGTCGACCCCTTTCTACAGCCATTCTAACCCCCTTTCACCATGAGACGGACTCCTCACTGCCTCTTCAGCAACGACTTCGCGAGTCTTATAAACTGCACGATCGGCCTCTTCGATGGGCAGACATAGGCGCACGTACCGCACTCGAAGCAGTCGAAGACGTTGTACTCCCTCGTCTCCTCGTAGAACCCCTTCTCTGAAAGGATGCTGAGCATCGAAGGCATCAGGCCCATGGGACAGGCGTCTATGCATCTGCCGCATCGGATGCAGGGGCTGAACTTCTCGGAGGAGACGTACTCCTTCTCAGAGAGCACGAGCACACCCGATGTCCCCTTGGTGACCGGCACATCGAGGGTGTACTGGGCGAACCCCATCATCGGGCCGCCGAGCACCACCTTCACCGGACCGTCGCTGAACCCTCCCGCCTCCTCGATCAGGTCACGCACCGTCGCGCCTATCCTCGCCCTCGGGTTCCCGGGGTTCCTGACCCCGAGTCCGGTAACGGTCACCACCCGCTCTATCAGGGGCTTGCCGTAACGGCAGGCCTCGTATATGGCGAAGGCGGTGCCCACGTTCTGGACGACCGCTCCCACATCCATCGGCAGCCCCCCCGGCGGGACCTCCCTTCCGGTGACGGCCTTTATGAGCATCTTCTCAGCTCCCTGAGGGTACTTCATCTCCAGCTCCACCACCTCTATGCCCGGCACCGCCGATGCGGCCTCCCTCATCCTCTCGATGGCGTCGGGCTTGTTGGCCTCGATCCCCACATAACCCTTCTCCACCCCGAGGATCCTCATGATTATCTTCAGCCCCTCGATCACTTCGGCGGCCGATTCCACCATCAACCGATGATCCGCCGTGAGGTAGGGCTCGCACTCCGCACCGTTGATGAATACGGTGTCGATCGTCTTCTCCTTCGGGGGCGAGAGCTTCACGTGGGTGGGAAAGGCGGCGCCGCCCATACCTACGATCCCAGCGGCCTTGATCTTCTCCCTCAACACCTCCGGCGGGAGGCTCATGTAGTCGGGGTTGTCCCTTAGCTGCACCCATTCCTCCTCACCGTCATTCTCTATCACCACTGCAGGGACCATCCTGCCCGTTGCACTGGGGACATCGACGAGGGCCTCCACCCTGCCGGAGACCGAGGCATGAACAGGGGCGGAAACAAACCCTGTGGGCTCACCGATGAGCTGCCCCTTCTTCACCGCCTCCCCCGCCTCCACGACGGCACGGCAGGGCGCACCGATATGCTGAATGAGGGGTATATAGACCCGCGCAGGTGGGGGCATCTCCCTTACGGGTGCTCCAGCGGAGAGTTCTTTACGGTGAGGGGGGTGGACCCCGCCTCTGAAGGTCAGAAGTGCCAATGAACCTCCATGTCAGAGAGATTTAGGCATGGCCAAAGCAGAAAGCCCGTGCAGACCGACGGTGTCGACTCGCGTCGCCTGAGCCGCCGCCAAAACCACAGGGCGGCCCTTTCCGTGTAAATTAATTAATAACATGTACCGGTCCTGTTAAGTCAAGGCGTTTAATATTACATAAAAAAAACTTATATTTCGACAACGACCCTTTCTTGACAGAAGGTCCCGTAAAACTTTATATTATTCCCTGTCGGAAAAAACAGCACATCTGGAGAGGACGCAGTATGGGTGGAGCATACACGACATATCGCCCTCACAAGACGAAGAGGAAGAGGACCCATGGCTTCCTGTCGAAGTCAAGGACGAAGGGCGGCCGAAGGGTCTTGAAGAGGAGAAGGGCAAAGGGACGGAAGAGGTTGACCGTCTGAAGAAGGACCCCTTCTATCATTATCATCAACCGGATGATCACACATCCAAGGCGCCGCTTGGTACAGAGCCTTCGGGGAAGCGGAAAAGCATCTGATGAAGCGTCTGGTCGTCTTTCTCATAAAGGCCTATAAATCACTACTCTCGCCGGTACTGCCCAAGGGCTGCAGATTCGTCCCGACCTGCTCGGAGTACTCCATGGCGGCTGTTGAGAAGTACGGGGTCCTGAAGGGAGGGATACTCACCATAAGGAGGATACTCAGGTGCCACCCCTTTCATCCGGGTGGATACGACCCTGTTGAATAGTTATGGAGAGGGAAGACGATTTCGGTAAAAGGGCGTTGATCGCGATCGTGCTCGCCCTCGTGGTGATCATCGGATACCAGTATTTCTTCATGCCCAAGCCGAAACCCGGAAGGCCCGTCAAGCAGGCCCTCGAGGGTGAGGAGGAGCAGAAGAAGCCCGCTGCCGAGACAGAGACGCTCTTCGTGCCTTCCGAAGCCGAAGCCCCGGGTGGGAGGCTGGTCACCGTCGAGACCCCGCTTTACAGCGCCGTCTTCTCCTCAAAGGGTGCCACGGTCAAGGGATGGCGGTTGAAGAAGTACCTCGACGACGAGGGGGCTGAGGTGACCCTGCTGAGACCCGGTGCGATGCCCGCCCTCGCCATGGGCATCGGCGTGGACGGCAAGATCGTCTTCAGCAGCATGGACTTCAAGATCCTGCAGGGCGGAGAGAGCATAATCCTGGAGAATCCCGGCCAGAGGGCCTCTCTCACCTTTCTCTACAGGAGCGACAACCTCCTGATAAAACGGACCTTCCAGTTCCAGGCCGACGACTACAGGGTCGACATGATCGAGGAAGTGCAGGGCCCCTCCAGCTACTGGGTGACCCTCGGAAGCGGGTTCGGCATCTCCGGGGCAGAGGGCTACAGGGCTCATACAGGCCCGGTGATACTCGACGACACGGACAGGGTGGAGCTGAAACCGGACAAGCTCAAGAAGCCCCGCGTCTTCGGGGAGAGGCTGAGGTGGATCGCCCAGGAGGACAAATACTTCTTCGCCTCCGTCGTTCCCATCGAGAAGGCCCTCGGTGCGAGGGCGTGGCAGGCTGAAAACGGTGAGGTCCTCGTCGCCCTGAACCTCCCGGAGGGCGAGAACAAGCTCCTCCTCTATGCAGGCCCCAAGGAGCATGACCGGCTGAAGGGCTTCGGGGTCGGCCTCGAGCATATCATCGATTTCGGTTTCTTCTCCATCCTTGCAAGACCCCTCTTCTGGATAATGAAACAGTCCTACAAGGTCCTGGGCAACTACGGCCTCTCGATCATATTCCTTACGCTCCTCATCAGGATCCCCTTCATCCCCCTGATCAACAAAGGACAACGGTCCATGAAGAAGCTTCAGGCCCTGCAGCCGCAGCTGAACGAGATCAAGAAGAAGTACAAGAACGACTCTCAGAGGGCGCAGAAAGAGATGATGGAGCTGTACAAGAAGTACAAGGTGAACCCCATGAGCGGATGCCTCCCCATACTCATCCAGCTACCCGTCTTCTTCGCCCTCTACAAGGTGCTCCTCATAGCCATCGAGCTGAGGAAGGCCCCCTTCGTATTGTGGATCCAGGACCTCTCGGAGAAAGACCCCTACTATGTGCTGCCCATCGTGATGGGTATCACCATGTACATACAGCAGAAGATGACCCCGACCCAGCCCCAGAGCTCGCCCCAGCAGCAGAAACTGATGAACTACCTGCCCGTGATCTTCACCATACTCTTTCTCAACTTCCCCTCCGGCCTGGTCCTCTACTGGCTGGTGAGCAACATCCTCAGCATAATCCAGCAGTACCTGACGAACAGAAAGCTCGCGGCGGAGACGGCCAAGTAGCGCCTCCGCGCGGAACGAGGGCTGAAAGAACACAACGGCCTGCGGTACAGACACGGCCCCCTTGCAGGGAATTCCTCGTCGAGAAGGCGGGAACGGCCTCACTTATTCATCATCTCGAGGAACTCCTTGTTGGACTTTGTCCCCCTCAGCTTGTCCAGCAGGAACTCCATGCTCTCCACCGGACCGAGCGGATTCAGGACCTTCCTCAGGATCCACATCTTGTTCAGCACATCCTTTGAGACCAGCAGCTCCTCCTTCCTCGTGCCCGATGCATTGATGTTGATGCTGGGGAATATCCTCTTCTCGACGAGCTTCCTGTCGAGGTGGAGCTCCATATTGCCCGTGCCTTTGAACTCCTCGAATATGACGTCGTCCATCCGGCTGCCGGTATCCACCAGGGCGGTGGCGATGATGGTGAGGCTGCCGCCGCTTTCGATGTTCCTCGCCGTACCGAAGAAGCGTTTCGGCTTCTGGAGGGCGTTTGCGTCGAGACCGCCTGAGAGGACCTTCCCGCTGGTGGGGATGATGGCGTTGTACGCCCTGGCAAGACGTGTTATGCTGTCCAGGAGTATGACCACGTCCTTCTTTATCTCTACCAGCCTCTTTGCCCGCTCGATGACCATCTCCGAGACCTGTGTATGTCTGAGAGGCGGCTCATCAAAGGTGGAACTTATTATCTCCGCCGTCTCGACCTGCCTCTTCCAGTCCGTCACCTCCTCGGGCCTCTCGTCGATGAGGAGGATGATGAGGTGTATATCCCTGTGGTTCTTCTTGATCGCCTTGGCGATCGACTGCAAGAGCATCGTCTTGCCGGTCCTCGGAGCGGCCACTATCATGCCCCTCTGCCCCTTCCCCACCGGTGTTATCAGGTCCATCACCCTTGTGGAGTAGTCGTGCTGACTGTACTCGAGGTTTATCTTCTCCGTCGGATAGTAAGGGACGAGGTTGTCGAAGAGGGGGCAGCTGAGATGGTCGTCAGGCGGCTCGTGGTTGATGGCCTCCACCTTCAGCAGCGCGAAGTACCGCTCGCTCTCCTTCGGCGGCCGCACCTGTCCGGAGACGAGGTCCCCCGTCCTGAGGTTGAAACGCCTTATCTGCGAGGGTGAGACGTATATATCGTCGGGTCCCGGCAGGTAGCTGTAATCAGGTGAACGGAGGAACCCGAAACCGTCACTCAGTATCTCGAGAACGCCTTCGGCGAAGAGACTCCCCGTCTTTTCAGCCTGGGCATGGAGGATCGCATAGATGAGGTCCTGCTTCCTCATCCCTGAGAAACCCTCAATGTTCAGTCGACGCGCCACCTCCGACAACTCATCGATCGTGCGCTCTTTCAATTCAGAGATCGAGATGTTACTCATAATTCACTCCTTCTGTTGTTTCTGAGAGGCGATTCATTTCCTTCCAGATTCAATTGCTGAGAAAGCCAAAGGCTTCTTCTCAAAACACCAGATATGGGTTGTATCGCAAACTTACTCTACCCTTGAACCATCCTCTGGGCGAGCTATAGGGAAAAGTGGTAGCACGGTCCTTGGTCCCGGTCGGACTAAACGGAAACAAGCTGTTCTGTTCCTCTGCCCTCTTCTGCCTGCATACTTCTCAAAAAGGAACGGTAGAACTATCAGGGTATCTCTTGAGCATCTCCGACGGTGGACCATCTCCTCGGTGCGCTACAGGGAAATCGAGAACGTCGATCTTTATCCTTCGGTGTCCCACTGATTGCGGTCGATCATCAGACAGCCGGAAAAAACCGTCATTTTATCACTGGTGTTTTTGGTATGGACTGAAATGAGCTCTCTTCCCCTTTATGTAAAGAAGGGTGATCCTGTAGTGCTGAGAACAACGCCTCGCGAATGTTTTATAATAGTAAAATACAACAAAGGAAAAAATTTGTCAATACCCCTTTTCGAATTAGGTGTTTCCGGAAGGGAACTGTTAGAATACACTGTCCGTCCCGGTGTATAGTGGAAAGAGGATATGCCTGCTGCGGATAAGTATCTCTTCGAGATGAAGGAAGACTGCGGGGTCTTCGGTGTATACGGCCATCCCGAAGCGGCCAACCTCACTTATCTCGGCCTCTACGCCCTCCAGCACAGGGGACAGGAGGGAGCCGGCATCTGCTCCTCCGACGGAAAGCAGCTCTATATAGAGAAGTCCATGGGGCTCGTGGCCGACGTCTTCACCGAGAGACGACTCAAGAGGCTGCCGGGTTACATGGCCATCGGTCACAACCGTTATTCCACGGCCGGAGGCAGTTCGCTGAAGAACGTCCAGCCCCTGGCGGCAAACTTCTCACTCGGCTCCGTCGCCATCGCCCACAACGGAAACCTTGTCAACGCCGCAGAACTGAGGAGCAGGCTCGAGGACGAGGGAGCGATCTTCCATTCCACCTCGGACAGCGAGGTGATCGTCCACCTGACCGCCCATATCCACGGAGAGTCTTTCAGGCACCGGCTCATCCACGCCCTCCGGGACGTCTCCGGTGCCTTCAGCCTCCTCATACTGAGGGAGAAGGAGCTGATAGCCGTACGTGACCCCTATGGTGTGAGGCCCCTCTCCCTCGGGAGGTTCGACGGAGCCCATGTCCTGGCCTCCGAGACATGCGCCTTCGACCTGATCGGTGCTGAACACGTCAGGGACGTCGAACCGGGCGAGATGCTCATCATCAACGAGCGCGGCCTGGAGTCACTCAAGGCCATCAACAGCGTACGGAGGGCGCATTGCGTCTTCGAGTTCATCTACTTTGCGAGGCCTGACAGCAGTATTTTCGGCGGAACGGTCGTAAACGGCGTCCGAAAGGAACTGGGAAGACAGCTGGCCCGGGAGTCCTCTGTGGATGCCGATCTCGTGATACCCGTACCTGACAGCGGCATGCCCGCGGCCCTGGGATATGCAGAGGAGTCCGGGATACCCTTCGACTTGGGGTTGATCAGGAACCACTACGTGGGGAGGACCTTCATCGAGCCGAAGCAGAGCATAAGGCACTTCGGCGTGAAGATAAAACTCAACCCCGTCAGGAAGATACTGAAGGGAAAGAGGGTCGTGGTCGTGGACGACTCGATCGTCCGGGGGACGACGAGCAAGAAGATCGTCAAGATGATAAGAGAGACGGGAGGTGCCAGCGAAGTGCACCTGAGGATCAGCTCCCCTCCCACCATAGCACCCTGCTTCTACGGCATCGACACACCGACGAGGAAGGAACTGATCGCCTCGACCCATATGATCGAAGAGATCAGGAGGTTCGTGACCGCAGACTCCCTGGCCTATCTCTCTCTGGAGGGGCTGCGGAGCGCGCTCTCCAACCCGGACGACTACTGCTATGCCTGCTTCACCAACGACTACCCGATCAGCTTCCCCGGGGAGCACCTCCAGCAGATGGACCTCTTCGTCGGTGTGTAACCGCCTCACTCCGTGGTTCTATTGAGACCTCCTATAGTTCTATTAAAAAAATAAAAGCCCGCAATCTTGACATTTTCCGGAACGGCCCAGTATTATAACTTCCACTCCCGGCCAATCTTTCGCGGGGTGTTGAGGAAGAAGGGAGGCAGCTCTGGAAGAAGGTTATCTACTACATATCCCGGGTGTACCGTCCTATGTAACCTACTCGTGGCTCGCCATGGTCATACTCGTCGTGACGGCGATCCTGGTCAGGAGGTCACTGAGGCTCGCTCCCACCGGTATACAGAACCTCATGGAGACCGTGGTCGAGGCACTCTACAACCTCTGCGAGGAGACCATAGGGCATCACTGGGCAAGGGCGCACTTCCCCCTTATAGGCACACTCGGCCTCTACATCCTCATCTGCAACTACATGGGGCTGATACCCGGGTTCGACTCGCCGACCTCCAACCTGAACACAACAGCCGCCTGCGCCATCCCCGTCTTTCTCGCCACCCATTACTACGGGGTGAGGGTTCACGGTATCGGTTACATAAAGCACTTCCTCGGTCCTGTCCGTTCCATCTTCGCCTTGCCGCTGATGATAATGATGTTCTTCATTGAAGCGATAGGACACCTGGTAAGGCCTGTTACACTCTCCGTCAGGCTCTTCGGAAACATGATGGCGAAGCACATCCTCCTGGGGGTGCTGGCCATCCTGGCCCCGCTGGGCCTGCCCGTTCTGGTGCTCGGCCTCGGCCTGATCGTCGGGCTCGTGCAGGCCTTCGTCTTTGTCCTGTTGAGCGTCATGTATCTTGCTGGTGCCGTAGAAGAGGCACATTAATCTGAAGTCCTATGAAAGGAGGATGGGTTTGATGAACAGATGGTTCGCCGCTGTTCTGCTCACACTCGCCCTTGTCGGCCTGTTTGCTCCGGTCGCCCTCGCAGAGGAGGCCGAGGCCGGTGCATCGGGCGCAAAGACACTGGCCGTCTTCGGTGCCGCCCTCGGTATCGGCGTAGCCGCCCTCGGCACCGGGATAGGTCAGGGGATAGGTCTGAGCAAGGCATGTGAGGGCGTTGCAAGGAATCCCGGTGCTTCCGGAAAGATCATGATGATCCTGATCATCGGTCTGGCCATGATCGAGTCACTCGCGATCTACGCCCTTCTCGTCTCGCTCGGTGTCCTGATCAGCCAGAAGAGCTTCTTCTAAAGAATGCATTTCCCGGACGTTGCACCTGACGAGGGCAGGATATATCCTGCCCTCGTCTTTTATGGAGCCCATGGGTATGGAGATCAAGGGTATAACCGTCGGGCCTCTTGAGGTCAACTGCTACCTCATCAGCGACACGGAGAGGAAGGAGGCGATCGTCGTCGATCCCGGCGACGAGCCTGACAGGATACTCGATCTGATCGAGGAAGGGGGCCTCAAGGTGAGGTATATCGTCTGCACCCACGCACACTTCGACCACGTCGGAGCCGTCCCCGAGCTGAAGGAGGCCACTTCAGCTGAGATAGTGATCCATGAAGAGGAGGGCGAGGTGTATGAGGCCGCGCGCGACATGGCCGCCTTCTGGGGGTATGATATCGAACCCCTGCCTCCGCCGGAGGTCCTGACAAGGGAAGGCGACGAGATCGGTGCAGGTGGACTCCGCTTCAGGGTGCTCCACACACCGGGACACAGCCCCGGCGGTATCTGCCTCTACGGTAACGGCGTCGTCCTGACCGGTGACACCCTCTTCGCAGGCTCCGTCGGCAGGACGGACTTCCCGGGGGGTGATCCGGAGAGACTGAAGGATTCCTTCAGGCGGCTCATGTCACTGCCTGCCGATACAGTGGTCCTCCCGGGCCATGGTCCTCGGTCGACGATCGGGCGGGAGCGGGTGGAGAACCTCTTCAGGGACGAGGTCTGAGCCCCGGCTAAAAGTAGTCACCCCTCATAACCTCGACCTCACTCTTTATGACCATCGCCGTGGCGGTCCTCTGACGGGTGCTTATAACCTGTATCCTGCCGATCGGTCTGTTGGGCTTCTCGCCTGCGATGAGATCGAAGAGGTTGCCGGGAGCCACACCGTCGGCTGACCCGCGGTCGATGTAGACGATATCATAGATTCCGTTCAGGACCCTCAGGTCCCTCGCTGTAACGACGGTGCCGTTTATCTCCGGGCTCTCCGCCCCGATCAGCGGCAGCGGCTCGACGGGATAGTAGTGGTCGATGGGGTCACCGGTATGGATCTCGGTGAAGGACTTCACCACCTTCGCCTTGACGAATCCCGCCTCCTCACCGACCGTCTCGATGACACCGGTTATCTCGATGAGGTAACCGAGGCTCTCACCGGTCCGGGGATGTCTTATCTCACCCAGGGACCTGACGGTGTAGAACCTCTTCCCCTTCTCCGCCCCACCGTCACCGGAGAGCTTGATGTAGGCAACGTCATTCCAGCCGATGAGGCGCCTCCCCGTCGGTGTGGCCGCAACCCGTCCGACCCTCGGCACCTCCCTGTCGATATAGCCGCTCGCAGCGATCAGCGCCGCCTTCACCACATAGGGATGCTTAGGCTCTATGGAGATCCTCCTCTCCGCCGGGGCCTCGGCCACGGGCCTCACCTCGACCTGCCTCTGGAGGATGTACAGGGGTATCCTCAGTCTCTGGCCCGGATAGATGAGGTCAGGGTTCTTGATCCCGGGGTTCTCCTTCCAGACCTTCGGCCAGAGGAAGGGGTCCGTCAGCTTGCCCCCGGTGATGTCCCAGAGGGTGTCCCCCTTCTTCACCGTGTACTCGAGGTACTTCTGCTCCTCACCGGTGGCCGTGGTGGAGATCAGGAATGAAACCAATATAATACAAGCGGTTAGAAATGTCTTCATAATGTTCTCCTTTCAGGAAATTGTATTCTCTATATAAGATAGCTGACTTTTTCAAAAGTGTCAATACCTTTTTCCATTAATATTTTTTCATCCCCCTGGGGAGCGGGGTTGAAAGGCTGCGGGTCTTTGGTTTAAGCTGAATAGAGTCGTCTCATGTGAATCCCTTGAAGGAGAGGTTACAGATGGCACATCTGATGGACGGCAGGGCTCTGGCCGAGGAGATCAAGGCCAGGGTGAGGGAGGATGTGGAGAGGCTGAACCGCTACGGGATAGACGTGGGCCTTGGAC
>WGEZ01000012.1 GCA_015492515.1 Nitrospirota bacterium
GATGACCCTGGTCCTGGCGGTCCTGCCCGCCCGGCCCGCCCTGGGCGGGAAGGAGGCCTATCCTGATCTTGCGCCGAAGAAGCTGATGATCAAGCGGGGGTTCTCGCCCGAGGCGCTGAAGTGCATACAGTGCCATGCGAAGAAGACGCCCGGCATCGTCGAGGCCTGGAAGGACAGCAGGATGGCCCATGCCGGGGTATCCTGTTACGACTGCCATGTGGTGCCCGGGACCTCGCCGATGGCGAGTCAGTGCAAGGGTGTGAAGAAGACCATGCCCGGTGTGTATACCTCGCCGATGGTGAGCCCGAAGACCTGTGAGAGGTGTCATCCCGCCGAGGTGGAGCAGTTCTCGAAGAGCGCCCATGCCAGGCTCGCAGGTGCGCCGGTGATCGAGAAGGAGAAGTATCAGAAGCTGATGTACGAGGCAGAGGGGGGTATCTTCGCGGGCATGCCCAGGGGTGACGCCCGGAGCATTGCCGCCAGGCAGGGAGGGTGCCAGATGTGCCACGGCACGGAGGTTAAGCTCAGGCCTGACAACAAGCCCACCGATGACAGCTGGCCCGGAGGCGTCGGTACCCGCTATCCTGACGGAGGTATCGGCAATTGTACGGTCTGCCACAACCGTCACGGGTTCAAGATCTCGGAGGCGAGAAAGCCCGAGGCCTGTGCAAAGTGCCACATAGGGCCTGACCATCCCAATATCGAGATCTATCTTGAGAGCAGCCACGGACAGCTCTACCTGACGGAGGGCGACGAATGGAACTGGGAGAGCGCCCCGGACGCCTGGGAGCCAGGTGATTACAGTGCACCCACCTGTGCCACCTGCCACATGAGCGGCATCGGCGAGCTGAGCACCACACACAACGTCACGGAGCGGCTGAAGTGGGACATGGCGCACGTGAAGAGCGTGGTCCGGAGCGGTGAACGCGGTGACGGAGAGAAGGGCCGGAGGCTGATGAGGAAGGTCTGCAGCAACTGCCACAGCACGGTCTTTACGGACAGCCACTTTGCGAAGCTTGACAGGGCGATAGGGCTGTACAACTTCTACATAGAGGGTGCGGAGAAGATGCTCGACGACCTCAGGGCGAAGGGGCTGCTGAAGAAGGACAAGTGGAAGGACCCGATCCAGGAGCTCTTCTACTACCTCTGGCACCATGCAGGCAGAAGGGCGAGGCACGGCACCGCCATGGACGGGCCTGACTACACGCAGTGGCACGGGTTCTTCCAGATGTTCCAGATGTACAAGGACATGGAGGACATATACAACTGGCGGATAAAGAACAACAGGATCGAGCCCCTCAGCCCTGTTATGTCAACGGCTCCGTACTGACGCCGGTACCGGGGTGCCCGGTATGACCATTATTGAAACGAAGGGGAGTTCGTCATGAGGAGAGAGAGCGTGACACGGATCATGATCGCAGCCTCTGCCGCCGTTGTCCTCTCTGCTGCAGAGTCCCTTGCACTGGAGGACATCATGGTGGAGGAGGTCCAGGCGAACGCCGATTACATATGGACCCTGGTGGCCGCCTTCCTGGTCTTCTTCATGCAGGCCGGTTTTGCGATGGTGGAGTCGGGCTTCACGAGGGCCAAGAGCGCGGCCAACGTGATACTGAAGAACCTCATGGACTTCAGCATGGGCTCGCTCGCCTACTGGGCGATCGGGTTCGGGATCATGTTCGGTATCTCGAAGACGGGCTGGTTCGGGACATCGGGCTTCTTCTTCAGTGATTTCAATATCGACAGGGACCCCTGGGTCTTCGCCTTCTGGATGTTCCAGGTCGTCTTTGCAGCCACTGCAACGACGATCGCATCCGGTGCGATGGCTGAGAGGACGAGGTTCATCGGTTACCTGCTCTACAGCGTGGTCGTATCAGCGCTCATATACCCTGTCTTCGGGAGCTGGGCGTGGGGGAGCCTGTACAAGGGGTCCGGCTGGCTCGAGGGGCTCGGGTTCATCGACTTCGCCGGCTCCACGGTGGTCCATTCCATCGGCGGCTGGGTCGCCCTTGCAGGTGCCGTCGTCCTCGGCCCCAGGATAGGGAAGTTCAACAAGGACGGCTCGGCAAACCCCATACCCGGTCACAACCTGCCCCTGGCAGCGCTTGGTGTCTTCATCCTCTGGTTCGGCTGGTACGGCTTCAACGCCGGAAGCACCACAAGGGCGACCAGCGATACGGCCTTGATAGCGGTCACCACCACCCTCTCGGCGACTGGAGGTGCGGTCTTCGCCATGATCACGACGTGGTTCAAGTACCGCAAGCCTGATACGAGCATAATCCTCAACGGAGCGCTGGCCGGGCTGGTGGGCATTACGGCGGGCTGCAGCAACATCAGCCCCTTCTTCGCCGTCGTCACAGGCGCCGTCGCCGGCGTCCTCGTCGTCTACTCCGCTGCGTTCTTCGAGAGGATAGGGGTGGATGACCCCGTCGGTGCGATCTCCGTCCACGGGGTGGTCGGTGCATGGGGGACCTTCGCCGCGGGTCTCTTCAACTCGGCGGATATGTTCAACCTCAAGATCATGGGTGTGCAGCTTCTCGGCATCGCCACGGCCTTCCTGTGGGCCTTTCCGACCGCCTTCATCCTCTTCAAGTCGATAGAGAGGACGGTGGGGCTCAGGGTCTCTCCTCAGGAGGAGCTCCAGGGACTCGATTACTCAGAGCACGGCTCCGCGTCCTATCCGAACTTCACACTCACGAACATATAGCATGGAGGAGGCCGACGCAGATGGGAACCGACACGGTACTGGACAGATTGAGGGCCTTTGTTGAGAGGATCGGCGGCGGTCCCGAAAAGGTGCCGCCGCTGAGGGAGGAGCCCGGGGAAGGCGGCGGTCGGCCCGTGAGGGCTGACGGCGGCGGCCGGCCCTCCAGGGTCCTGGACGCCGTGAGGAGGTTCATATTCAGGATCTCGGGCAGCCCCGAGAAGGGCGCAGAGAGTGCGGAGAAGGGCTTCAAGATCAGGGTCTTCGAGGCCCTGGGTGCAAAGGTGATCGACAGCGAGGAGAAGGTCCTGAGGTTCTCGAACAGGAGGGTGGTCCTCCTCACCGCCGTCACCGTTGTGTTCATGGTCGTGGTTCTGTACACCTTCACGATCTGGTCCGTCGGATACACCTCCTCCGAGAGGTTCTGCATAAGCTGCCACGAGATGATGGATTCCTACACCGGCTGGAAGGCCTCCAGCCACTACGACAACCCCTCGGGCGTGGTGGCAGGCTGTGCCGACTGTCACCTCCCGGTGGACATGCTCTCGAAGATCAGGGTCAAGATCGTGACCGGTGCACGGGATACCTTCCTCCATTACTTCGGAGACCCCGAGGACCTGGACCCGATGAGGCTGGCAGAGAATGCCAGGAGAAGGATCACCGATGGCTCCTGCCTCAGGTGCCACAGGAACCCACTGCCGACCGGGATCAGCAAGGGCGGTTTCATAGCCCACAGGGCGCTGCAGGGCGGCGTGAAGAGGAAGTGCGTTGACTGCCATAAGAGGCTCGTCCACAGGGCGTCGTAGCAGCCTGCACCTCCCCTCTGCAGGACCGAGGCGACCTACAAAATTGTAGGCTCCTACAATTTTGTATGCCCGGGAAAAGAAAAGTGTCGATAAATCAAGGGGATATCATCTGGCACGATTCTGGCTTAAGGGATAATGACGACGGTTTCAAGGAGGTGATGTGGTAGGGAGAGAATCTCTGAAGCGAGGGCCCTCAACAGGGGCTCAGGCAGAAAATCAAAGACAAGGAGGAAGGGAAGATGGTTAAGAGATTGAGCGTTTTGATCACGGCGGTGGCCCTGGTGCTCGGTATGTCTCTGCCGCTCGGTGCAGCGGAGACGTCGGGCAGTGCATCCGTCGGCCTTTTCAGTAACTATGTCTGGAGGGGTTTCAAGTTGAGCGAGAGCGCCGTTGTCCAGCCCTCGGTGGGGATCACCTACGACGGGTTCGGTGCAAACCTCTGGGCCAATTACGATACCGACACGAACGAGCTGAACGAGACGGACCTTACACTGGACTATGCCTTCTCATACGAGAAGTTCAGCTTCGACGTCGGTTACATCTATTACGCCCTCGACGGGATTGATGACACTCAGGAGATATACCTCTCCGTCGGATACGATATCCTGCTCAGCCCCACCCTCACGGTATACTACGATATCGACGAGGGCGACGGCGCCTTCTTCGTGGCCTCCATCGGCCATTCCCTCGAGGTCTCGAAGGGGATAGACCTCTCCGTCGGTGCATCTGCAAGCTACAACGCGAACAGCGAGTACAGCATAGGGGATTACAGCGCCTTTCACAACGGTGAGCTCTCGGTCTCTCTCAGCATACCCCTCTGGAAGGCGGTGACCCTGGAGCCCCTGGTGGCCTTCACCTTCCCCCTGAGCGACAAGGCGGAGGAGGCGATCGAGGCGGTGAGCTACGACGAGGACAGCAGCATCTTCTACGGCGGCGTGACCCTCACGCTGAGCTTTTAAAGGAGGTCCGGAATAATGAGATACATCGTACTGGCGGTTTTGCTTCTCCTGACGATGAGCGCCCCTGTTTTTGCCGATGAACAGGGGACTTCCAACCCTCCTGTTGTACAGGCTGAGCAGCCCGAGGCTGCTCAGCCTGCATCGGAAGAGAAGGCGGTGACAGCCACCGAGGTGCAGAAGAACGCCGACTTCGTCTGGACCCTGGTGGCCGCCTTCCTGGTCTTCTTCATGCAGGCGGGTTTTGCGATGGTCGAGGCCGGTTTCACAAGGGCCAAGAACGCAGTGAACATCCTGATGAAGAACCTGATGGACATGTCCATGGGGGCCATCGCCTACTGGGCGGTTGGTTTCGCGATCATGTTCGGCGTGAGCAAGACGGGCTGGTTCGGCACTACGGGCTTCTTCCTGAGCGACTTCGCCCGGGACGGAGACCCCTGGACACTCGCCTTCTGGATGTTCCAGGTCGTCTTCTGCGCCACCGCAGCCACCATCGTCTCAGGCGCGATGGCTGAACGGACCAAGTTCGTGGCCTACCTCGCCTACTCCGTGGTGGTGAGCGGGCTCATCTACCCCGTGTACGGATCGTGGGCATGGGGGAGCCTGTACAAAGGGTCCGGCTGGCTCGAGGGGCTCGGGTTCATCGACTTCGCCGGCTCCACGGTGGTCCATTCCATCGGCGGCTGGGTCGCCCTTGCAGGTGCCATCGTCCTCGGCCCCAGGATAGGGAAGTACGACAACGGGAAGGTCAAGGCCATCCCCGGGCACAACATCACCCTCGGTGCACTGGGTGTCTTCATCCTCTGGTTCGGCTGGTACGGCTTCAACCCGGGCAGCACCACCGCGGCCGTCACGGATATAGCGATGATCGCCGCAAATACCACCCTGGCTGCTGCTGCGGGCGCGGTCGGTGCGCTCTTCACCTCGTGGATAAAGTTCAAGAAGCCGGAGGCAACGATGTCCCTCAACGGTGTGCTCGCCGGCCTGGTGGGGATCACCGCCGGTTGTGCTAACGTCCTTCCGGGAAGCGCGGTGCTGATAGGCTTCATAGCAGGGATAGTGGTCGTCCTCTCCGTGGTGTTCATCGATCAGGTCCTGAAGGTGGACGACCCTGTCGGTGCGATCTCCGTCCACGGTGTCTGCGGCGCCTGGGGGACCCTGGCGGCAGGGCTCTTCAACGCCGACGGCGTCACCGCCAAGATCATAGGTGTGCAGCTTCTTGGTATCGGTGCCGCCTTCCTCTGGGCCTTCCCCGTGGCCTACATCATGTTCAGGCTGATCAAGGCGACGATCGGGATCAGGATCAGTGCCGAGGAGGAGCTCGAGGGTCTCGATATCGGTGAGCACGGGATCGAGGCGTATCCCGACTTCCAGATCCATCCTTCGGCAAGGGGTGTGAGGAGCTGAAACCGCTCGGACGGGAGGGTGTGAAGACCTCTGCAGGGAGCCCCTGGGGAACGGGCCTCACGGCCCCTGCGGAAGGACCCTCCACCCTGTGAAAAAGAACGAGGAGGAAAGATGAAGAAGATAGAGGCGATCATTAAACCATTCAGACTGGACGAGGTGAAGGATGCATTGAACGAGCTCGGTGTGCAGGGCATGACCGTGACCGAGGTGAGGGGGTTCGGCAGGCAGAAGGGACACGTCGAGGTCTACAGGGGCGCGGAGTACGAGGTCACCTTCGTCCCCAAGGTCAAGATGGAGATCGTCGTCACCGACGATATGGCGGAGGGGGTGGTGAGGAAGATCATGGAGACCGCCAAGACGGGCGAGATCGGAGACGGCAAGATCTTTGTCACGACCGTCGAGGAGGCTTACAGGATCAGGACCGGAGAGCAGGGAGATGCGGCGCTTTAGACGATCTGCGCGCCTCCCCTTCCTGCACGATCGAGAGATCGACCGGGGGCGGCGTCCCGGGGAAAGGGGCTCACCAGAGCCCCTTTTCATCTGTCCGACCTGTGTAGGTGCGAGGGGATCAGCGGTTTGACAATATCTCCGGCTTCCATATAAAATAGCAGGGATGAAGAAGGAAAAGACCCTCTATGAATTACAGGCTGAGGTGTGCAAGACCCTCGCGAGCCCCAAGAGGCTCGAGATCATCAACGCCCTGAAGGAGGGGGAGAAGAGCGTCGGTGAACTCGTCCATATGCTCGGGGTGCCGAAGGCGAACGTCTCCCAGCATCTCGCGGTGATGAGGCACAAGGGGATACTCAAGTCAAGGAGGGACGGGGTCAACATCTATTACAGCATCGCCAACCAGAAGGTCGTCATGGCCTGCAACCTCATGAAGGAGGTGCTGACGGAACAGCTCCAGGAGAGGAACAGGCTCTTAGCCAAGCTGTAGCATCCTCTCCCTCAGGCCCTTGATCCTGTCCCGCAGCGCGGCCGCCTTCTCGAAGTCGAGTCTCTGAGCAGCCTCCCTCATCTCTTCCTCGAGCCTCTGTATCTCCTCTTCCGAGAGATACCCCTGCACCGGCTCTTCCACCGAAGGCACCGTCCAGTAGTCGGCCTCGTAGATGGAGCTGAGTATGTCCTTTATGTTGCTCTTCACCGTCTCCGGGGTGATACCCATCCTCCTGTTGTACTCCATCTGGATCTTCCTCCTCCGCTCCGTCTCCTCCACCGCCTTCCTGATCGAGTTGGTGATCCTGTCGGCATAGAGGATCACCTCACCGTTGACGTTCCTTGCAGCCCTTCCGGTGATCTGGATGAGGGACCTCTCGGACCGGAGGAAGCCCTCCTTGTCCGCATCGAAGACGGCGACGAGGGAGACCTCGGGCAGGTCAAGGCCCTCCCTCAGCAGATTCACACCGATCAGGACGTCGAACCTGCCGAGCCTGAGGTCCCTGATGATCTCCACCCGTTCGAGGGTGTCGATGTCGGCGTGGAGATACCTGGCCCTGATCCCCAGCTCGGTGTAGTAGTCGGTGAGGTCCTCGGCCATCTTCTTCGTGAGGGTTGTCACCAGGACCCTCTCGTTCCTCGCCACCCTCTTTCTGATCTCGGCGAGGAGGTCCTCCACCTGCCCTGCAACAGGCCTCAAGGTGACCTTCGGGTCAACGAGACCGGTGGGCCTTATGATCTGTTCCACGACCCTCCCCTTCGATTTTCCGAGCTCATAAGGCCCCGGTGTGGCCGAGACATAGATGACCTGGTTGATCCTGTGTTCGAACTCCCTGAACGTGAGGGGACGGTTGTCAAGTGCGGAGGGGAGCCGGAACCCGTAGTCGACGAGGGTCTGCTTCCTCGAGCGGTCCCCCTCGTACATCCCGCCGATCTGGGGTATGGTGACGTGGGACTCGTCTATCACCATCAGATAGTCTTCAGGGAAGTAGTCTATCAGTGTGTAGGGCGGCTCGCCGGGAGCGCGTCCGCTGAGGTGGCGGGAGTAGTTCTCGATGCCGTGGCAGTAGCCGAATTCCCTCAGCATCTCCAGGTCAAACCTCGTACGCTGCTCTATCCTCTGAGCCTCGAGGGTCTTGCCCTCCTTCAGAAAGTAGGCGATCCTCTCCTCCAGCTCCTCCTCGATCGCCTTGAGGGCCGGTTCAAGCCTCTCCCGCGGAGTTATCCAGTGACTGTTCGGGTAGATGGCGACCCTCGTCAACCGCTTTATCCTCTCACCCGTGAGGGGGTCGAACTCATGAATGGCGTCTATCTCGTCGCCGAAGAACTCCACCCTTATGCCCCTGTCCAGTGAAAAGGAGGGATACACCTCGAGTATGTCACCCCGTACCCTCATGTTCCCCCTCCTGAATACGGTCTCCGACCTCTCATAGAGCATCTCCACGAGCCTCCTGATTATCGCGTCCCTCTCGGTCCTCATCCCCTCCTCGAGGATCAGGTGCATGGCCATGTAATCAGCGGGTGAGCCTATGCCGTAGATACAGGAGACGGAGGCGACGACGATCGTGTCCCTCCTCTCGAGGACGGCCCTCGTTGCAGAGTGTCTCATCCTGTCGATATCCTCGTTGATCATGGCGTCCTTCTCTATGTAGGTGTCCGTCTGGGGGATGTATGCCTCCGGCTGGTAGTAGTCGTAGTAGCTCACGAAGAACTCCACCGCATTGTCCGGGAAGAGCTCCTTGAACTCACCGTACAGCTGTGCGGCGAGGGTCTTGTTGTGGGCGATCACCAGCACCGGTCTGTTCACCCCGGCGATGACGTTGGCGATCGTGAAGGTCTTGCCGGAGCCCGTGACCCCGAGGAGGACCTGATGCTTCATCCCCTCCAGGACGCCCCTGGTGAGCTCCGATATGGCCTTCGGCTGGTCACCCTTCGGTGTGAAATCCGTTTTAAGCGTAAACTCCCTCATCTCCCTCGATCCGGACCTTCACCATGTGATGCTCCTCAGAGTGATTATAAACATTTTCGGGAGCTTTTATCCCTCCTGCGGAGAAGACCGAAGGGACGACCGGGTTGTTTGCAATCCCGGCCGATATAGTGTATCATCAAGATATAGAAGAGGTCGTGAGAAGGAGAGGGTTTCATAGGATACTCCCCTGTCTCCTCTTGATCGCCCTTGTGCTTCCCTGTTACCGGTCCGTTGCAGCGGAGAAGCTCTACAGGTGGACCGACAGGGAGGGGCGGCCCCACATCACCGATTACCCTCCGCCGGAGACGGAGAAGATGGAGGGTTCGGAGGTGATCGTGGAAGAGGTGCCCCGGCTCAGGTTTGACAGGAGGTTCTTCTCGGATCTCGTTCCCTTCCTCTCCGCCGAGGCGAGGATGGTCCAGGGGAGGCTGAACGAAGGGCTCCGATTCCTCTCCGGTCTGCCCGAGAAGGGGGTGCTGTCTCTGCTCGCCGTTGCTGCGGTGCCGCTGCTGTTGTACCTTTACTGGAGCCTCTCCCTGTTCCTGATCAGTCGAAAGATCGGCGTCTCCTCGGCATGGCTCTCGTGGGTTCCCGCGGCAAACCTCCTGCCCATGGTGGATGCGGCGGGCAGGCCCCGCTGGCTGGTGATACCCTTTATCCTCCCCCTGGCCCTCCTCTATCCGCCGGTCTATGACAACCTCTTCCTGGTGGCGGCCCTTCTCCTTCTGCTCCTCGCAGATCTCTTCCTGCTGGTCACCGTCTGGATGAGGATATGCAGTAACCTCTGGGTCAACAGGTGGCTGGCCCTGCTGATCATCCTGCCCCTGGTACAGCTCGGCCTCATCGGCTACCTCGCCTTCAGGAGGGAGCCCCGGGAGGAGGAGGGCCCCGGGGTTTACTGACCGCGGCACTTCCATTTTATCCGAAAATATGTTATTTTATAAGTTGTAATGGCTGTGAAGATAGGACAACTCCTCCTCAACGCCAACCTGGTGACCGAGACCCAGCTGCAGGAGGCCCTCAACCTGCAGAAGAAAGAGGGCGGGAGGCTCGGTTCAAAACTCGTCAAGCTCGGTTACCTAACGGAGGAGAAGCTCGTCTCCTTCCTCAGCAAACAGTACGGGGTGCCCTCGATAAACCTCTCGGACTACACCATAGACCCCTCGGTCCTGAAGCTGATCCCTGCAGAGATGGCGAAGAAGTACCTCATAATACCCGTTGCCAGGGTCGGAGCCACCCTGACGGTGGCCATGTCTGACCCTTCGAACATCTTCGCCATTGACGACATCAAGTTCATGACCGGATACAACGTGGAGGTCGTCGTGGCGAGCGAATCATCGATAATCGAGGCGATAACCAAGTACTACGCCGGCAAGGGGAGCGATCTCGTGAAGGCGAAGGCCGGCTCCTCCGTGATCCAGCCGAAGGACTTCACATTCACGGACGAGGAGGGCGACGAGGAGTTCGAGACGGAAGAGCCGATAACCGTCGACGTCGAGGAGTTCGACAAGATCGTGGGCAGCGCCCTTGACCATATCGAGGCGGTGGAGGAGAAGGAGGAGGAGATCGTCAGGGAGGTCGAGGCCCCCATCGTCAAGCTCGTCAACGGTATCTTCGTCAACGCCATAAAGGCCGGTGCCAGCGACATCCATATCGAACCCTATGAGAACTCGCTGAGGGTGAGGTACAGGATCGACGGTGTCCTCTACACGGTCATGAACCTTCCCATAAAGATCAAGAACGCCATGACCTCGAGGGTGAAGATCATGTCCAAGCTGGATATCGCCGAGAGGCGTTTGCCTCAGGACGGGCGGATCAAGCTGAAGCTCGGCAAGAAGAGGGAGATAGATTTCCGCGTCTCCACCCTGCCCTGTCTCTTCGGCGAGAAGACCGTCCTCAGGATACTTGACAAATCGAGCCTCCAGATAGATATGACCAAGCTCGGGTTCGAGGAGGACCAGCTGAGGGATTTCATGGACGCCATCGAGAAACCCTACGGTATGGTCCTCGTCACAGGCCCTACAGGCAGCGGTAAGACGACCACTCTCTATTCAGCCCTGAACCATCTGAACAAACCGGGCATAAACATCATGACCGCCGAGGACCCCGTGGAGTACAACTTCCACGGCATCAACCAGGTGCAGGTGAAGGAGGAGATCGGCCTCACCTTCGCCTCCGCCCTCAGGTCCTTCCTGAGGCAGGACCCTGACATCGTGATGGTGGGTGAGGTAAGGGATTTTGAGACCGCCGAGATAGCGGTGAAGGCCGCCCTGACAGGGCACCTCGTCCTCAGCACCCTCCATACCAACGATGCACCGAGCACGATAACGAGGCTGCTTAACATGGGGATCGAGCCCTTCCTGGTCTCCTCATCGGTGATACTGATACTCGCCCAGAGGCTGGCGAGGAAGATATGCACGCAGTGCAAGGCCGAGGAGAAGGTGCCCGAGACGGCGCTGCTGGAGCTCGGCTTTACGAAGGATGAGCTGAAGGACGTCAAGGTCTTCAAGGGGAAGGGCTGCCCTGTCTGCAACAACTCCGGATACAAGGGCAGGATCGCCCTCTATGAGGTGATGCCCGTGAAGGACGAGATAAAGGAGTTGATACTCGAGGGGGCCTCTGCACAGGAGCTGAAGAAGCTGGCCATAAGGCTCGGGATGAAGACCCTCAGAAGGAGCGGGCTCAACAAGGTGAAGGACGGCGTCACGAGCATCGAGGAGGTGCTCAGGGTCACCTTCGGTGATTGATGACGGACGTCCGGGTTTGGAGGCGCTGTTCAGGGGTTGCGGTGGATATTAAATTTTATTTAAACTCGTAAGTGCCCGTTTTTATCTGCCGGTGTTGTATTATATAATTTATAGGAGAGGCTGAGAAATGGCTACTCTATACGACTTTCTGAAGACCATGATCGAGCGGAAGGCCTCGGACCTCCATGTCACCACCGGGAGTCCGCCGAGGTTGAGGATCGACGGCAAGCTCACCTCCCTCGATCATCCCCCCCTCACCCCAGCGGAGACGAAGACCCTCTGTTACAGCATACTGACCGACGCGCAGAAGCACAGGTTCGAGGAGCACAACGAGCTGGACCTCTCCTTCGGGGTCAAGGGGCTCAGCAGGTTCAGGGCGAACATCTTCATGCAGAGGGGTGCTGTTGCAGGGGCCTTCAGGACTATCCCCTTCAGCATCAGGAGCTTCCGCGAGTTGGGCCTGCCGGAGGTGGTCAACGAGCTGGTGAAGAAGCCGCAGGGTCTGATACTGGTGACGGGCCCGACCGGGCACGGCAAGACGACCACCCTTGCCGCGATGATAGACAGGATAAATTCGGAGAGATGCGAGCATATAATAACCATCGAGGACCCGATCGAGTACCTCCATCCTCACAAGAAATGTCTCGTCAACCAGCGGGAGGTGACCGCCGATACGGCCTCCTTCCGTGACGCCCTGAGATACATCCTCCGGCAGGACCCGGACGTGGTTCTCATCGGTGAGATGCGCGACCTGGAGACCATCGAGGCTGCCCTGAGGGTCTCCGAGACAGGGCACCTCACCCTCGCCACTCTCCATACCAACTCTGCGGTTCAGACGATAAACCGTATCATCGACGTCTTCCCCCCTCACCAGCAGGATCAGGTGAGGGTGCAGCTCTCCTTCGTGCTCGAAGGTATCATCGCCCAGCAGCTCCTCCCCAGGAGAGACGGCAAGGGGCGCGTACTCGCCGTGGAGATACTGGTCCCGAACCCGGCGATAAGGAACCTGATAAGGGAAGACAAGGTGCACCAGATCTATTCCATGATGCAGACAGGGCAGGCGAAGTTCGGCATGCAGACGATGAACCAGTCCCTCTTCGATCTCTATGCAAAGGGCCTCATATCCTATGAGGACGCCCTCGGACGCTCCCCGATCCCTGAAGAGATGCTGTCCCTGATGCAGAAGGGCGGAGAGCCTGCCCATGCGGCTGGAGGCAAACAACCCACGGCGGTGCGAAGACGGTAAAAAGCCATAAAGGAGGGAGACCGTGGCAACCGTATTTCAATGGTCAGGTAAAAACGTCAGAGGGATGATCGAATCCGGAGAGATCGTCGCCTCTTCGAAGGAGGAGGTGATAAGCCAGCTCAGGGGCAGGAACATAGTCCCCACGGCGGTGTCGGAGAAGAAGGCGAAGGGACTGAGTTTGACCCTCGGTCGGATCAGGGACAAGGACATCGTGGTCTTCACGAGGCAGTTCGCCACCATGATCGACGCCGGCCTGCCCCTCGTGCAGGCCCTTGAGATACTCTCCACACAGGTGGAGAACAAGAAGCTGGCAAAGGTGATCAGCCAGGTGAAGATCGACGTCGAGGCCGGCTCCACATACGCCGATGCACTGAAGAAGCACCCGAGCGTCTTCAGCGAGCTGTATGTGAACATGGTGGCCGCCGGTGAGGCAGGGGGTATACTGGACACGATCCTGAACAGGCTGGCCGCTTACATCGAGAAGACCATGAAGCTGAAGAAGAAGGTGAAGGGCGCGATGATCTACCCCGCCGTCGTCACCACCATCGCCATCATCGTTATCGCGGTGATCATGGTCGTCGTCGTACCCACCTTCGCCAAGATGTTCGCCCAGCTGGGCGGAACCCTCCCGATCCCCACGAGGATAGTCATCGGCGTCAGCAACTTCCTCGGCGGTATCGGAGGGCTGATAGTGATCGGTGCGATCGTCGCGGCCGCGGTCTTCATCTATCAGGCCAGGAAGACCGAGAGGGGGAAGTACGTCATAGACAAGATACTGCTCAAACTACCTGTCTTCGGAGTGCTTCTCCAGAAGACGGCCATAGCTAAGTTCACAAGGACCCTCGGCACCCTCACGAGCAGCGGGGTGCCCATCCTCGACGGTCTCGAGATCACGGCGAAGACCTCGGGGAACAAGGTCATAGAGAAGGCGATCTACGAGGTGAGGACCTCTGTCTCCGAGGGCAAGACCCTCGCAGAGCCCCTGATGAAGTCCGGGGTCTTCCCCCCCATGGTGAACCACATGATAGCCGTGGGTGAGTCCACGGGAGCCCTCGATACGATGCTCAGCAAGATAGCGGACTTCTACGACGACGAGGTCGATGCCGCCGTATCCAACCTCACGGCCCTGATAGAGCCCATCCTGATCGTCTTCCTCGGCGTCACGATCGGGTTCGTCGTGATATCGATGTATCTGCCGATATTCAAGATCATCACCCTGATAGAGTAACGGCAACGACGGCTGCCCGCAACCGTTGCGGGCAGCCGTCCCATTTACCGGATGTCTGTTGATGAGTTCAAGAAGAAGATAAAGACCCTGATACTCCTCCGTCTCCTCTTCGTCACCCTCCTGTTCGGCTCGATATTCTTTCTCGACATCAGGCTCAAGCAGTTCTACACCACCAATGCCATCTATCTTTTCCTCTTCCTCTTCTACGCGCCTTCGTTGACCTATATCATCATCTTCAAGAGGGTTCCGGATACTCTGGCCAGCCAGCGTCTCTTCGCTTATCTCCAGCTGGTGATCGACGTGCTGAGCATCGTCGTCCTGGTCATCCTGACGGGCGGGATAGAGAGCTGGTTCTCCTTCCTGCTCATCCTCGTGACCATTGCAGGCTCCATAGTCCTGGGCAGGAGGGGCGGTTATCTGCTGGCGACCCTTGGGGGCATCCTCTACGGCGCCGTCATAGACCTGCAGTTCTACAGGGTCATCCCCGTCGCTTTCAACCCCAACCTTCAGGTGAGGGACTTCTTCTACAACATATTCATAAACATCACCGGCCTGTACCTGACGGCATACCTGATGGGATACCTTGTCTCCAGGCTGGAGAAGACGGCGGAGAGCCTGCAGGAGAAGGACGTGGACCTGAGGGAGCTCTCCAGGTTCCATCTGGAGGTGATCGAGAACGTGCCGAGCGGACTCTTCACGCTCGATTCCTCTGGCAGGATAAGGCTCTTCAACAGGGCTGCGGAGAGGATAACGGGGCTGAGACGGGAGCAGGTCTTCTACCACCCCATCGATGAGGTCTTCCCCTTCCTCTCGATACCTCCGGAGATGGGCAGGCACCATGGAGAGATCATGAGGGACGATGAGACGAGGCATATCGGGATGAACATCTCCGTGAACAGGAGCTCCACCGGGGAGGTCCTCGGTTACATAGGGACCTTCCAGGACCTCACGCTGATCATCAAGATGGAGGAGGAGATAAAGCAGAAGGAGAAGCTCGCCGCCATCGGAGAGCTCTCAGCGAGCATCGCCCATGAGCTGAGGAACCCTATCGCCTCCATGAGGGGCTCCTTCGAGATGTTGAAGGAGGACAGGCTCCCTCCCGAGACGAAGAGACGTCTGATGGATATGGCCATATCAGAGATGGACAGGCTCGATAACATCGTCACCGACTTCCTCCTGTTCTGTAACCCCAGGCCGCCGGTGATGAAGCGGTTCGACCTCTCCGTGGTGGTCTCCGAGGTGGCCGAGATGCTTGACAATACGGCCGATAACGTGAGGATCGAGAGGGATGTCCAGGAGGGGATCGAGATCGTCGCCGATGAACAGAAGATAAGGCAGCTCCTGTGGAACCTCGCCACAAACGCGGTAGAGGCCGTGGGAGAAGGAGGCGAGGTGAGGCTCTCTGTCTATACCGATGATGAAAGTGTTATACTGAAGGTGAGTGACAGCGGAGAGGGCATAGCCCGTAAGAACCTGGAGAAGATATTCTATCCCTTCTTCAGTACGAAGAAAGGAGGGACCGGTTTGGGGCTCTCCATCGCATACAGGATAGTCGAAGAACACGGCGGAAACATCGGCGTCCTCTCGGAGGAGGGAAAGGGGACGGAGTTCTCTGTGACCATCCCCCTCCGCGGGGACAGGAGGCAGCCGAACGGCCGTGAGAGGGTGGGATCATGACCAGGAGGACTGACAGGATACTCATTGTCGAGGATGAGAGGAGCATGAACGAGATCCTCAGGATACTCCTTGAATCCGAGGGCTATGAGGTGACATCCGCCATGGACGGAGAGGAGGGGATCGAGTTCCTGGAGAAGGAGATCTTCGACCTGATGATCACCGACATCAAGATGCCCGGTGTAGACGGCTTCGAGGTGCTGAGAAAGGCGAGGGAACTCTCTCCAGACACCCTGGTGATAATGATCACGGCCTACGGAACGACGGAGAACGCCATCGAGGCGATGAAGCTCGGCGCTTACGATTACATACACAAGCCCTTCAAGATCGACGAGATAAGGATAGTCGTGAACAAGGCCCTCGAGAAGCGGAGGCTCAGAAAGGAGCTGGAGATCCTGCGGGAGGAGATCAGGACCACCTACAGGCTCGAGAACATAATAGGCAGGAGTCCGGGGATGCAGGAGCTGCTGAACACGATACCGAAGATAGCGCAGAGTTCCCTGAACGTGCTCATCACCGGTGAGAGCGGCTCGGGAAAGGAGCTCGTGGCGAGGGCGATCCACAACCTCAGTCCGAGATCGGAGCGGGAGTTCGTGGCCATCAACTGTGCAACCCTTCCCGAAGGCCTCCTCGAGAGCGAGATGTTCGGGTATATGAAGGGTGCCTTCACCGGAGCCGATCAAAACAAGGAGGGGCTCTTCGAGATCGCCGACGGCGGAAGCATCTTCCTTGACGAGATTGCGGAGATGCCCTACGCCCTCCAGGCGAAGCTCCTCCGGGTCATCGAGACCGGGACCTTCAGGCGCCTGGGAGGGACGACGGATATAAAGGTCGACGTCAGGGTTATAGCGGCCACCAACAAGGACCTCAAGGAGGCGTTGAAGACGGGTGGGTTCAGGGAGGACCTCTACTACAGACTGAACGTGATCCCCGTACATATCCCGCCGCTCAGGGAGAGGAAGGAGGATATACCCCTGCTGGTGGAGCACTTCCTGAAGAAGCTCGATGCCGGGAGGATAAGGTTCGCACCTGAGACGATGAGGACGCTGGTGAACTACAGGTGGGGCGGGAACGTGCGGGAGCTCGAGAACGTCATCGAGAGGATAGTGCTCCTGTCGGAAAAGGAGCTCATCCTGCCGGAGGATCTGCCCCCCGAGCTTCAGGAGGTCACCTTCAGGAAAGGCAGACTCCCGGAACTGACCGAAGGCGGCGTCGACCTTGACGAGATACTCGAAGAGATCGAGAAGGGCTATATCAAGAGGGCCCTGGAGATCACCTCCGGTGTCAAGACGGAGGCCGCCAAGCTGCTGAACCTCAGCTTCAGGTCCTTCAGACACAGGCTGTATAAATACGGGATCGGTGCAGAGGAACGGGACAGGGAACCGGTTGAGACGGGTGGGGAAGGTAACCCGTGAATCGTTTCAGTCCCTCCCTGCCCCCCATGCTTCCGGTTTCCCCTTGTCTGAGGGGGGCAGGGGTCCTGAAACGATTGAACTACCCTGAAGCCGCGCGGGCTCTCCGGTGGAGCCGGAGGGTGTGGAGCTTCATGCACTGCCGCTCCTCTCTTCAGGAGAGGAGCTCGGTGCCTAAGACCCGTGAATCGTTTCAGCCCCTCCTGCCCCCCATGCTTCAGGTTTCCCCTTGTCCGAGGGGGGGCAGGGGTCCTGAAA
>WGEZ01000013.1 GCA_015492515.1 Nitrospirota bacterium
CCTCAAGGTGCGGTCGCCGAGGGCCTCACCGGCTGCGGCGTCGATCCGGCCGAGGACTGCGTCGACCTCAGGGATGGAGAGGAACCTCTCCTCGATATGGGAGATCTCCTCCTCGGCGGACCTGACGGAGACGAGGATCTCCCTCAGCGTGATCGACCCCGGGTCCCTTGCAGGGAGGTAGACCGGCGGGTCGTCGCCGGTCTGAACGATCAGCCCCTTCCTCTCGAGGAGGCCCAGCACCTCCTGGACCGGTTCCACCGGGAGCCTCAGGTGCTCCACGAGGGAGTCCATGCTCCAGCGGGGTCCCCTGTGATGGAAGTTGTAAGCGATGAGGAACATGACCATGAGGCTGAGCCTCTCCTTCAGCCTGTTGCTCAGCAGGAGGGGCTCCTTCCTCACGGTGAGGAACTGGGGGTACTGATGGTAGTATGAGACCTTCGCACCCACCAGGAGTATCAGCCAGCTGATGTACAGCCAGATCATGAACATTATCATTATGGCGAACCCTGAGTAGATCGCTGCGTACCTGGTGGAGGAGACCACGAAGGAGGCGAAGGCCCAGCCCGTCGTCTCCCAGAGCACGCCTGCGAAGAGACCGCCCACGAAGGCGGAGCCGAACCTCACCCTTGTGTTCGGGACGAAGATGTAGATGAAGGTGAAGGCGGCGCAGACGAAGACGTAGGGTATCACCTTGCCCGCATAGTAGACGGCCGTGCCGAAGGGCTCGATCGCCAGGAGTCTCTGGACCACGGCCGTGCTCATCACGGAGGCGGTGAGGCCTATGGCCGAGAAGATCAGCACAGGGCCCACGAGGATGACGCTCATGTAGTCGCTGAACCTCCGGGCGAAGCTCCTCGGCCTCCTGATCTTCCAGATGTAGTTGAAGGCGTCCTCGATCTTGTGGATGAGGGAGACGACGGTGTAGATCAGCAGGGCGAGCCCTATCGAGCCGAGGACCCCCACGTTCATCCTCTCGACGAACCCTATGATCCTCTGGGTCAGCTCCACCCCCTTCTGCCCCAGGGGGGTGAGAAGGTTGTTCAGGAAGGGCTCCACCTGGTTGTGCACCCCGAAGGCCTTGAGCACGGAGAAGCTGACGGCGAGCAGCGGCACCAGCGACAGCAGGGTGGTGTAGACGAGCCCCATCGCCCTCAGGGTGAGCTGCCCCTCGGTGAAGTCCTGTACCGCCACGTAGAGCAGCCTGAGGGTCTTGACCAGGAAGGCCCTCACCCTGCCGAGGGAGTTGACGTCCACGCTCCAGAGGCCCCTCACCAGGTAATCGTTCACCCTCTTCATCACGGTGGCCATACTGATATTCTATCATATGAGGCGGGTCCCGAAATCCGGAGAGGGGGTCCTGCTCACGGCTTTCATGGTATAATACCGCTGCGCACCATGAAGATACTGCTTGCCACAGACGGCTCCGAACACTCCGAGGCTGCAGCGAGGTTCCTGACGGGGCTTCACCTCACCGAAGAGGACGAGGTCACCGTCCTCCACGTGATAAGCTGGGTCCCCTTCAGGGGCGACAGGGCCTCCTACCACGAGAGCCTCAAGCGGATAAAGTACGAGATCGCACCGAAGATCCTCGACGCCGCCGTGGAGGTCCTCTCCCCCCTCGGTGCCAGGCTGAGCACGGCCTTCCTCGAGGGCTCGCCCGAGAGGGTGATCGTGGACGCCGCCGCGAAGGGAGGGGTGGACCTGGTGGTCCTCGGTTCAAGGGGGCTCACGGGGCTGAAGTCCCTGGTCACCGGAAGCGTGGCGAGGGCCGTGGCGGTGGACTCGCCGGTGCCGGTCCTGGTGGTGAAGCAGCCCCGCCGTGAGGTGCCGGCGGGGATGAGGGTCCTCTTCGCCACCGATGGAGGCGAGGAGGCGGAGGAGACCGCAAGGTTCCTCTCCACCATCCCCTTCAGGGAGGGTACGGAGGTGACGGTGCTTCACGTGGTGTGGTCCCTCCATCCCGACATACCGGAGAGGTACTTCCTGGAGATGGACGACAAGGTGAAGGGCTTCGTTGCAGAGGTGAGGTCGGCGGAGTTCGCCGAGTCGGAGAGGATCATCGAGAGGGCGAAGGGCTGCCTCGCCGGGAGGTTCCCGGTGGTGAAGGGGGTTACGAAGGTCGGAGACGTCTCCACGGAGATACTGAATGCGGCGGAGAGGCTCGAGGCTGACCTTATAGCGCTCGGCTGCAGGGGGCTGAGGGGGCTGAAGGGCAGGCTCGGAAGCGTCTCCCGGAACGTCCTCAGCCATTCGAGGTGCTCCGTCCTGGTGGGGAAGCCGTGCTGAAGGCCCTCTCCCGCACCGCCGCCGGATCGATGCCGAACCCGGGAGCACCGGAGCGATACCGGAGCCTGCGGAGGTGATGGGGGTATTCAGACGCCTAACGGCCCCATTCCGAACCGGTCGGAGGGAGGCGGTCTCCGAGACCTACACACCGCCGGAGGCGGGGAGGGTGCTCGTCGTCTCACCCCACCCGGACGACGAGGTGATCGGCTGCGGAGGCAGCCTGGCGCTTTACAGGCGGGCGGCGGCCGAAGTCCTGGTCGTGATGCTCACCGACGGAGGCGGCATTGCCCTGGACGGTTTCGTCAAGGAGGAGATCGACGACGTCCCGGGGCTGAGGAGGGAGGAGGCCCTGAGGGTCTCCAGGGTGCTGGATGTGGAGGTGACCTTCCTCGGCCTTCCCGACGGCGGGCTCCCCTCCCGCGCGGCTGAGCTGAAGGAGGCCCTCTCGGGGGTGATAGCGGGCTTCAGGCCCGAGATCGTCTATATCCCGTCGATCATCGAGCCCCATCCCGACCACAGGACCGCGGCCTGGGCCGTGCTCGGGCTGATGGACGGCTTCTCGGTGGCCATGTACGAGGTCGGCTCCCCCCTCAGGTACAACACCCTTGTGGAGATAACCCCGGTGCTGGAGCTGAAGAGGGAGGCGATGATGCAGTACCGGTACAGCACCTACACCATGCCGGAGACCTTCTGGGAGGCGGTGAGGGGGCTCAACGCCTACCGTTCGATGCTCACCCTGAAGAGGGGCTGCTACGAGGCCTTCCTCGTCTACAACGAGAGGCCGGCGGGTGGGGAGTTGATCGACTGGTTCACCTACGGCCTCAGGCCCTGAGCGGCCTTTTGAGTCAGGAGCGGCAAAGATGCTATAATTGTGTCTGCCTTCATGGAAAGAAACTCGAGCCGAGGCTCGTGACGGAGGATCAATGACCGATAGAATCAGAGACGGAAGGGGCTTCACCCTGATCGAACTCCTCGTTGTGATGGTGATCATCGGGCTCCTTGCAGCCCTCGTGGGGCCGAAGCTCTTCCCCAGGCTCGGCAAGGGGAAGCAGTCCGCTGCAAAGGCCCAGATAGAGCTCCTCGGACAGGCCCTCGACCAGTTCAGGCTCGACACGGGGAGGTACCCCACCACCTCGGAAGGGCTCGAGGCCCTGCTCCAGGACCCCGGGGTGGAGGGCTGGGACGGCCCGTATCTGAGGAAGAGCGTGATACCCAGGGACCCCTGGAACAGGCCCTACATCTACCAGTCACCGGGCTCGCACGGCGAGTACGACCTCTACTCATACGGAAGGGACGGCTCTCCGGGCGGCGAAGGTGAAGACAGCGATGTAACGAGCTGGCAGTAGGCGCCGGCCTCCCTATCTCACCCTCGTTCCCTCACCGACCTCCCTCTCCGGCGTTATGAGGCTCAGCTCGTCCCCCTCTCCGGCCGCCAGGAGCATACCCCGGGACTCCACGCCCATCAGCCTCGCAGGCCTGAGGTTGGCCACGACCACCACCCTCTTGCCCACCAGGTCCTCCGGCTCGTAGGCCCTGCCGATGCCTGCAACGATCTGCCTCGTCTCCCCGAGGTCCACCTCGAGCCTGAGGAGCTTGTCCGAGCCTTTGATCCTCTCCGCGCGGCTCACCCGCCCCACCCTCAGCTCCAGCTTTGCAAAGTCGTCGATCCCGATCAGGGACCGGCCCTCCGGGCCTTCCCCGCCGGCTGGGGGTTCACCGGGCTTGATCCTCGGGAAGAGGGGCCTCGGCTTCGGCAGCCTGGTGCCCGGCTTCAGCCCGCCCCACCTCAGCCCGGCGAGGTCCTCCACAGGGCCGTCGAGACCGAGCTGTCTGCAGATCTCCTCCGAGCTTCCGGGCATGAAGGGCCGGAGGTGGACCGCGAGGAACCTCACGCCCTCGAGCACGGTGTAGATGACCGTGCCGAGGCGGTCCCTCTTCGACGGGTCCCTGGAGAGTGCCCAGGGCTGGTTCGTGTCTATGTACTTGTTCAGGTAGGCCACGAGGGTCCAGATCTCCTCCAGGGCCTTCTGGAAGGCGAGCCGCTCCATCCGGCGCCTCACCCTCTCCAGCAACCCCTCGGCGAGCCCCTTCGCCTCGGCCTCCACGCCGGTCGGCTCGGGCACCTCTCCGCCGAAGTACCTCCTGGTCATGGTCACCGACCTGCTGACCAGGTTGCCCAGGTCGTTGGCCAGGTCGCTGTTGATCCTCGCCACCAGTGCATCGGCCGAGAAGTCTCCGTCGAGGCCGAAGGGGACCTCCCTGAAGAGGAAGTACCTGAAGGCGTCCACACCGTACCGGTCTATCACCTCCAGGGGATCGACCACGTTGCCGAGGGACTTCGACATCTTCCTCCCCTCCACGGTACACCAGCCGTGGGCGAAGATGTTTCCCGGGAGCTCCATCCCGAGGGCCATCAGCATGGTGGACCAGTACACCGCATGGGTGGTGAGGATGTCCTTGCCCACGATGTGGTGCTCGGCGGGCCACCACCCCCGGCCGGAGGGCGGGGCGAGGTAGCGGGTGGCGGAGTAGTAGTTCAGGAGGGCGTCGAACCAGACGTAGGTGACGTAGTCCTCGTCGAAGGGCAGGGGTATGCCCCAGGAGAGCCTCTTCCTCGGCCTCGATATGCAGAGGTCTCCGAGCTCCCTCGAGGTGAGGAAGCCCATCACCTCGTTCCGCCTCGTCTCGGGCAGGATGTAGCCGGGGTTGTCCTCGATGTGCCTGATGAGCCTCTCCCGATACCTGGACATGAGGAAGAAGTAGTTCTCCTCCTCCAGCTCCTCCACGGGCCTGCCGCACTCGGGGCAGTTGCCGTCGACGATCTCCTTCCCGGTCCAGAACCGCTCGTCGGGCACACAGTACCAGCCCCTGTAGGGCCTCTTCACGATCTCGCCCCTGTCGTAAAGGGTCTGGAGCACCTCCTGGACCACCCTGACGTGCTCTCCGTCCGTGGTCCTTATGAAGGCGTCGTTCGATATGTTCAGCCTCTTCCAGAGGCCCCTGAAGTTCTCCACCATCCTGTCGGCGTACTCACGCGGTGTGAGCCCCCTCTCGGAGGCCGCCTTCTGGACCTTCTGTCCGTGCTCATCCGTGCCTGTGAGGAAGAAGACCTCCTTGCCCAGGAGGCGGTTGAACCTCGCCAGGATGTCGGCCGCTACGGTGGTGTAGGCGTGCCCTATGTGGGGGACGTCGTTGACGTAGTAGATGGGTGTGGTGACGTAGAACTTCGCCATCCTACCTCCTTTTCCTCCTCCGCCTCTTCCGCCTGAAGTAGTGCTTCTTCTTCTTGAGGGTCCGCGCCTCCTCCGTCCCGCCGGGCTCGGCACCCTTGTCCTGCCGGGCCGCTTCCCCGGCGACGGACGGCCGGGCTTCAGGCCCTGCAGCAGCACCCTTCACCGGCGGCTCTTCGCCGGAGGGCGGCGCCTCCTCCCTGGCGGGAGGCTCCCTTCTCCTGGAGGGGGGCCTCTTTCTGGACGGCCCTTCGGCAGCCCTCTCACCGCCTCCCGCGGCCTCCCGCGGGAGGGTGGAGAGGAACCCCTCGGAGAGGCCGCCCTCGTAGAGGGAGGCCTCCATCGGCTCCTCGGCCGCTGCCTCCTCGGCCTCCTCCACCCGGCCCTCGTACTCGTAGCTGAGGCAGCACATCAGCCTCCCGCACACCCCCGAGAGCTTGGATGTGTTGAGGACCAGCTCCTGCTCCTTCGCCATGCGGATGGAGATGGGTGCGAAGTTGGACAGGAAGGTCCTGCAGCAGAGCTCCCTCCCGCATACACCGACGCCTCCTATCAGCTTCGCCTCGTCCCTCACCCCTATCTGGCGCATCTCTATCCGTGTCCTGAACTTCGAGGCGAGGTCCTTGACGAGCTCCCTGAAGTCGATCCTCGTATCGGCGGTGAAGTAGAAGATTATCCTCTTCTTGTCAAGGGTCGCCTCTGTGGAGACGAGCTTCATCGGAAGCCCCCTCGCCGCTATCCTCTCCAGGCAGAACCGCATCGCCTCGGCCTCGAGGGGCTTGTTCCCCTCGGCGGTCCTGATGTCCTCCTCGGTCGCCTTCCTCAGTATCGGCTTGAGCTCCTTCTGGGGGTGCAGGGGCTCCTCCTGTATCTGGACCACCGTCCCGATCGTGAGCCCGAACATGGACTCCACGACCACCTTCTCGCCCACGGCCAGCTCCAGCCCGCCGGGGTCGAAGCTGTATATCCTGCCGCAGGGCTTGAACCTGACACCCACGGGGCGGACGCCCCTCTTACGGTCTCCGTCCTTTACCGATGTCTCCATCACGTCTTCACCTCTTGGTGCCCTGCAGCCCTCTGCCGGGCTGCGGGCTCAGCGTCCTCTTCCACGGCCCTTGATCCCCGCGTCGATCAAGGACCTCACGTAGTTGGCGGTTATGGGCCTGCTGAGGTTGAACCCCAGATGTCGGGCGAGGGCGGTCAGCTCCGAGTAGAGCCTCGTCAGCTCCTGGAGGTCCGTCCCCCCGGCCGCTGCAGCCAGCCCCTCCGAGAGCCGGCCGCCGAGGAGGAGCCTCCTCTCCGAGGGTGCCAGCTTCAGCACCATCAGCTCCCTCAGGACCACCGTGAAGAGGTTGAGCCACGCCTCCATCTCCTCCCTGTCGTTCCAGTCCACCTCGATCCCGCCGCCTGCAACACCTCTCACCATGCCGCCCAGGGTCTCCCTCAGGAGGGTGCCCTCCTCCCGGAGGGCGAGCCCCGGCCTCCCCATGGAGAGCCCTGCAAGGCTCTCGAGGGTCTCCTCGTCCGCTCCGGGGAGGTTCCGCCTGATCACCTCCAGGGTCTCCTCCCTGTTCAGGGGGGAGAACCTCACCCTGAAGCACCTTGAGCGGATCGTGTCGGTCAGTCTCTCCGCAGACATGGTCACGAGGATTATCAGGCTCTTCGCCGGCGGCTCCTCCAGGGTCTTCAGGAAGGCGTTCGAGGCAGGCAGGTTCATGCATTCCGCGTCGTCCATCAGCACCACCTTCCTCTCAGCCTCGTAGGCCGTGAAGGAGAGGAACTCCTGGACCTCCCTGACGGCCTCGATCCTGATCGTGCCCCCCCGGGGTCCGACCATCAAGAGGTCCGGGTGGGTCCCGGAGGCGAACCTCCTGCAGGAGCTGCACCTGTCGCAGGCGTCCAGCCGGTCCGCGCCGTCCCTCACGGGGTCGAGACAGTTGACCGCCTTTGCGAACTCCAGTGCGGCGAGCCTCTTGCCTATGCCGCTCTCACCGGTGAAGAGGTATGTGGTGGCGATCCTCCCCCTGCCGAGGGAGCTGAGGAGGATCCGCTTCGGCCTTGCATGTCCCGTCACTGTATTCAGAAGACCCATACCGTCACCGCCTCACTTCTCGGCCACCCTGCCGATGCTCACGATCCTGTCCCCGGGATCGACGTCCATCAGCTTCACACCCTGGGTGTTCCTGCCGAGCACGGATATGTTCTCCGCCTTGGTCCTGATCAGCTTGCCGGCGTTGGTTATCATCACTATCTCGTCGTCGTCCCTCACCTGGAGCAGGCCCACAGCGTTGCCGATCTTCCCGGTCACCTTGATGGAGATCACCCCCTTGCCGCCCCGCCTGTGGACCGGGTACTCCTCCACCCTCGTCCTCTTGCCGTAACCCTTCTCCGTCACCGTCAGTATGGTGGTCCTCTCCTGGACCACCTCTGCCGAGACGACCTCGTCACCGGAGCCGAGCCTGATGCCCCGCACCCCGATGGCCGTCCTCCCCATCGGCCTCACGTCCTCCTCCCTGAACCTGACGGCGAGGCCGGCCGTGGTCCCCACGATGAGGTCGTTGGTGCCGGAGGTCATCCTCACGGCTATGAGCTCGTCACCCCCCTCGAGGCTGATGGCTATGATCCCCCTGCCCCTGGGGTTGCTGAACTCCCGGAGGGGCGTCTTCTTCACCAGTCCCTTCTTTGTGAACATCACCAGGTAGCCGTCGCTGAAGTCCTTCACCGGTATGGCGGTGGTGATCTTCTCACCCTCCTTGAGCTGCAGGAGATTCACGATCGCCTTCCCCCTGGAGGCCCTGCCCGCCTCGGGTATCTGGTGGATCTTCAGCCAGTACAGCCTGCCGAGGTTCGAGAAGAAGAGCATGTAGTCATGCGTCGAGCCAATGAAGAGCTGCTTTACGTAGTCCTCCTCCCTGGTCTCCATCCCGATCAGCCCCTTGCCGCCCCTCCTCTGGCTCCTGTACTCGCTGAGGGGGTTGCGCTTTATGTAGCCGTTATGGCTTATGGTGATCACCATCTCCTCCTCGGTGATCAGGTCCTCGATGGTTATCTCCCTCGCGGCGGCCGTTATCTCCGTCCGCCTCGGGTCGCTGTAGGCGGCCTTTATCTCCTCCAGCTCCTGCCTGATTATCTCGTTCACCAGCTGCTCGCTGGCCAGTATCGACTTCAGCCGCTCTATCTCCTTGAGGGTCTCCCTGTAGTCCCTGACGATCTTCTCCCTCTCCAGGGCGGTCAGCCTCTGGAGCCTCATCTCCAGGATGGCCTGGGCCTGCACCTCTGTCAGGGGATACCTGGTCACGAGCCCGGCCTTCGCCTCCTCAGGGTTCCGTGAGGTCCGTATCAGGCTGATTATCTCGTCCAGGTGGTCGAGGGCGACCTTCAGCCCCTCCAGCAGATGCGCCTTCTCCTCCGCCTTCCTCAGCTCGAAGCGGGTCCTCCTGAGGACGACCTCCCTCCTGTGCTGGAGGAAGTGGCCGAGGAGCCTCTTGAGGTTCATTATCCTCGGCTGCCCTCCGACGAGGGAGAGCATGATCATGCCGAAGGTGCTCTCGAGCTGGGTGTGCTTGTAGAGGTTGTTCAGCACCACCTGGGCCATCTCTCCCCTCTTCAGCTCGATCACGACCCTGATGCCGTCCCTGTCCGACTCGTCCCTTATCTCGGAGATCCCCTCGATCTTCTTGTTCCTCACCAGCTCGGCTATCTTCTCCAGGAGCCTCGCCTTGTTCACCTGGTAGGGGATCTCGGTGATGATTATCTGCTCCGGTCCCTTCTGCGGCCTCTCCACCCTGGACCTGGCGCGGACCTTCACGATGCCCCGGCCGTGGTTGTAGGCATCGACGATCCCCTCCACCCCGTGGATGATGCCTCCGGTGGGGAAGTCAGGCCCCTTTATGCGGGTCATCAGCTCCTCCACCGTGGATTCGGGCTTCTCCAGGAGCGCAACCAGGCCGTCCACGACCTCCCCCAGGTTGTGGGGCGGGATGTTCGTGGCCATCCCGACGGCGATCCCCGAGGAGCCGTTTATCAGGAGGTTGGGCACCCTCGCTGGAAGGACCACCGGTTCCTGCGTGGTCTCGTCGAAGTTGGGCACGAAGTCCACCGTCTCCTTGTCTATGTCCTTGAGGAGCTCCTCGGCCAGCTTCGCGAGCCTCGCCTCGGTGTACCGGTAGGCGGCGGGCGGGTCGCCGTCGAGGGAGCCGAAGTTGCCCTGTCCGTCGATCAGGGGGTAACGCATGTTGAAGTCCTGGGCGAGCCTGACGAGGGCGTCGTACACCGCCGTGTCCCCGTGAGGGTGGTACTTCTTCAGCACCTCTCCGATCACGCCTGCACACTTCGAGTACTTCCTGCCCGGAAGCAGCCCCTCGCGGAACATGGCATAGAGTATCCTCCGCTGGACGGGCTTCAGCCCGTCGCGCACATCGGGCAGGGCCCTGCCGATGATCACGCTCATGGCGTAATCGAGGTAGCTCGTCTTCATCTCCTCTTCGATGCTCACGGGCATACGGGCCATGGGAAAAAAACCTCCTCTTATCGGGTCGTTGAAGGTCTCGGCGCCGGTCGAAAGGCCGGTTCGGGCACTGTCTTATAGTATAACCTATTCCCCCGGCCTTTTGCCGCGGAGGCGCGGTGGAACGGGTCCTCCGAAGGGGCCGGCTGGGGTCTTACGAGGCCTCAGGTGGGCGGCTCACCCGTTCAGGAGCCTCGCCGCCTCGGCGGCGAAGTAGGTGAGGATCATGTCGGCGCCGGCGCGCTTTATCGAAACGAGGATCTCCAGCATCATCCTGTCGTGGTCCACCCATCCGAGCCTCGAGGCGGCCTTCACCAGGGAGTACTCGCCGGAGACGTTGTAGGCGGCCACCGGCACGTGGAAGCCCTCCTTCACCCTCGCGATCACATCGAGGTAGGCGAGGGCGGGCTTCACCATCACGATGTCCGCCCCTTCCTCGATGTCGAGGGCCACCTCCCTGAGGGCCTCCCGGATGTTCGGGGGGTCCATCTGGTAGGCCCTCCTGTCGCCGAACTGCGGCGCCGACTCGGCGGCCTCCCTGAAGGGGCCGTAGAAGGCGGAGGCGTACTTGGCGGCGTAGCTCATTATGGGGATGTGGGTGAAGCCCTCGCCGTCGAGGGCCTCCCTGACGGCCTTCACCCTGCCGTCCATCATGTCCGATGGTGCCACCATGTCTGCACCGGCGCGGGCGTGGGAGAGGGCCTCCTTCTGGAGGAGCTCCAGGGTCGGATCGTTGAGGACCTCGCCGTTCTTCACCAGACCGCAGTGGCCGTGGCTCGTGTACTCGCAGAGGCATACGTCGGTGATCACCGTGAGTGCGGGGACCGCATCCTTGAGGGCCTTCACCGCCGTCTGGACGACCCCCTCGGGGTCGAAGGCGGACGAACCGGTCTCGTCCTTCTCCTCGGGTATCCCGAAGAGGATCACCGCCGGGATGCCGAGGGAATGGGCCTCCCTCGCCGTCTTCACCGCCTCGTCAGGAGACTCCTGGAAGCAGCCCGGCATGGAGGCCACGGGGTTCTTCACCCCCCTGCCGGAGGTCACGAAGAGGGGCAGGATGAAGTCGTCGGGGCCGACGGAGGTCTCGCGGACCATCCTCCTGATGGATTCGTTCCTCCTGAGCCTCCTCGGTCTGTGCAGGGGAAACATTCCGTACCGTAGGGGCCTCAGCAGGCGTGCTTCAGCAGCAGCCGCAGCCCGAGTCCTGCGACGTCCCCGTGCTCCTGAGGACGAAGCCCTGGACCTTACCGTCGTCCACGTAGTCTATCTCGGTGCCCGAGAGGGCCTTGGAGGTTGGCTCGTCCACGAAGATCCTCAGGCCGTCCTTCTCTATCACCTTATCCCCTTCCAGGGGATTCTCGGCCACGTCGAGGCCGTAGGAGGTGCTTCAGCCGCCTCCGTAGATGTAGAGCCTCAGGCCCCAGCCTTCCTTGCCGTCCCGTGCGAGCAGCTCCTTGGCCATCTGAGCCGCCTCTGTGGTTATTCCTATCATCGTCTCCTCCTTGCTTTCAGGGTCCTTAATCATAACCTTTCAACGGCCCAAAAAGCAAACCTCCAGGTTTGACAAAACACCGCTGTTTCGGTTATATAATAGAGTTGTGCTTCCCCGGTAGCTCAGCAGGCAGAGCGGGTGGCTGTTAACCACTTGGTCGCTGGTTCGAATCCGGCCCGGGGAGCCAGACCCATCGATCACGGAGGTCTCGGGGGCGTTGGCTCACAATGCGTACACTCTGAAGAGCGAAGCCGCTCCGAGGTGTTATATAGGCCGTACGGACGATCCCGGCAGCAGACCGTCCGGGCGCGACTGACCTGAACAGGGGAACCAAACAAGCGAAGCGTAACAATGTGCCCCGTGCGTTCATATCCTGTCACCGACATCCAGCTGACCGACGAGACCGCCTTCCCGTCCCACCCGTCAACGCCGCCGAGCTGCATGACGCCCTGACGGCTGAGGGATGAATACACGGGGACCGGACTCTGTGCCGTGGGGCA
>WGEZ01000014.1 GCA_015492515.1 Nitrospirota bacterium
GAACCGGTGACCTCGTCCTTACCAAGGACGTGCTCTACCAACTGAGCTACATGGGCAGATAAAATGGTCATCATCTTCGGAGTCGCTCAAGTCATGCACCTTCGGCGTCATAAATGGTCATCTGATGGTCAGGCATGGTCATGAGTCGTCCTCGACCGCATCGCGATAACGACCGACATAAGAGATCAAATGACCACCCATCGGGCAAACGAAGTTTGCCTTATGACAGCAAAGCGTAATGACATGATGTCATCCCTGGAGCGGGAAACGGGATTCGAACCCGCGACCCTCGGCTTGGAAGGCCGACGCTCTACCACTGAGCTATTCCCGCGTTCAAGTGACAAGCAACAGGTGACAAGGGACAAGCCCGTCTTTCATGTTCCCGTGTCCGTCCCCTGCTGCCTGACCTGTTACATGCTCCTTGCTCCCTGAACGCCTGCCGCCTCTCATCTGCCACTTGCATGGTGGAGAGGGGAGGATTCGAACCTCCGAAGGCAGAGCCAACGGGTTTACAGCCCGTCCCCTTTGGCCACTCGGGAACCTCTCCTTTCCCAAGCAACAGGCCCGTATATGCAGATTCCCCGCCTGCCGCCTCTCGCCCACTCTGGAGCCACCGAAGGGATTCGAACCCCTGACCCGCTGATTACAAATCAGCTGCTCTACCAACTGAGCTACGGTGGCTTCGCCAATGAATAGAGTCATTGAACGGATACTCTTGTTTAACTTAATAAGATAGAACATTTATTATACAAATGTCAATCCTGGAGCTTCAAGGGGCATCCTCACCCCGGCCTGCGCCGCGCCTCTGGCGGAGGACCTCGTAGATGATCACCCCTGCGGCGACGGAGACGTTGAGGGAGCCGACCCTTCCGAGGACGGGTATCTCGATGAGCCCGTCGCAGCACTCCCTCACGGTCCTCCTGATCCCCCGTCCCTCGGAGCCAAGGACGATGGCCAGGGGGACGGTGAGGTCTGCGGACCAGTATGGCGCCTCAGCCCCTGCCTCGGCGCCGTAGACCGTCACGCCCCGCTCCTTCAGGGCCCTTATGGCCTGCTTTATGTTCGGGACACCGATCACGGGCAGGTACTCCACGGCACCGGCCGAGGCCTTGGCAACCGTCGCTCCGGAGGCAACGCGCCTCTTCTGGAGGATGAGCCCCTGGACACCGCCCGCCTCTGCGGTCCTTATGATGGCCCCGAGATTGCCGGGGTCTTCCACTCCGTCGATGACGAGGTAGAAGGGCTGCTCACCACTCCGGCTGGAGAGGGCGAGGAGGTCATCCAGGCTGTACCGCCTCGCCGGGCCGACCCTGGCGGCAACACCCTGGTGCCCCTTCGGGAACCCGGAGAAGAAGGCCCTATCGACCGGCACCGGATCTATCCCCCTCCTGGTGGCGAGGGCTGTTATCTCCTCTGCGGTCCTGTCCGTCCTCTCCCTGTAGAGGTACACACCCCAGACGGTCCTCCCGGACCTCAGCGCCTCCTTTACGGGGTTGACCCCGTAGAGCCAATGCCTCCCCTTCCTTCGAGATCCCACCTTCGCTGAAACCATCCGGAGGCTAAGCCTCGGTCCCCACCCTGACCCTCCAGAGGGTCCCCTCCCTTGTATCCTCCAGGACGATCCCTCTCTTCAGCAGCTCGTCCCTGATCGAGTCCGCCTTCTGCCAGTCCCTGGCCTTCCTCGCCTCCTGCCGCTCGGCGATCCTTCTTTCAATCTCCTCCTCGGTTAAAGGGATCCCCTTCGTCTTGAGCAGCGAGAGGTGCCACTGCCTCGGGCTCCTCTGGAATATGTTCAGCACCCTCCCCGCCTCCCGGAGGCGCTCTACACCCTCCTTCACAAGCCCCCTTGCACCCTGGCCCGAGGGCCTCGAATCGAGGTACCTGTTCAGCTCCCTCAGGAGTTCGAACATCTGACCCAGGGCGAGGGCGGTGTTGAAGTCGTCGTTCATCGCCTCCTCAAACCCGGTCCTGAACCCTCCGAGCAGCTCCCTCAGGACAGCCTCTTCGGGTGTCACCCTCTCTCTGTCCGGCATCCTGGCCAGGTAGCCGTCGATCCTCATGACGGTGGAGTAGAACCTGTTGACCGAGACCTCGGCCTCGAGGAGCTGTTCCTCCGAGTACTCCACGGGGCTCCTGTAATGGGTGGAGAGGAGGAAGACCCTCACCACCTCGGGGTCGAACCTCTCCAGGATCTCCCTTATCGTGAATATGTTGCCGAGGGACTTGGACATCTTCTCTCTGGAGACGGTGATGAAGCCGTTGTGGATCCAGTATCTCACGAAGGGCTTCCCCGTGGAGGCCTCTGACTGGGCTATCTCGTTCTCATGATGGGGGAAGATGAGGTCGGCCCCGCCGCCGTGGATGTCGAAGGTCTCTCCGAGGTGTTTTATGCTCATTGCAGAGCACTCTATGTGCCAGCCGGGCCTGCCCGGACCCCAGGGGCTGTCCCAGGCGGGCTCACCCTCCCTGGAGGACTTCCAGAGGGCGAAGTCCAGGGGGTCCCTCTTCCTCTCGTCCACCTCCACCCTCGCACCGGCCATCATCTCATCCATCGAACGCTTCGAGAGCTTTCCGTACCCCGGGAACCTCCTCACCTCGAAATAGACGTCGCCGTCCACCTGATAGGCGTACCCCTTGGCCAGGAGGGTCTTGACCATGGCTATGATCTCAGGTATATGCTCCGTCGCCTTCGGCTCCACATCAGCCCTCGCCACGCCGAGGGCGTCCATATCCCTGTAGTACTCCTCGGTGTACTTCCTGGCCACCTCGTCCCAGGCTATACCCTCCTCCTCGGCGCGGCGGATGATCTTGTCGTCGATGTCGGTGAAGTTCCTCACGAACTTGACGTCGAAGCCCCTGTACCTGAGGTAGCGGCTTATGACGTCGAAGACGATCGCGCTCCTGGCGTGTCCTATGTGGCAGTAGTCGTAGACCGTCACACCGCAGGCGTACATCCCGACCTTGCCGCTCTCCAGCGGGACGAACTCCTCCTTCTTTCCGCTGAGGGTGTTGTAGATCCTCATCCTGCCTCCCTTGCCTTCGAGACTCTCTATCCTCTTCTCAAGCTGGCCTATGTAGCCCTCGAGCTGTTTGAACCTCTCCTCGACAGGGTCCGGCATATGGACGTGATCGAGGGTCTCCTCCACACCGTAGTCGGTGATCCTCATCACCTTCCTCTTTATGACCCTGCCCGGAACCCCCACCACTATGGAGTAATCAGGCACCGATCTGAGGACCACCGCGTTGGCACCTATCTTAACATAATCGCCGATCCTGATAGCGCCGAGCACCTTTGCCCCGGCTCCCACCACGACGTGGTCTCCGAGGGTGGGATGGCGCTTACCCTTCTCCTTTCCCGTCCCGCCGAGGGTGACCCCCTGGTACAGCAGGCAGTCCTCGCCTATCTCCGCGGTCTCGCCGATGACCACGCTCATGCCGTGGTCGATGAAGAAGCCCGGCCCTATCCTGGCCCCCGGGTGGATCTCTATCCCTGTGGCGAACCTCACCAGGTGGGATAGGAGACGGGGCAGGACGGGAACGCCCATCTTCCACAGCCTGTGGTTGATCCTGTGGAAGAAGACGGCGTGGAATCCCGGATAGCCGAGGATCACCTCGAGCTTGCTCCTGGCGGCGGGGTCCCTCTCGAAGACCGCCTGAAAGTCCCTCTTTATGTCGCTCCAGAAACCCATACCATCAACTGAGCCATCACCTTAAGTCCGGGATTCAGCGATGAGGGGATCGACGGGGGGAGCCACCGTCGAGATCGGTTGTCGCCGGACCCGGTTATTATTAGTATATCGTAACGACGACGAGGCGGTCTCGCCCTCGGGTGAGCAACCGTGATCCCTCCCCGGGTTCACCGGGGCTCCCAGACCTTCCCCTTGTCGATGATATGCACTACATGCCAGCCCCTCCCGGCGAGCTCACGGGCAATCCAGCGCCTGTGGCACTTCCAGGGGAACCTCTCGGCACAGAGGATCACCGATGTCCTCCCCACCGCCGTCTCCTCGAGCATCTCCACCCCCCTGCTGAACTCCTCCGTCTCCGTGTATTCCAGATATCCACCCTTTCTGAAGCCTCCGAGCTCGGCACCGAGGTAAAGGTACTCGATGCGGTTGTCCTTCAGCAGCCCCTCCAGGTAATCCCTGTTGTACGTGGGGAGCTTGCTCCTCGGGAAGCGCCTCACATCGATGACCACCTCGATACCGTAGTAGTTGAGGATCTCCACGAAGTCCTCCTCCGTCCGTCTGCTCGTACCGAGCGTGTAGATCGTCCTCAACTGCCGCCTCCCGCATACACCGTGAAGTGGGCCGGACACTTGCCCCGGCCCTCGAGGGACCCCGACGGGATCGAGCATGTGCCGATCACCTCCACCGTCTTGAGCGGATCGATTGATGAGGGCAGGAGGGTCGAGCGGTCTGCATCCGGCTTAACAGGGCCCCCTGCAACCCCGGCCGGCCGCAGACCGGGCTGCCCACGGTATTATATCAGGTGCGGCCGTGGTTGTCCATGGCGGCGTCATCTGAGAAAGGTGCCGTAGAGGGTGTATATGAAATGGCCGGTGACGGTGATCGCCTCCACCCCCCACTTCTCGGGCAAGGGCCAGTAGGGCTCGCCGTCCCTGAGGGCCTGGAGGGCGGCCCTGTCAAGCTCCATGTAACCGGAGGTCCGGACGAGCTCCACCGCACCGAGGCGGCCGTCCTTCTTTATCGTGAACCTGATGTAGAGGTCTCCGTATATGCCCTGCCTTACGGCCTCGGGTGGGTATCTCCAGATCCGCTCGATCCTCTCCTTCAGCCTCAGCATGTAGCTGTAGTGCTTCAGCTCCTCCGTGCTGAAGGTTATCCCCTTCTCCTCCTCCTTCTTCGAAGGCCCGCCCCTCATGATCTCTTCGATCATCTCCCTGTCAAGGAGCTCTTTCAGCCCTGGAAGGCGCGCCTCCTTCTGCACCTCTGCCCCACCGGGAGCAGGCGGTGTCGGCGGAGCGGGAGGGGGGCTCGCCACCCCCTCCTCTTTCTCCGGACGCCTCTGCATCGGTGCCTCCGGTGCGGACCGCCTCTCCGCCGGAGGTGCCGGAGACCTCTTCACGGGCCCCGGCTCCTTCACCGGTTCACGGGGCGGCTCGGCCCTCTCTTCGGGCACGATGAGCCTTGCCATGAGGGGGGGCTCCTCATGGCTGAGGCTGGGACGGGGCTTCATCCAGAGCATGAGGGAGACCACTGTGAGGTGAATCGTGAGGGAGAGGGCAACAGCGGCCTTGAGGCTCAACGGAGGAACTTCCTGAAGAGGTTTATATAGCTGAGGAGGCTCCCGCGGTCGGGGTCCTTCTTCAGCCAGAGCTGCATCGAGGCCTCCTGGACCTCGGGCCTGCTGAATATGTCCAGGAGCCTCTCCACCATCCCGTTGCTCTGCAGAAAGACCCTCTCCAGCGTCCTCATCAACCTGAACCTTGAATAGAACCTGCCGCGCCAGAGCTTCCTGTACAGGGAGGGCCTTCCGTTGATTACCGCCTCTGCGGCGAACTCGCCCGACTTCATCGCATAGTAGATCCCCTCATAGGTGAAGGGCATCACCTGCGATGCAGCGTCACCGACGAAGAGCACGTTGCCCGCCCGGTAGGGCCCATCCTCCCAGAGGGGTATCCTGAACCCCCTCGGCGTAATCTCGTCGTCGATCACGATCTTGAGCCGCCTGAGGAACCTCTCCAGATAGAGCCTCCCCTTCCCCCCCTCCTTCACCCCTGTACCGACGGTGGAGAGAGCCCCTTCACCGAGGGGATCGACCCTCGGGAAGACCCATGAATAGAAGCGGGAGGCATGCTCTGTACTGAACCAGAACTCACAGACATCGCTCCGGAGCCCCTCTATCTCGCAGGAGATCGTGTATGCGGAACTCACGGCCCCGAGACCGAGGGCCCTCCTCACCCTCGAGTTGACCCCGTCGGAGGAGATGAGGTAATCCGATTCGATCACCCGGGGTCTCCCTCCTATCCGGACCGTGGAGACCAGCCTCCCGTTACGGGCCCGGAGGTCAACGAACTCCCCTTCCAGAACCTGTGTGCCGGCAACCATGGCGAGGTGTCTGAGCATCGAATCGAACCCCCCTCTGTCCACGACGATGATGCACCCCCCCTTCAGCTCGATATCGAGCCTCCTGTCAGAGGGGGAGACGAACCTGATCCTCTCCACCCTTCTGTGCGGCATCTTCAGGGGGATGTCGAGCTCATCGAAGGCGGACGAGGGTATCGCACCGCCGCAGGGTTTCCTCCGGTGGAGGTCCTTCTCAAGGAGTACCACGTCGATGCCGGCCTCTGAGAGCCGCCTGGCAGCCGTCGCCCCCGACGGACCACCCCCGATTACCAGGACACCTGTACGCACCGCCATCCTGCTGCACCCTGCCTTCAGAGGGCTGTCCCGATCTCAGCCCTTCAGGAGGAGAACTCCTTCGCCCTGACGGTGAGCACGGGGCAGCTGGAGTTCCTCACCACCTTCTCGGCTGTACTGCCGAAGAAGAGCCTGTCGAGGCCCTTCCTCCCGTGTGTGCCCATCACTATCAGGTCTATCCCTTTCTCCTCTGCAAAGGCGATTATCTCCTCGTAGGGGATCCCCTTCAGCACCACATACTCGACATCCCCGAAGCCCCTCAGCTCCTCCAGGTAGACGCGTCTGATCTCCTTCCAGGCCTCCGCCTCCATCCCCCTGTACAGCTCATCAAGCGTCACATGGGGCACGTACAGGCCGGAGGCCTTCGTCACCTCGTGAATCACGTGGACGATGTAGAGTCTTGCACCGTACTTCTTCGCAAGGTCCACGGCGTAGGGAACGGCATAGGACGAACCTTCCATGAAGTCCGTGGGAAAGAGGATCTTCTTAATCTCCATGAGAGACCTCCTTTAGGTATTTTGCTGCATCCTCCGGGGATGTGCTCAGTGTATACATGCCGGAGCCGAGCTCGAACCCGCTTAACCTCCTTATCCTGGGCATCACCTCGATGTGCCAGTGAAAGTCCTCGCTCAGGGTGTGCCACTGGTTCCTCCTCGGTATCCTGCTCGGTGCAGTGTGGATGACGTAGCTGTAGGGCGGATCGTTCAGGAGCCTCCTGAGCTTCCTCAGCATAACGGTGAGGACCTTCGAGAGGTCCCTCCTCTCCTCGTCCCCGATCTCCCTGAAAGAGCACCTGTGCTGCTTCGGCAGTATCCAGAACTCGAAGGGGAACCTCGTGGCATAGGGGCAGAAGACGAGGAAACAGGGGCTGTCCATCACCACGCGGTCCTGCATCCTCTCCTCCTCGCGCATGATGTCACAGAATATGCACCTCTCCTTGTAGTCGTAGTAGAGCCTGGCGCCGTCGAGTTCGTCCTTCACCCTCTTTGGGATCACGGGAACGGCGGTGATGAGGGAATGGGGGTGACCGTAGGGATCACCGGAGAGGATCCCGTAGTTCTTGTTTATGAATATGTACCTGATCCTGGCGTCCTTCTCGAGCTCCACCGTCCTGTTTATGAATGCATCGAGGACCCTCAGCATCTGTGCAGGACCCATCTCCTCCGCCTGGTGGTCATGGTCGGGTGACTCTATCACTATCTCGTTAGCACCGAAGGTGTTCATCCTGTCGTACATCCCGACCCCCTTCCTGGCGAGGTCACCCTCTGTGGAGAAGATCGGGTCCCTGCTGGAGACGACCTTCACCAGCCATCTGCCCGAGTCGTCCCTGCTGGTGAAGACCTCCTCGCCGTGCTCCTCTTCGCAGAGGTCGCACCGGCCCGTGGCCCTCGTCTCCACGGCGAAGCGGTACTCCTCGGGCCTCATGGACTCCCTGAGCACCGCCACCCACCTTCCGAGCAGGGGCTCCCTTCTAAGTTCGTTCATCTCCGCACCCTGTTCCTCTCATAGATCAACCTCAGGCCGGTGAGGGTGAGCTCCGGCACGAAGAGGGATTCCCTCCTCAGAACTCCCCTTATCAGCCGGCCGTTACCACCTGTCACGACGGTGACGAACTCTCCCGTCAGAGAGGCCATCTCCCCGAGCAGCCTCTCCACGGCGCCGGCCGTACCGTAAACGACACCTGAGATTATACTACTTTTTGTCTCCCTGCCTAAAGGCCCGGCC
>WGEZ01000015.1 GCA_015492515.1 Nitrospirota bacterium
GCCTTTAGATGATAAGAAATTTTTAAATAACTCTAACATAATTCAATATAAAGATTATTATTTAGCAGTATAATAAATTTTAAAAACTCATTATACTGCACAATATCTTGGTTCGCAACAATTTTATGAAATTTTTTCCTTGACTCCACTGTCTTCGTTTGCTATGGTTTACTCAGATATTGAATAAGGTTAAAAAAGAATGTTAGGATGCTAATAAAAATGGATATATTTGAAGCCATCACTAAAAGGCAAACCTACAGATTAAAGTTTCAAGAACAACCTATAGCTGAAAACCATTTGGAAATGATAATAGAGGCTTTTAGATGGGGACCTTCTCCACATACAGTACAGCCTACAGAGGTTATCTTAATTAATGACCGAACCCTTATCCACAAAATAGCGGATTTGACTACTCAAGCTGCCAAATTAACTTATGCTGATGGAGATTACTGGAAGGAGACATACCCATGGCTCCGGTTGAATTAATAGGCGACCCTGATGAAGGGTTATCCGTAAGAGAAGAATTATTACAAAGACTAAGAAGACAAAAAGAACAAGTGTCATCAGGAAAGAGGGGGAAATCTTTAGAAACTGTAATTAAGGAACTTGGTCTGGAATAATTTTTGTGCTTAATGTCCAACTTCTTGATGAGGCGATAGATGATTTAACCAGCTCGGATAAACCAATTGCAAGGCGTATCACACAAAAAATTAGATGGCTTGCAGAGAATATTGAGAACATCCAGCCAGAAGGATTAAGTGGGCAACTTATTCGAGGACAGGGTTCAATGAAAAATGGGATTTACACAGTTAGTGAGACGGTCCCTCCCAGAATATGAGACGGTCCCTTCATAACTGTTTGGTGGGTTAAATTTTTTGCTTGTCTGAACATACAGCCTTGTAAAGAGCTTTCGTTCGGGAGGAAGGCTCAATCCCGTGGGCAGCAAGGGTCTTCTGGCAGCGTTGATACACTGCCACTGTTTCGGCATATCTGCCGAGGCAGTGATAACATTTCATCAAACCCTGGTAGAACTTCTCGGCAAGGTCGTCTGCCTCCAGGCCCTTCTGGTAACAGAGCACAGCCTCATCACACCACTTCGCCCGGCAGAGTTTATATCCTGTCTTTCTTACGTGGCGGAGGAACTTACTGCGTGTACGCTCGCGAAGGGAGACCGCCCAGGGCTGGTCGATGTCCTTACAGAGGAAGTGGCCCTGATAGAGCCCCACGGCCTTCTCGGTCAGGCACCATACCTTGTCTAACTCTTCTCTCTTCAGTGTAGAGGCCTCTCCAAGGAGACGCTCGAAGGCCCAGACATCGACCCAGCAGAGCCGTGCGTTCAGGGTCAGGCATCTCCCCTGGAGCTGAAGGGCATCCCTGTGACCCACGAGCCGGCGGAGGCGGGTCAGCGTGGTGACAAAGGCACGGTACGCATCGTAGCCCTCTGCCTCAGGCCAGAGGGCATCTGCAAGTCTTTCCACAGGTATGGCCCGTCCACCGAGTGCAATCAACGCCTTGAGAAGATCGAGAGGCCTCTGCTGCGCCCTGCCATGAAATCGGAGCGGTTTTCCCTTCCTGACCAGCTCGAACCTTCCCAGGGTATAGACCTTCAAGGCCCAGGGCCAGCCTTCACAATCAAGAGGTGGGGAGTCGGGCACCAGGTTCCGCTTCCTGACGAGCCCCTGTACGTATCTCTCCTCGATGCCGTTCCGGAGGGCCTTCACACAGAGCCCGGCCATCACCGAGGGCCGCCACCAGAGGAAGTTTGAATAACCCTCTTCCCTGCCCAGGACCATCGCCTGACGGAGCGATCTCAGGCCTGTACGCTCCTTTCCGGTCTCAAGGGCGAAGTGGGCCCTGCTGAGGAGACACATGAACTCAAGCAACCGGTTCTTTGTTTCACGGCTGACCCGGCGGGCCTGTGCGAGGTGGGCCATGGCCTTCCGGTGCTCTTTATGTTCGAACAGCACCTGTGCCATGCCGAAGTGGCTCAGCCCCTCGATAAAGGGCATGCCGAGCTCTGCCGAGAGCTCGAGGGCCGTTTTCTGGTGCTGGAGCGCCTCGGCCATGTCACCTCTGAGCATGGCATTCCATGCTGAAAGACAGTACCGGTAGGTACTGTTCACCGGTTGGTTGCCCTGGGGGTCTGATGAGCACTCGCGGAGCAGCCTGCCCGCTGCCGTGAGGTCTCCGTTGCTCAATGCCCCGGCCACACCGTGTGACATGAGCTGGTGGCTCCATATGTGGACGCCTGTGTCCCGGGCGATCTTCAGCCCCTCCGATACCGCTGTAAGACAGGGCTTTCGCTCCCCCGAGAGCATGAAGTACATCGCCTCAACACTCTTAAGCATCGTCAGGGATGCAGGGGATGCCCGGGGGGAAGAGGCCAATTGATGCATTGAGTCAATAACCCGGGCAGCCTGAGAGAGACGTCCGGTAAAGAGGTAATAGAAGGCAACGTCCAGGCGGCTCATCATCCTGAGGTTGATCTCCTCTGCGGTCTCTGAGGCCCTGAGGACCTGCTCCGCCCAGCCCTCGATCTCGGGATGCCCGGGCTGCCTGATCATCAGGGCCCTGAACATGCTGGAAAGGATACGGGCCTCTACATCCGGTGAGGGGAAGACGGGAGAGGCCGTCAGGAGCTTCTCTGTTATCGGTATCCACTGATCCAGATGTCCGGGGCCTATCATCCCGAACAGGACCGCATCGATTATACCGGAGCATGCCATTGTCATCCCTGTAATATCATTGTTTGATCTGAAGCGGACGAAGGCCTGCTCGAAGCGGGTCCTGCTCTCTGCAGGGTTGAAGGGCAACCGGCTGGCTCCGAGCCAGTAAAGCCCCCAGGGGAGCCTCTGGAGCATCTCTTCGGGAAGCTCCCCAAGCCACTGAGAGAGGGTCTGCGCCCTTCCCTGCCGGAGCAAGGCAGGGGCCTGATTGATGACGATCCGGGACATCTCCTCCCGGTCACCGGTCTCACGGAGGAGTTCGATTGCATCGTCTGGTTGCCCTGCTGCCTCAAGCAGTGCTGCAGCCTTCCGTTTCAGGCGGACAAGCCGTCCGGACCCGAAGGCGTCCCTTGCGGAGGCTTGCAGGAACTCCCGGAAAAGGGGATGGTACTGGTATAGGGGTTCAGAATGGTGATGGCAAATGGTGAAGCAGTTCTTCCGGTTAAGCTCCGAGAGGATAGTGCCTGCATCGCGTCGACCTGTGAGCTTCTCAGCCACCCCGACGGTCATCCTGGGAAGGACGGCCGTCTTGAGGAGGAAGTCCTGGACCATCGGGTCGGTCTTCTGGAGGACCTCGGCGGCGAAGTAATTGAAGAGGACCCTGGTGGGTATGAATTCCCCCGGTGGTCTCGAGAGGGGATGCATCGTCTTAGCCTGCTGCAGCATCAGCACGAGCCCGGCCACCCATCCCTGCGTTTTCAGGTGCATATCCTTCAGGAGCTCCTTCGGCAGCCCTCTTCCACAGTGGAGTCTCGCGATACCGTTGGATTCCCTCAGGGTCAGCCGGAGTTCGTCCCAGCCGAGCACCAGTACAGACTGGTTGGCGATGAGGCGGGCCATGGCTGGTGGAGGATCGGTATGACTGATCAGGATCGCCCTTCCTCCAGGGGGGAGCTCCGTCAGCCCTGTTGCTATGATCTCGTGGAGCCGTGATCCAGCCGGTGCTTCGTGGTAGTTGTCGATTACGAGCACGGTGGGTGGTCTAATCACCTGGACGAGATGCCGGAAATACCGGCGCGAGAAGGAGGAGATGCTGCCAAGATGCTCAGGGGCCAGCAGGGGCAGAGGCCTGAGGTTTCCGGGAAAGAGCATCCTTGCCGCAAGTCCCAAGTAGTAGAAGAAGGTGGCGACATCGGCATCGCCCTCATCCACCTGATACCAGATGGAGGGGAGGGTGCGGGTATCCAGATAGCTGGCGACAAGGGTGGTCTTGCCAGAGCCGGGTGGGCCCTTGATCCATGTGATGGGACGGGCCGCTGCCTGGTCAAGGAGATGAAACAGCCTCCGGCGTGGATAGGTAACCGAGAGGCACGGTCGGGTTATCTTGGCTATCCAGGACATCTCTGAGCCTCACCCTGGTAAAACGGCGGCAAGACCCACGTTTGTAGAAGTCTACCGCTCCTGATTCGTATGTCTCCACTACCCATTCTCCTGTGGAGCGGGGTAAGGCCCGGGAACAACGGTTTGACGGGTCACCGTTTCTGGAGTTTGATGTATCAGAGGTGGAGAACGAGACCCCCCTTACGGCACGTGCTGCTTCATCTACGTCTCTTTTGCTTACCTCCCCTTCTCTCCGACAGGATGCTTCAGGGTGCTTTCATCTTTGCTTTTAGCAGGTTTTTTATGTATTTTTATTATAAAGTATGATCTGTTAACAGTCAAGAAATCCCGCTCTACCGTACCGGATCATGACATCTCCAGGGTGCGGATTCAGGAGGCCCCCGGGAAGGGGCTCCGGGAGAGCTAACGGGTCTCCGGAGGGGGTTTACGATCCCTCCTGCCCTTCCCCCTGTATCCCGGACATCCCTCGAACCCCCTGCAGCCCGCCTTCCTCAGCCTGCATTCCCTGTTGACGCAGATGGACGGCTTTCTGTCCGAGATGTCCACCCTGCCGGCGGCCCTCTTCGACATCTGCTATTACCCGGATTCAGCGATAATCGCTGTTGTGAGGCAGCACGACGGGGTCTTCGGTCATTCTCGGCAGGGCCTCCGGCCCGCCTCCGAGGTGAATTTTGCTGTTCACCCCTCGGGTGAATCTTACGCAAAATTCAAAACCCCTCAGACCCGATCGTGCTGCCCCTGCTATCCTCGTTTAACTCTCTTATCGCTGGATCTCGGTATTATAGCATCACGCGGCCCTCCGGGAGGAAATCGTTGCGGAAGGGTCGGTTTTTGACTTTAGAGCAGGGGCTATGTTAAAAATAGTGAAGCCCGGAGGTCGGGGCTTCCGGGAAGAAATATCGATTTGTTTGCACGGCTGGTTTTCGTCATCGGTCGAAGATCGGGCATTCAGCCAGCATCCTCGTAAACCCTGACAGCCTCTCAGGAGGTCGGAATGCATTATTTCAGATACGTCAAGGGAGAGCTCTTCGCCGAGGGGGTCCCGGTGAAGGCCCTCGTCGAGGAGTACGGCAGCCCCCTTTACATCTACAGCCACAAGACCATCGTCAGGCATCTCACCGCTTACAGGGAGGCCTTCGGCGGGGTCCCCCATATCGTATGCTACGCCCTGAAGGCCAACTCAAGCGGGGCCCTGTTGCGCCTCCTTGCAAAAAGCGGTATCGGCGCCGACATCGTCTCCGGAGGAGAGCTCTACAGGGCCCTGAGGGCCGGGATACCGCCGAAGAGGATAGTCTATGCCGGCGTCGGCAAGACGGACGAGGAGATCGAATACTCCCTCCGGAAGAGGATCCTGATGTACAA
>WGEZ01000016.1 GCA_015492515.1 Nitrospirota bacterium
ATCCTCAGGTCCCTCGGGCTGAGGCAGCGGGGCGTCAATATCATATCCTGCCCCACCTGCGGCAGGTGCGACATCAACATCACGAGGATCGCAAGGGAGGTGGAGAAGAACCTCAAGGACCTCTCCACTCCTCTCACCGTCGCGGTGATGGGCTGCGTGGTGAACGGCCCCGGCGAGGCGCGTGAGGCGGATTTCGGCATAGCCGGCGGGAAGGGCAAGGGGATCGTCTTCCGCCACGGCAGGGTGATCAAGAGGGCCAGGGAGGAGGATCTGGTAGAGACATTGATGGAGCTGATCAGGGAGGGTTGAGACCTTGGAGGTGATCAGGGTTCCCGGTGTGATGCGGCAGACCGCAAAGGGGCATCTCCTGAGGGGGAGGACCATAGGGTTCGTTCCCACCATGGGTGCTCTCCACAGGGGGCACCTGAGCCTTGTCAGCAGATGCAGGGAGGAAAACGACGTCGCGGTGGTGAGCATCTTTGTGAACCCGGCCCAGTTCGGTCCCTCCGAGGATTACCAGGCCTACCCCAGGGACGTGGAGGGTGATATGGAGAAGCTGAGGGCCGAGGGGGTGGACGTCCTCTTCATCCCTGATGTGGATGGTATGTATCCCGAGGGGTTCGCCACCTACGTCGAGGTCGAGGGCCTCTCCGAGAGGCTCTGCGGGGCCTTCAGACCCGGACACTTCAGGGGGGTGGCCACGGTGGTGACCAAACTCCTCAACATCGTCAGGCCGACGAGGGCGTACTTCGGTCTGAAGGACTACCAGCAGGCGGTGATCATAAGACGGCTGATCGCTGACCTCGATATCGACACAGAGATGGTCGGCTGTCCAACGGTGAGGGAGGACGACGGCCTCGCGATGAGTTCAAGGAACCTCTACCTCTCACCCGCCGAGCGGAAGGCTGCGACGGTGATCTACAGGACCCTCTGCCAGGCGGAGGAGGCCCTCCTTTCAGGAGGGAAGGGGTTCGCTGAGGTGAGGTCGCTCATGGAGAGAGGGCTCGCCGGCGAGCCCCTCGTGAAGGAGGTCCAGTATGCGTCCCTCTTCGATCCCTGGACACTTGCAGATATATCCTCCATGGATGCTAATATATACAGAGGAAGGACGGTCCTCCTTGCCGTGGCGGTCGTCATAGGCCGGGCCAGGCTGATCGACAACAAACTGGTTGAGGTGCCGGGAGTGGATCAGGTCCGGCCATGAGGAGGCGAGGGGGAGGAACGGTTTCATGCTCCGGATCCCCCTCGAGGGAGGAACCGAGAAACTCCGACTGAGAGGAGGGTATGCTTAACAGGATCCATATACAGATACTGGACAACCCCTTCGAGGATCTGAACTTCAGCGTCCCTGCAGTGGATGAGGTCGCCGACAACCAGGCCGTAGCCGAGGACCTGCAGAACTCCATGGACTTCCACTACCCGGGCATGGTCCATGTCGAGTATGTCGACCTCTTCCTTGAAGAGGACGACAGGTTCTCCGAGATACGGGAGATGGTCAGCCATGGACTGATCACCCTTCCGGTGATCCTGATAAACGGAAGGCCCTTTCTGCACGGGGGGATATCAAGGAGCATCATAATCGAGGAGATCGAGAAGCTGCTGTCCTCGGGCCCGGTCCACTGAGGGGCTCGGAACCGCACCTGAAGATCCGCTCTCACCGAGGCGGGTCGCCGGTCCTGACCCTCGAGGTCATCCAGTCATGGGAAGGACGAAGATAGTCTGTACAATCGGACCCTCCACATCCACGGAGCAGGTGATCTCGTCGTTGATCAAGGCGGGCATGGATGTGGCGAGGCTCAACTTCTCCCACGGCACCCACGAGGAACACAGGGGGTATCACGAGAGGATCAGGAGACTGAGCGGCGTGATCGGGAAGCCGGTGGCGGTGCTTCAGGACCTTCAGGGTATCAAGATAAGGATCGGCGACGTCGAGGAGGGGGCGCTCAGGCTGAGGAGAGGACAGACCGTTCTGCTCAAGCCCGGAGAGACGCCCTCCTCGGAGGGGGTTATCTACATCTCCTACCCCGCCCTCCTGAGGGACATCCGGAAGGGGCACCGCGTCCTCCTCGATGACGGGCTCATAGAGCTGAAGGTGACGGCCCGGAGGGCCGACGCCCTCGAGGCGAGGGTGAAGGAGGGCGGTGTGCTGGGCAGCCGGAAGGGTGTGAACCTGCCCGATTCACGGATATCGCTCAGCCCCTTTACGGACAAGGACAGGGACGACCTCCGGTTCGGTACCGGGCTCGGCGTCGACTCCGTGGCCCTCTCCTTCGTCATCAAGGCCGACGACGTCAAGGCGGTGAAGGGATGGCTGAGGGAGAAGGGGCTCTGTATCCCGGTGATAGCCAAGATCGAGAAGCCCGAAGCGCTCACCGGGATCGACTCGATCCTGAAGGCGTCGGACGGTATAATGGTTGCGAGGGGAGACCTGGGTGTGGAGGTCCCGCCCGAGGAGGTCCCCCTCATCCAGAAGGAGCTCATAAGGAAGGCGAACGAGGCGTGCAGGGTCGTCATAACGGCGACGCAGATGCTGGAGTCGATGCGTGAGCACACCAGGCCTACCCGTGCGGAGGCCGCAGACGTGGCGAACGCCATAATCGACGGCACGGACGCCCTCATGCTCTCGGCCGAGACGTCCACAGGGAGATACCCCGTCCAGTCGGTGAGGATGATGAGACGGATCGTCGAGTCGACCGAGGCCGGCCACATAATCCCCCGCCGCGTGTTCAAGGGCCTCTTCCCCGATCCGGACGGTGACGACAGGGCGAGCCTGGCCATAGCCGAAGCCGCCGTCAGGGCCGCGGAGGATGTCAGGGCGAGGTGCATAGTCGCCTTCACACGTTCTGGCTTCACGGCGCTGCTCGTCTCAAAGTGCAGGCCCGCCGTCCCCGTCGTCGCCTTCACACCCCATGAGGCGGTGATGAGGCAGATGTCGCTGTTCTGGGGGGTGAGGCCGCTGCAGATGAGACCCCTCAGCAACACCGACGAGATGGTCTACGAGGTCGAGAAGAGCCTGATCGAGAGGAGGGCGGCAAGGAAGGGTGAGAGGATCGTCATCATTGCGAGCTCTCCACTCCACACCCAGGGCAAGACCAACTTCATGAAGGTCCACAGGATCGGCGGCTGATCCCGCGCCCCTTGAGCCGGCCGTTCAACAAACCATTTCAAAAGAGCCGTCACGATCAGGTATAATGGAGTATGAAGGGGTTGTCTCCGTGCGTATCGGAGAGGCTGCTGAAGAGGCCGATATGCCGGGTGGAGGGCCCCGCTTCAGGAGGTGTGTCATGAAGAGACCGCGGTCGTTCTTTATCGCCGCAGTCCTTATGGTTCCGCTGTTGTTTGTCCAGGAGACCCTTGCAAAGGAGGTGCAGAAGATGGTGGAGAACATCCACTGGCTCGGTCATGACAGTTTCAAGATCGTCGGCAGGGACGTGACGGTCTTCACCGATCCTTTCAGGCTCAAGACAAGGGACAGGGCTGACATCATCCTCATCACCCATGAGCACTTCGACCACTGCTCGCCGGAGGACGTCCGGAAGATCCAGACCGAGGACACCGTGATCGTGGCTACCGCAGACTGTGCCGGAAAGCTCCGGGGAGATGTGAGGGTCGTAAAGCCCGGCGACAGGATCGAGGTGAAGGGTGTGGAGGTCGAGGCCGTACCTTCCTACAACACGAACAAGGAGTTCCACACGAAGGAGAGGGGATGGGTCGGCTATATATTCACTGTGGACGGCAGGAGGATATACATCGCCGGGGATACGGACCGTATCCCGGAGATGAAGACCTTCCGTAACATCGACGTCGCACTCCTTCCGGTGAGCGGGACCTACGTGATGACCGCTGATGAGGCGGTGCAGGCCGCCCTTGACATAAGCCCCAAGGTGGCGATACCGATGCATTACGGCGCCATCGTCGGCGACCGATCCGATGCGGAGAGGTTCGCCGAGGCCCTGAAGGGGAGGATAGAGGTGGTGATCCTGAAAGAGGAATGACCCCTGCTGCGGGGCATCGGGGGACGGGACGGGCCTCCGTCACCCTGAAGATGATCCATCGGGAGAGGCAGCGCCATGGCTGATGCAAGGAAGGTGGTGGAGCTTCTGCTCAAGAAGTATCCTGCCCCGAAGATCGCCCTCAACTTCAACAACCCCCTCGAGCTGCTCGTGGCGACCATACTCTCCGCCCAGTGCACCGACAAGAGGGTGAACGAGGTGACGAAGGGGCTGTTCAAGAAGTACAGGACGGCCGGGGACTATGCCTCTGCGGACCCGAAGGTCTTCGAGCAGGAGATCAGGCCCACCGGTTTCTACAAGAACAAGGCGCGGCAGGTCATAAACTGCTGTAAGGCGCTGGTGGAACGGTACGGCGGCAGGGTCCCGGACACCCTTGAGGAGCTCACCTCACTGCCCGGTGTGGGCAGGAAGACGGCGAACGTGGTCCTCGGCTCCGCCTTCGGCAGGCAGGCCATCGCCGTGGACACCCACGTGTTGAGGGTGAGCAACAGGCTCGGTCTCGTGGACTCGAAGGACCCCGACAGGGTTGAGCAGGAGCTTATGAGGCAGGTCCCCCGCGACAGATGGACGGCCTTCACCCTGGCGATGATACTCCACGGAAGGGAGACCTGTACCGCGAGGCGGCCCAAGTGCGGTGAGTGCATACTTCGCAGGGAGTGCGGATGGCCGGAGAAGACCGCGGCCTGAAGGGGCCTCTCCGTCGAGGGAGGTTTCTTCCCGGTCGTGAGCGGCCCGCGGACAGATAGAGGACCATGATGGAGGAGCTGGCAGAAGAGGAGAAGATGAGGCGCCTGAGGTCGGTCGTCGACCGAGCAGAGGCGGTCCTCATGCGGCCCGGGCTCTCTCCGGAGGACGCCTGCAGGGTGATGGAGGAGACCAGGGAGGCGGTCCTGAGCCTCTTTCCCGACAAAGAGGATGTTTATGAGCTCATCTATACACCGAGGTTCCGCAGGATCATTGCCGAAAGATTTACGATCCCTGGCAGCATCTCAGGCAGAAACTGAACGGTTCAGGCTCTATCTGTACGACGAGGTTGACTCCACCAATGAGGTCGCGCTGCAGCTCGGCCGCCGGAGGCACCCGGGCGATGCAGCGGTGATCGCCGACACCCAGAGGAGGGGACGGGGAAGGCGCGGCAGGTCATGGTTCTCTCCTCCAGGGGTGAATATCTACATGAGCATCCTCACAAGACCGTGCCTGCCTCCCTCAAGCCTCACCCTGATGACCCTTGCCTCCTCCCTTGCTGTCGTGGCGGCCGTGGAGTCCTGCCCCGGCATCGAGGGGGCCCTGCAACGAGGCTTATGGCTGAAGTGGCCGAACGACATCTGCTGGGACGGGAGAAAGCTCGGGGGGATACTCACCGAAACGGCGTGCAGCGGCGGGGAGAGGTTCTTCGTCACCGGCATAGGACTCAACCTCAACATGGCAGAGGAGGAGATCCCTCCGGGGATGAGGGGGAGGGTGACGAGCCTGTACATAGAGACGGGGAGGCGAATAGAGAGGGGCGAGATGGTGATCGGGATACTCCGGGCATTCCGTGGCTTCCAGGGGCTTCTTCAGGACGACCCCTCGAGCATAACGGCCCTCTACTGCAGGATGAGCCGCACCATCGGCAGGTACGTGAAGGCCGTCACCCCCGGGGGTTCCGTATGCGGTAAGGTGGCGGGCGTTGACGAGAGGGGCTTCCTCAGGATAGCCAGCCCCGGCGGCGAGGAGGTCCTGACCGCAGCTGATGTGGTGCACCTGAGATGAGAGAGAGACTGCTGGCCATAGACATAGGGAACAGCAACATAAAGATCGGCCTCTTCGACGAGGCCGGGCTGAAGACCCGCTCCACCGCCACCCATCCGCTCAGGGAGAGGGGCTTCTATGAAGAACTGCTCAGGGGGTTCCTTCAGGGAGGGGGACCGGCAGGAGGGGTCATCTCCTCCGTGGTGCCCTCCCACAGCGACCTCTTCAGCGGCCTCCTCAGCAGCCTCACCGGTGCTCCGCCCCTTGTTGTGACACACTCCCTCGACACAGGGCTTGTCCTGGACGTTGAGGAACCGGGTGCCCTCGGCCCTGACAGGATAGCGAACGCCGCAGCCGCCTACGAGATGATAAGGGGGAGGGTGGCGGTGGTGGACCTCGGCACGGCGACGACGATAACCCTCGTGGACAGAGGCGGCAGGCTCCTCGGAGGCGCGATCCTGCCGGGGTTGGAGCTGATGTGCTCCTCCCTCAGCGCCGCTACGGGGAGGCTCCCTGCCGTGAGGCCCGTCCCCCCGGCCGGGCCTTTAGGCAGGGAGACAAAAAGTAGTATAATCTCAGGTGTCGTTTACGGTACGGCCGGTGCAGTGGAGAGGCTGCTCGGGGAGATGGCCTCTCTGACGGGAGAGTTCGTCACCGTCGTGACGGGTGGTAACGGCCGGCTGATAAGGGGAGTTCTGAAGAGGGAGTCCCTCTTC
>WGEZ01000017.1 GCA_015492515.1 Nitrospirota bacterium
AAAAATTGAACATTCCGTCTCCACCAAGACTCTTCAAGGTAGATTTAAAGGGTTAATTCCATAGTAACACGCCAAAAATCCGACACTACGCTAACTCCTTGGTTTTACATATAAAATCAGCTTTTGTTATCCTATGACTGTCGAACGTGGGTGTAAAGTCAAAGAATTAAGTTGTGATATAATTTGATAATGAGAAGGATAACTGAAAAGTGGCTAAAACAGGGAGAGGCAGATTATAAAGCCGCCAGGGACAGTCTTAAAGCTGAGCACTATGAGTGGTGTTGTTTTCAAGCCCAACAGGCTGCAGAAAAGGCATTAAAGGCCTTTTTGTATGAGCATGGATATACCTCTATAATCACTCACTCTCTAAAAGAACTGATTAAGGAATGCTCTAAAATAAATGAAGATTTCTCTTCCCTTATCCGTCACGCAAAAAAACTCGATATGTACTACATACCAACCCGATATCCAAATGGTCTTGGAGGGGACCTGGCTCCTGTAGAATTTTATGATGAGGAGGATGCAAAGGAGTGCTTAGACTCTGCAGAGTTGATATTCAAAGAAGTAAAGAGATATTTAAAGAATTAAAAGAGTTCATAGAGACACTTCGGCAGACGCTACCAGTGAAGGAGGTGTATCTTTACGGGTCTTTTGCAAAGGGTGAGATTCATGAAGGAAGTGATATTGACCTGATAATCGTAGGAGACTTCAAAGAACGGTTTTTTGACAGGATAGGAAAAGTGCTTGACCTTACAGATCTGCCCATTGAACCCCTTGTGTATACTGAAGAAGAGTTTAAACAGATGAAAAATGAAGGCAATCCTTTTATTGCCGAGATAATGAAGGATGCAAAGAGGTTATTGTAAATGCACCGTGAGGGAAAATACTATCCCGAGACCAAGCCTGAGAAAAGGCATCCCGGAACGTCATCTGTTCTTAAAATCCTCTGCCACATGGGTGCCTCCTTACTTTTTCCCCTTCAAAAACTGAAGGGTTATCTCGGCCATCCTCTTGCCATAATGCTCGGCGGTCTTAAGGTCACCTTCTGCTGGGCCTGTTTCAACCTGAAAACTTGCGCCCATTGGGCCGATGAAAGAACCCGATCTGTTCAGGGCATCAGGCCCTGGACCTTCTATCCTGTCCATCTGTTCCGGATGGTTTTCAGAAGGAAGCAGTCCGTTGCCCACCCATATCATCCCGTGCTGCATGGGGGGACTCCGTGACCCTCTGGAGGACCACCCGGTCCTCTCCGGCGAAGACGAGATAGCCCTCCACCCGGGGGAATCGGTCTCCGAAGCATCGTCTCGCAATCCAGAGGTAGCGTCTCAGCTGGTTTACGTATCCTTCCATGAGGGGGGTGTCGCTGCTGGTCTTGAAGTCCATCACCCTCACCGTGCCGCCGTCGAAGACGAGGCAGTCGATCCTGTGCCGGGCGGATCCGTCCACAAAGGATGCCTCGTGGAGCCTCTGCTGCCCCTTGAGGAGCCTCTGAAAGTCAGGGTCAGCCGCAAGGAGGGATAGCCTCCTCTCGATGGACCTCAGTTCTTCTTCACCGAGTGACACGTACCGTTCCCTCACCTTCCTGACCGCCTCCTCCGTCGAATCCAGGCAGAAGCCCCAGAAGAGCTCCACAGCGTGATGAAACGCCCTGCCGAAGAGCCTCTCCCTGTACCCCTCGGTCCCTTCGACCTCTTCACCCTCCGCTTCCGTGAGTGGCGCCTCATGCCTGGAGGAGGCCCACCGGCGAAGACCCTCCAGGAACACCGGGCCCGGAGGGGCCGGACGGCCGTGCGCCGGCCCTTCCCCTTCAGGGGCGCCCTCGCGGGGGATGATCGAGCCGGTGCGGAAGAGCTCGACCACTCCGGTGTCTTCCCTCTTTCCGTCGGTGAACCCCTCGGAGAGGAACTCGTAGAGGATCTCCGAGGTCCGGAGGGTCCCCGCCGTCCGTTCGGCTACCACCATCAGGCCCTCCATCGCCCTCGTCAGCGCCACATAGAGATGGTTCAGACAGTCCGTCATGATCCGCTCCTCTTCCCGGCTTCTGGCTTCCGCGAGCTCCGGGACGAGGGAGGCGATCTCTCTGCTCTCGCTCAGGTATATCCCCCTTATCGCCATCTCATCGTCGAGGTCCAGGATGAGGGGGGTGTTCCTGGAGTCGAAACCCATCGAGGTCTCCAGCTCCGGGAGGATCACGTAGGGGAACTCCAGCCCCTTCGCCTTATGGACGGTCATGACCCGTACCGACCTCTCCGACAGCCCTGCAGGGATGTGGGCCTTAAGCGAGGAGCGGCTGTTCAGAAAGCCGATGAACTCGTCTATGCTCAGCGGGTCTGAGATCTCTTCCGAGGCCGCCATCCCGATGATGCGGAGGATGTTGGGGTCGTAGCCGAAGGCCCTCTGGAGGTCGAACTCCTCGACCGCCCTCTCGATGAGCCTGTACACCGGTATCAGGCCTGCGAGGGAGAGGAGCCTCTCAAGCTTCCCCTGGAGATCGGGAAGGGCTGCGGTGAGATCGCTCCAGTGAGGACATCGGTAGAAGAGGCGGCGGACCGCCTCGACGTCGAGGAGGCCCTGGACGGAGGCGAGGAAGCCGAGGAGGTCGACCGTCTGCCGGGGGTCTGCAAGCCATCCGAGGAGGTTCATCATCGCCCTCACCGAGGGCCTTGCTGTGAGGGCCTCCGTCGTCTCGGTCAGGACGGAGTATCCGTGGCTGCGGAGGAGTTCGGAGTACTCCTCGCAGGTCCTGTTCTTCTGACACAGCAGGGCTATATCACCTGGTGGAACACCCCTGGAAAGGAGGTCCTCGATGAAGGAGAGCACCGTCTCCCTCTTCAGCTCCGCAACGGCCCCCCTCTGGTCACCGGACAGCTCCCCTCTGTTGATGAACCTGATCTCCACAAGGCCCTCCTCGGTGAGGGTTGGTTCCTGCTCCTCGTAGTCGTATCCGTAGCGGGATGAGATATGGGAGAAGAGCCTGTTGACGAAGTCGACGATGGCCCTGCCGCTCCGGTAGTTCCTCTTCAGGCTCAGCGCCTTCAGTCGTCCCGGATAGAGGGAGAGGACGGTGTCAAAGAGCCTGCTCTCACCGCCGCGGAACCTGTAGATGGACTGTTTCGGGTCCCCCACATAGAAGAAGGACCCCTGCCTCTCCTTCTGTCCGACCCCCGCCGTCAGCTCATCCGTTATGGGCCTCAGTATCTTCCACTGGACAACGCTCGTGTCCTGGAACTCGTCGATCAGGAGGTGCTCGATCCTGCTGTCGAGGCGGAAGTAGAAGTAATCGGGGTTTTCCTTCATCAGGCCCCTGCCGATGAGGAGGTTGTGGCAGAGCCTGGTGACGTCGTTGAACCCGAGGACGTTGAGGGCGTGTTTCGCCCTGTCGGAGTAATCGAGGAAACCGCCGAAGAGCAGGAGGGTCGTCCTCTGGAAGAGCTCGCCCTTCTGCCTGAGGTAACCCTTCAACAGCTCCTTTAGCCTGAGGAAGGCCTCCTGCACCCCTTGAAGATATTCGAGGGAGGAGAAGGGCCTGTACTCGGTGTACCTCTCCTTCCGGAGGCTGGTGAGGCGTGCAAGGGAGTTCGGCCTTGCCTCTTCGTACCTCTTCAGTTCCGCGAGGGCCTGCCCGTTCAGCTCCGGATAGGTCTCCTTCATCCCGGCGGCGAAGGCCCTTGCCTCGGCCCTGAGCCCCTGGTCGAGGTCCCTCAGCCGGCCGAACTCATCGAGCAGCTCCCTCACCGATCCATGATCCAGGCCCTGGCTCCAGCCGCCGGTCCCTTCGAGCTCCGTCCTCACGGCAAGGAGTCTTCTGAAGCAGCCGTCAAGGAGCCTGAGGGGCGAGAGCTCGGCGGAGCCGCTCAGCAGGACCAGGTTTGTCAGAAGCTGCCTTACGGAGTCGTTGGAGTGGACCTCGCTGCTGAACTGGTCGTAGGCCTCCCTGTAGAGGTCCTCCTCTTCCGATTCGGTGATCATCCTGAAATCGGGCAGCACCCCGGCCTCGAAGGGAAAGAGCCTGAGGATGGAGTTGAAGAAGCTGTCGATCGTGGAGACCCTGAGCCTTGAGATCTCCCTCACGATCCTCCCCTGCACCTCTGCCGCCTTGCTCCTCAGGTGGTCCAGGACCTCGTGGCGGTCCCTGAAGCCGCCCTTCCTCAACCAGTACTCCACGAGCATGAGGAGCTCCTCCCTCTCCTCCGGTGCATCTCCGCCGGCAAGGTGTGCGAGGGTGTCGATGATCCTCTCGTACATCTCGTTGGTCGCCTTGTTCGTGAAGGTGAGGCAGAGTATGCCGTCGGGCTCGACACCCTCGAGGAGGAGGTTCACCACCCTGAGGCTGAGGTTTGAGGTCTTTCCGCTGCCGGCGGATGCCTTGAGGGCGATGCTCTCTTCAGGAGAGAGGATCTCCAGTACAGCGGGCCTCATCGTCTGCGGTCCCGGCTGAGGACCTCCCTCAGGGAGTCCAAGAAGAGCCTGTTCTCCTCAGGTGTTCCCACCGTCACCCTGAGGCAGTCCCTGACAGAGCCCCTCATATCCCTCACGAGCACACCCCTTGAGAGGAGTCCCTCGTGTACATCGGAGGCCCCCCTCACCTTGAAGAGTATGAAGTTCGCCTCCGAGGGATAGGGGGTCACGCCGTCGATCCTCTCCAGCTCCCTGTACAGCCTCTCCCTCTCCCTGCTTATCACCCTCAGGGCCTTCTCGATCTCTCCATACCGCTTCATCACCTCCACGGCCACGGCCTGAGAGAGCGCATTGACGTTGAAGGGAAGGCGGACCCTATCGACCGCGTCTATCAGCTCCTTCCTTGCAAGGAGGAACCCCACCCTCAGGGATGCAAAACCGATCTTGCTCAGGGTGCGCATTATGGCGAGGTTGTCGAACTCCTCAAGGAGCCTGAGCATCCCCCACCTGCTCGAGAAGGGCTGGTAGGCCTCATCGACGACGACGATGCCCCTTGAGGCCTTGATGATCCGGAATATCCTCTCCGATGAGAAGCAGTTGCCCGTGGGGTTGTTGGGTGAGCTGAGGAAGATCAGTTTGGGTCTGGCTTCCCTGATCACCTCCGTCATCCCTTCCGTGTCGAGGTCGAAGCTCCTGTCAAGGGGCACGCCGATCCCCTCTTCGCCGAGGATCCGCGAGATTATGCCGTACATCGAGAAGGTGGGGGTCGGGTACAGGACAGGGCCGCCGAAGGCGGTTATGAGGTAGTAGATTATCTCGTCAGAGCCGTTCCCTATCAGGATGTTTCCGGGCCTGAGCCTCCATCTCCTCGCCGCGGCGCGTTTCAGCTCCCTCCCCTCGGGGTCGGGATACCTGTTCGTGGAGACGGTCTTCTCCAGGCCCTCAAGCAGGTAGGGGAAGCCGTAGGGGCTCTCGTTCGCATCGAGCTTCACCCTGCAGGGGATCTCCTCGGCGCTGTAGCCCTTCAGTCTCCTTATGTTCTTCCGCAGCAGCCGGTTGAGGTTCATCGCATGACCCTTCACGAAGCAGGTGAATGGTTACGACGGACGTAACCCCCGGGTCAGACCTGATGGACGCAACCAGGGGATCGGCCCGGTTCAGAGGAGGTTGTATTTTAACATTTTCGTCCTCAGCTGTCTCCTCGTTATCCCCAGGCGCGCGGACGCCCTCGTCTGGTTCCAGTTCTCGGCCTCCAGGGCCCTCAGCACGGCCGCACGCTCGAGCTCCGAGAGGGTCAGGTCTCCCAGTGACTCCATCATGTCCTCCGCCTCCCTCAGTGGTTTCTGGATCAGCTTCTTCGGGAGGTCGTCGAGCACGATGGTCTCGTACTTGGTCAGCACGACCGCCCTCTCCATGACGTTCTGGAGCTCCCTCACGTTCCCCGGCCAGTCGTAGTTTATGAGTGCGTCGAGGGCCATGGGGTCTATCCCCTTGATGAACTTCTGGTTCTCCTCGGCATACCTCCTCATGAAGTGGTGGATGAGCAGGGGGATGTCCTCACGCCGTTCCCTCAACGCCGGCACCCTGATGGGGATGACGTTCAGACGGTAATAGAGGTCCTCCCTGAACCTGCCTGAACGGAGATCGTCCTCGAGGTTGCGGTTCGTGGCTGCGATTATCCGGCAGTCCGACCTTATCGGCCTCGTGCCCCCGATCCTGTAGAACTCCTTCTCCTGGATGAACCTCAGGAGCTTCACCTGCATGGGAAGGGGCATCTCCCCGATCTCGTCGAGGAAGAGGGTCCCCCTGTTCGCGATCTCCACCTTGCCGGCCTCCCTGGAGACCGCTCCGGTGTAGGCGCCTGCCTCGTGGCCGAAGAGCTCGTTCTCTATCAGTTCCGCCGGGATCGCGGCACAGTTGATCGCCACGAAGGGGGCCTCCCTCCTGCTGGAGATCTCGTGGATGGCCCTTGCAACAAGCTCCTTTCCGGTTCCCGACTCACCGGTGATGAGCACGTTCGAGCGGCTTCCGCTGATTATCCTTATGGTCGCCAGGATCTCCTGCACGGCCCTGCTTCTGCCGATGATCCCGTACTGTTCGTCCTGCTGGACGGTGCTTTCACCGGCCGCAGGCTTCCGGTGCAGCAGGGCATGCCTGATTACGGCGAGCATCTCATCCAGCTCTACGGGCTTGGTCAGGTAGTTCGCCGCACCCGCCTTCATCGCCTCCACGGCGTTCTCTATGCTTCCGTAGGCGGTTATCATTATCACCGGCAGCTCCGGGTTCTTCTCCTTTATCAGCCTCAGGAGGTCTATCCCGGACCTGCCGGGAAGGCGCATGTCCGTCAGGACGAGGTCGAACTCCGCGTCATTGAGGCGCGAGAGAGCCTCCTCGAAGTTCCTCGCCGTCTCGACCTCGAAGTCCTCCTGTTTCAGGCTCTTTGCCAGGACACGCCTTATGTTCTTTTCATCGTCAACGACCAGGATCCGCGGCATCTTCGCCCTCCCCGGGGCAATGATTCCTTCCTTCCACGTCTCTTGCCCGAGGCCTTCCCGACGGGGGCACCGAGACGATCGAACCACCCCGTGCAGCCTCGGTGTGACCCCCGTATTCTCCGGAGTTTGCTGTAGGTGGCTTCACTGTGATTTCAACCTCCCTGCCTTGGCTCCCGCCCTTCTGTCCGCAGCATCACTTGCCCGTCTTCAGAAGCCCTTCACCGGATTCCCTCCGCAGACGTCCGGCCTCCGCAAGGGGGAGGGTGATCAGAAAACGCGCCCCTCTCTCGGAGTCGAGGATCCTTATGTCTCCGTGATGGGCCACTATTATCTTGTAAACAGTCGCAAGGCCGAGGCCGCTGCCCTCGGCCTTGGTGGTGAAGAAGGGCTGGAATATCCTCGGGGCCATCTCCCCCGGGATGCCAGGACCGGTGTCCTCCACGAGGACCTCCAGGGCGTCCCCGCTCCTCCTGTACTCGACGTAGATACGTCCGCCTCCCTCCATGGCCTGGACGGCGTTTATGAAGAGGTTCATGAAGGCCTGTTTCAGGAGGGTGGGATCACCCATCACCTCGGCGGCGTCGCCGCCCCTTCTCACCACCGTTACCTTCCCTTCCTCGAAGTCAGGCTCCAGGAGCTCGATCACCTTGTTTATTATATCATCAATGTTGCAGGGGACGGGTGAAGGTGAGGGTATCCTCGCAAACCGCAGGAATTCGTCGGCCATCATGGTCATCTCCACCGTCTCGTCCTTGATTATCTCTATGTACTCCTGCACCTCCGAGAGGTCCCCGGAGCGTTTGATGCCCGAGATGGCCCCCCTTATGGCATAGAGGCTGTTTCTTATCTCATGGGCGATCTGTGCCGACATCTGTCCCACCGTGGCCATGCAGGTGAGCCTCTCACGGTCTTCGGACATCTTCTTGAACTCCCTCAGATAGTTCCTCAGGTTCTCCGTCATGCAGTGAAAGGCATGCCTCAGCTGGACCGTTTCGTCACGGTCGGAGGGGTCGCTCAGCTCACCGCTTCCGGACTGTATCTCCCTCTCGAACTCCTCTATCTCCCTCAAGAGGTTCCTGATGGGCCGCGTCAGCACCATGGAGACGACGAAGGCACCGCTGACGCCCACGGCGAATATGATCACTGCGATATACACGAGCTGGATGATCGTCTTCCTGAATTCGAGGTCGAGCGCCCTGTTCTCCGCCTCCCAGTCGAACTCCACCTCGACGGCGCCGAGCAGGTCTCCGTCGATCTCCACCGGGACGACGACGTCCGCCTCCGGTGAGGCCGGAGGGATGGGGTCCTTCCCGATGGTGGTCTTCATCTTCTCCAGCAGCCCCTTGTCCAGCCCGCCTATCATCTGGAGGTCGTCGGAGGAGATGACTATACCGCGCCTGTCCACGATCTTCGCATGCTTTATCTGCCCGGCCGACTTGAGTCGACGTATCTGCTCCATCAGGAAGCCGTAGTCGTCGGAGACGATCGAGTCCGACGCGGTGACGGCCAGCTTCCTGGCGATGCTCAGGTGGAACTGGTTGAGCTGGGCATTGAGGTTCTTCCGGGCGGACGAAAGGACGACGATGCTCACCGAGAGATAGATCACCAGGATCAACGCCACGACGTAGACCACGCCCTTTGTCTTGATGCTCGTCCGTCTGTGTATCTCCTTCAGGATCCTCATCGTCTTCCTCGAGGTGCTGTTTCGCCTCCTCGGCCGTCCGTTTCCATGAAATCCAGCAGGCCGGCCCTGATCCTCTCCAGGAGACCGCTGTCCATCCCCTTCTTCGCTGCGATGACAGGGGGCGGTAGGGGTGCCGTCTCGGCGAGGACCCGCAGGCGGGCCCTTTCGATGTCATCCTCCATGGACCTCAGCGATGAGAGGCTCACAAAGCCGGCGTCCACTGCGCCGCGGTACACCTGCATGATCACCTCTTCGAAGGTCCCGAGGGGTACGAAGCCGACCCGCTCGGCCCCGACGCCCAGCTTCTGCAACAGCGCCCTCTGGGCGAGGTAGCCGGCATCGGAGTAGAAGGAGGTTATACCGACCCTCCTGCCCCTGAGATCACGGGGTGTCCTTACATCCCCCTCGGAGTGGGTGATGATCAACCCCCTCTCTCCTCCGGGGAGGTCGTACCGGAGGGTCCCGACGAACTCCAGTCCGGAGTCCTTCGCGGCCCCGGCGTATAGGTGCCGGTTCTGGAGGAATAGGTCCCCCCTTCCGGTCTTCTGCATCTCCCTGAACTCCTTCAGGCTTTCAGGGATGAGGAGCTGGAAGTGGACGCCCGTCACCCTCGAGAGATGGGACATCAGGGGGGTCAGCCGCCTGAAGACGTCGGGTTCAAAGGATACGGGCTCGACAACGAACTTGATGCTCCGCCGCCTCTCGGGGATGACCGCCTTCTCACCGGTCACGTTCTTCATCAGGACCCTCACGATGTCGTAGTCCATGTCCCTTGCCTCGGAGAGACCGTCAGCCCCTTCTATGCCGCCGAGGATGGCAGACCGGTCCTCCCGTCCGTTTACAGAGAGGAGGGCCTGCTTCAGCCTCTCTATGAACTCGCTGCCCAGGGAGGCCCTTGCAACGAAGAGGTACTGGGGGATCGGGTTCGAGTATCTGAGCACCCTCAGCCCCTTCCCTATGTAGGGCCTGGCGGCCATCTCGGGCACGCCGGTGGCGTCGAACATCCGGGCCATCACCGCTGTAATGGCGCTCTCGTCGGAACCGAGCCTCACGACCTCAAGGAAGTCCTCGTCCGTGAGGCCCACCCTCTGGAGCATGATCCTGGGCAGGAGGCCTGAGCCCGGGCAGTGGTACCTGCCGTAGACGAAGGTCCTGTCCAGGAGGTCGGCTGTCTTGTTGACCGGTGAATCCTCACGCACAAGGAGTACACTCCGGTATTCAGAGACGCCGTTGATGCTCAGCCTGGCGAGGGGGACGATCGGAACCCGGCTGAAGGCGACACAGTAGAGGGTGGGGCATACGAAGGCGAGATCGGCGTCTCCCCTCTCGAGGTGCTTGACTATGTCGCTGCTCTTCCTGGCCACCTTCATCTCGATGGAGGTCTCCAGCCTCTCCTCCAGATACCTCTTCAGGGGCAGGAAGTTCCTGTACATCGTGGAGGGCGATTTCAGGGGGATGAGCATCATCGTCAGCTGATCCCCGGCCCGGGAGGAGACGGCAGGCAGTGTGAGGGAGAGGGAGACCACACAGAGGAAGGCGAGCGCTTGCAGGAGACCTCTTCTCATCCAACCTATTTTAGAAAAAAGGCGGCCCCGTTGTGAAGCTGCAGCCCAACGGCGTCAGAGGACGAGGCGGGGTTTCTCATGCCTCACCTTGATCCTCTTCTTCTCCCTGATGTGGTCGAGGACGACCCTGTAGACCTCCGGGCCGCTCTGTTCTGCCATGGAGGCCCAGCCGGCCACCGTGTAGTCCTTCTCCGGTTCCACCGGCCTTCCGCGGACCTTCAGGTCCTCTATCCTCCTGCCTGCACCTCCGTTCACCCGGATGGTGTAGCTCAGCCCCGCCGACCTCACCATGTCCCCGCCCTGCTGTCTGTAAGGGTCGGGGTTGAAGAGGTTATCCGCTATGTCTTCGAGGATGGTCTTGATCATGCTCCCCTTCAAGGTGGCCTTGTAGGTGTTCGGGTAGGTGATGGCGGTCTGGGAATAGACGTCATCAGCGGTGACAGGGCCGGGCAGCACGGTCCTGCCCCACCTGAACCCGGGGGAGAAGGCGAAGTCCGTGTCGTAATGCTCAAGCAGCGCCTCGCATATCAGCTCATCGAAGGTGCCGTCCAGGTTTCCCCGCCTGTAGAGGAGGTCCTCCGTGATCCCCACCACCTCGTCAAGCTCCTTCCTCCGGGGCCCCCGTATCTGCTCGATCAGCCTCGACATATCAGGGTCAGGCTCTATCATCGCCGAGACGACCGGTATCAGTCTGTAGGAGTACCCCCTCACCCTCCTGTCCTTGACGTCGAGGTCGAGCCTGGAGAGGAACTTCCCGTAGCAACCTGAGGCTATCACCAGGGTCCTGCCCACCTCCATCGGTCTCGGCACCGCGTCATGGGTGTGGCCGCCCATGATCACGTCTATCCCCTTGACCCTCCGCGCCATCTTCTTGTCCACGTCCGTCCCGTTATGGGAGATCACCACCACGAGGTCCACCTTCTTGGCCCTCACCTCGTCCACCACCGCCTGCAAGTTCTCTTCCTTTATCCCGAAGGACCAATCGGGGATGAACCTCCGGGGGTTTGCAATGGGCGTATAGGGGAAGGCCTGACCGATGATGGCGACCGAGAGGCCTGCTAGGGACTTTATCACATAGGGCCTGAAGATCGGATCTCCCCAGGTGGCGTCATGGACGTTCTGGGCGACGAAGGGGAAGTTCATCTTCTTCAGCAGCTCCAGGAAACGCGACTCGCCGTAGGTGAACTCCCAGTGGCCGGTCATGGCGTCACAGCCGAGGTGGTTAAGCACCCTCACCATGTCCTCACCACCCGTCCAGAGGCTTGTTGCTGAGCCCTGCAGCGTGTCACCCGTGTCCAGATACAGCACCTTCCCGTTCCTCTCGGCCCTGATCATCTTGATGAGCGTCGCCAGGTGCGAGAACCCTCCCATCTTCCCGTACTCCTTTGCGAGGGCGAGGAAGTCCTCACTCGTGTATGCGTATGCCTCGAGGGAGCGGGGCCTGAATCCATAGTACCGCAGGAAGTCTCGGCCTGTGAGATGGGGGGGCTGTGCCTCGTTCTCACCGACGCCTATGTTGGTGTCGGGTTCCCTGTAGTAGATGGGGACGAGCTGGGCATGGGTGTCCGTGGTATGCAGGAGGGTTATGTTGCCCCTGGCGTCGAACCTGAAGAGGCTTTCAGGTCCCAGGGCCTTTGCAAGGGCCGATGGTGACGCGGCGGCGGCCCCTGCGGCAAGGGTGATCAGCTGAATGAACTCGCGCCTGGTGATACTCATAAAATGCTCCTCCCTCGGCAGGGCTTCAATCGGGCTTTATCTGGACCGTCTTTTCATAGACCCCGCCGCGGTTGTCCTTCCAGATGATCCTGAGGGGGGCGGCCTTGTCGACCTTCAGGTGGAAGGTTATGAGGGGGTTGGCACTGACGGCGAAGGACCAGTCGAAGCGCGTCACCAGGGTGTCACCGTAGAAGACGGTGACCTCGTTTATGTAATGGGCCGGGATCCTTTCGCCCGTGTTCTTGTCCTTCCTCAGCCCCGTCTCCATCGGGTGTATGATCAAGGCCTTCACCGGTATTACATCGCCCTTCTTTACGACCCGCGGTATTCTAATCTTGATGGTTCCGATCTTTCCTGGCATTTTCGAGAGCCTCCTTGTAGGGACGGTTTTGGGTCGGCGGCGTCATCCTCCGCAGCCTCCGATGGTCACCTTCACGGATTTGATGTCACCGTAGAGCCTTCCGTCGTTCATCTCGGCGACGGCCCGGACGTTCGAGGTCTGCCGCATCTTGATCCTTATGGAGAGCGATGCCTTGCCGTTTGCCGGTGAGAGCTCCGCACTGGCGATGTAGGGGTTGAAGTTTCCGTCCACGAAGATGTATATCCTCTTGACGTAGCTGTCCTTCTCCATCGGGAGGTCAGAGGTTACCGTCACGGGGACCACGGCGCCGTTCTCCGCGATTATGGGCACCTTCAGCTTCACATGCGCCATCTCTATCTTCCGGTCACCGAAGTGTTTCCTCAGGACCTCCTTGATGTTCTTGATCTCGATGACGTCGGCGCCCTTGCCGTCCTTCCCTGTGGCAGCGGATGCCCCGTGGTGCGGCAGCGGAAGCGTCCCTGTCATCAGGAGGGCGGCGCAGGCAGCAGAGGTCGTCTTTATGAACTGCCGTCTTGAAATCCTGTCTCTCTGCATCTCTTTCATGCTTCTACCTCTCGGAGCTTTTTACAATATCGGCCCTTGCCGAAGACCTGCGAAGCGTTTTCAATACCCCGCCCCCTGTCTTAAGCCGGACCACAAATGTACTGGTTCCCGTCGCCACCCACCTTCCGGCCGGATATGGCATGTCCTGGAGTCAACCGAGACCCCTGCACCGGCGGGCCCGATGAGGCGGGGATGCCTGAGGCCTCACCCCCCTTCCTTTCAAGGAAGGGGGGTGCTTGAGCGCTATTTGACCTTTATGTAGGCGAACCCCTGATCCTGGAGCTCGACGACCCTCACCTGACCCGAAGAGATCATGCCCACGAAGGGCTTCAGCTTCTTCTTCGGTGTGTTCGTCCTCTGGAGGGTTATGCTGCACTGCTCGACCTTGATGCCGTAGCCGTCCACCAGGCTCGTCAACCTCTCCTCGATCCCCTTGGCGAGTTTCGGCGGGATCTTGTCCTTCTCCCACTTCGTACCCTTCCGGTCTTTGAGCAGGAACTTCACACAGGCCGAGTTGGCGACCAACCTCACGTCGTAGGGGATGTTGTTGGTGGTGTAGTAGTTGACGAGGTTGTAGATGTTCCGGAGTGTGGCGTTGAACCTCTTCGCATTACCGTAGTCGCAGTGATAGACCGCCTTTCTGACCTTCTCCTCCGCCCTGCTCCAGGAAGGCGTAAGGAGCAGCCCCGCCAGAGCGAGTCCCAGAATGGTGACACTCAGAAACCTTCCCAATACCATACCGTTACCTCCTTGTCCTTTTCCGTCCGTGCTTCTGACAGACGGTGTTTTTTTCTCCTTCCACCGGGAATCGGTGAGAAGGTACCGCTATCTCGCCTCTTTCACGCAGTCGCCCTCCTCTTCACCCCCTACCACGATGCAGAGCAGATCCTTGAAGTCCTCCCTCGTCACGGCCCCCGGGATCCTCAGAAGCTCCTCCCCCTCGGGGGAGAGGAATATGAACGTGGGGGCACCCTTTACCCCGTGTTTGGTCACGAGCTCCTTCCCCGTCAACCCCTCGCCTTCCACCACGCTCCTGCTGTGTACGTCCACCCTTATGATGTCGGTGTTCCTTTCAAGGATGCCCCTTATGGAGGGGTCCTTCAGGACCTCGTCCATGAGACGGCACCAGTGACACCCCCTGTCGTAGAAGTAGATCAGCTTCACCTCAGCCGCACCGGTTGCTGTCGCTGCAGGGACTGCCCAGAGGGCGATGATGATCGTTACGAGTAGATGCCTCATGGTCATAAAGGATTGCTTATCCTGCCATTAATATACAAAATACATGCCTGAAAAACCGGGGGGCCTGAGATCTCCGCTGTTCATTTTGGTACACTTTCCACGGAGGGGATGTTCAATTATGTCCCCGCGCCGATTCATCCCGTAAAGGACCGGATCAGGGGGATGGCCGTAAGGGTCAGGAAGGCCGCGAGGAGCAGCAGCGCCACGAGGAGGGCCTTCCTTCCGCCCCGGTCGAGCCAGGGAAGATACAGCAGGAGCAGCACCGCCGCGAGGGGCAGGACCACCGTGCCGATGAAGGCCCAGCTGCCCGGAAAGTACCTGACGAGCTGGTAGAGCCAGAGGAAGTACCATTCAGGCATGGGCTGGTACGGTGAGGTGAAGTCGATGGGTCTGCCTATCCTCCGGGGGAAGAGCAACGCCAGGGCGAGGAGCAGCTCGATGGTGAGGAAGACCACCAGGAGGACCTCGCTCAGGTAGTCCGGGTAGAACCTCTTCTTATCGTTCTCCATCCCCTCTTGCCGCCTGGATCCCCGTCTTCTCGATATCCGCCACCACGACGAGGACGTGATCATCCGGATGGAGATACTCTCCTGCCACCCGGAGGACGTCCTCCCTGGTGACGGAGTTTATGAATCCCGGATACCTCCGGTCGTAGTCGATCCCCAGGCCGTAGAACTCGGTGAGCGCAAGGAAGTCGGCGATCTTCCCCATTGTATCGAGCCTCCTCGGGAAGCTTCCCGTCAGATAGGCCTTGGCGTCCTTCAACTCCTCCTCGGAGACGGGCTCCTTCCGGATCCTCCTCATCTCCTCGATTATGACCTCTATTACCGTCTTTGCCGAGGCGTTCTTCGTCTGGACGCCGACCTTGAATACGCCCCTGTCCTGGTCAGAGGTGAAGTAGCTGTGTACGTCATAGGCCAGTCCCATGTCGTCCCTTATCCGGCTCATCAGCCTCGAGGCGAAGCCGCCGCCGCCGAATATGTAGTTCATCACCGAGACGGCGTAGTAGTCCGGGTTTGCCCTCCTTATCCCGATGTGGCCGAGGGCGATGTTCGCCTGTGTGAGGTCCCTGTCCAGGGTGATCACCTTCCGGCCCTTGAGCTCCGGCACAGGGGGCATCCTCCGCTCGGGCACCTCCTTCCTCTCCCAGCCGGAGAGGTATCGCCTGAGGAGTGCCTCCAGCTCCTCGCGGCTGAGGTCTCCCACCACCGAGAGGATGGAGTTGTTCGGTCTGTAGAAGGCCCTGTAGAACCGGATGATGTCCTCCCTGCCGATCCGGTCGATGCTCTCAGGCGTGCCTTCGACCAGCCTGCCATAGGGGTGATCGCCGTAGAGGGCCTCCCTGAAGAGCCTGGCGGCGACGAAACCGGGGTCTTCCTCGCGCTGTTTCAGCGCCCCCTTTATCAGCTCCTTCTTCCTCCTGATCTCCTCCTCGGGAAACGTCGGGTTCAGGAGGATGTCGGAGAGGAGATCGAACCCCTTCTCGACGTCCTTCTTCAGTACCGAGAGGGTGACGGTGGTGTAGTCCCTGTCCGTCGATGTGGAGAGTTCGGCGCCGATGAACTCCGTCTCCTCGCTTATCTGCTCCGAGGTCCTCTCAGCCGTCCCCTCTGTCAGGAGCTCCGCCACGAGGTTGGCAAGACCCGCCAGCCGGACAGGCTCGTCAGAGGGGGAGGCCTTTACCAGCAGGGTGACCTTCACTATCGGGAGGTGGTGTTTCTCTGCATGAAGCACCACCAGGCCGTTCGGCCTCACCACCCTCTCGGCCTCGATGGCCCACAACAAGCCGGGGTTGAGGAGTACAAGGAACAGGGCCGCCGCGAGCAACCACGGCTGTAGTCTCACCCCTGCTGTCTTCCCCGTCACCTTCGCCTCCCCCTCTTCACCGCCCCTCGGGGATCAGTATCCCGACGGTCCGGTTTTCCCTGCTGAAGTACCGCCCGGCAACCCTCTGGACGTCCTCAGGGCTCACGGCCCTTATCATCTCCAGGTATCTGTCCTTCATCCTCCAGTCGCCGAGCATCTCGAACATCCCGAGCAGCTCGGCCTGAAAGAATATGGAGTCCTGCCCCATGACGAACGACGCCTCCACCTGATTTTTGGCCTTCTGCACCTCCCTTTCCGTCGGAGGCGAGGCCTTTATCCGCTCAACCTCCCTGTAGAGGGCCTTCTCCAGCGCCTCGACAGAACCCTCGGTCGTTCCGCCCAGGAAGAAGAGGAAGGGGTCTCTCCGGAGGCTGCTGTAGGAGGCGAAGGCATCGAGGGCTACCTCTTCATCCCGCACGAGGGTCCTGTGGAGCCTTCCGCTCTTTCCGGAGAGTATGGAGCCGAGCACCTCGAGCGCGGCACTGTCCGGGTGGGGGAAGTTCGGCACATGGTAGGCTATCAGTACATAGGGGAGCCTTGCCTCCCTCTCGAGGTAGACCCTCTTCTCACCCCGCTGCGGAGGCTCTTCCGAGGCGACGAAGGCCGTACCCCTTCCAGCCGGGATCTCCCCGAACCACCTCGCTATCTTCCGGTATATCTCCTCGGCCTCGACGTCTCCGGCTACCACAATGACGGCGTTGTCCGGGGAATAGTACCTCTTGTAATAGGCGAGCAGGTCCCCGCGCTCGATGGATGAGATGTCGGACATCCAGCCGATCACGGGATTGTGGTAGGGGTGAACCTTGAAGGCCGTCGCCACCACCTCCTCGTAGAGGGAGCTCTGCGGATCGTCCTCATACCGCATGCGCCGCTCCTCCATGACCACGCTCCTCTCATACCTTACATCCTCGGGAAGGAGGAGGAGGTTCTGCATCCTGTCGGCCTCGAGCTCGATCGAGAGGTCGATACGGTCCGAGGCGAGGGTCTGGTAGTACATGGTGTAGTCCCTCGTGGTGAAGGCGTTGTCGACGCCTCCGTTCTTCTGCACCAGGCGGGAGAAGACCTTTGAACCGTAACTCGGAGTACCCCTGAACATCATGTGTTCAAGGAGGTGGCTTATGCCCGTCTTGCCCGATGGTTCGTTCCTCGCCCCCACCCTGTACCAGACCTGGAAGGTCGCTATGGGCGCCTTGTGGTCCTCTGTCACCAGGACCTTCAGACCGTTGTCGAGGACAAACTCCCTGACAGCCGCCGACGAGGGAGCGGAAAGGGCGAGCTGCAGGAGGAGGATGAGCAGGAGGGGCGTCCGCTTCAGGCGCCCCCGCTTCCCCTTCTCAGGCATCCTCTGTCTCGGGTCATCGAACAAAGCAGTATATGATAACCTAATCCGTCAGATTTTGGAACCTCGCCGTCCGAGGAGGTGAGAGGCCTGGAGGGACCGGGCAGGCGGGACGGGCTGTTAACGATCTTCCTTATCCACAGGTGCCTGTATCGACGCCCCTCACACTGAACATATGCTGGGAGATAAATACAGCCCCGATGTTCAGGACGTCGCAGGTTAACGGCATTTCCTTTTATAATAGAGAACCCGGGAACCGTCAACGAGGTGTCATGGTGAAACCGGACGTGCAGAAGAACGACGTGGTGGTCGAGGTGGAAGGGCTCAGCAAGACCTTCAACGGCGTGGCGGCCGTGGAGGGGGTGTCCTTCCGCATCCACCGGGGCGAGATCGTGGGGCTCCTGGGCCCCAACGGCGCGGGCAAGACCACCATCATCCAGATGCTCCTGGGGGTGCTCACGCCCACCGCCGGCACGGTCCGCCTGTTCGGGCTGGACGTGCACCGGCACCGGGAATCCGTGCTGGGGCGGGTCAATTTCTCCTCCACCTACGTCTCCCTTCCCTATTCCCTGACCGTGACGGAGAACCTCCGGGTCTTCGCGCGCCTCTACCGGCTCCCCCATCCCGAGGCACGCATCCGGGAGCTGCTGCAGCGCTTCGAGCTGGAACCCACGGCGCACCAGCTGGTCCGGGGGCTTTCCTCGGGCCAACTGACCCGGCTGTGCCTGGCCAAGGCGCTGCTGAACCGTCCCGAGGTGCTCTTCCTGGACGAACCCACGGCCAGCCTGGACCCGGACATGGCGGAGAAGACCCGCCGCCTGCTGCGGGACGTCCGGGCGCAGGAGCACACCGCCATTCTGTACACCTCCCACAACATGCGGGAGATGGAGCAGATGTGCGACCGCATCCTCTTCCTGCACCGGGGCCGGATCATCGCGGCCGGGACGCCCCGTGAGGTGCTCAGCGCCTACGGGGAGGAGGACCTGGAGGCCCTGTTCCTGCGCATCGCCCGCGGCGGCTCCAGGGTCGAGGCGTCATGAAGGCCCACCGCGTGCTGGCCGTCACGCTCCGGCATCTTTACCTCTACAAGCGTTCCCTCTCGCGGATGCTGGAGGTCTTCTACTTCCCCCTCCTGGACATCCTGGTGTGGGGGTTCATCACCGTGTACCTGCAGCAGTTCCAGAAGGCCCTGCCCCACTTCCTGGTCTTCCTGCTGGGCGCCCTGATCCTCTGGGACATCCTGTACCGGACCCAGCAGGGCATCTCCATCTCCTTCCTGGAGGAGATGTGGTCCCGCAACCTGCTGAACCTGTTCGCCTCCCCCCTGACGCCGGGCGAGTTCCTGGCCGCCACCATGATCATCAGCCTGGTGAAGCTCACCCTCTCGGCCACGGTGGCGGTGTTCCTGGCCTGGCTCCTGTACGGGTTCAACCTCTTCCGGATCGGGATCTCCCTGGTCCCGTTCGTGCTGAACCTGATTCTTATGGGATGGGCCGTGGGCATCCTCACCACCGCCGTGATCCTCCGCTACGGCCAGAAGGCCGAGGTCCTGGCCTGGGGCCTGGCGTTCCTGTTCCAGCCGCTCTCGGCGGTCTTCTATCCGGTGGCCGTGTTCCCCAGGCCCCTGGCCGTGGTGGCCCTGGCGGTTCCGGCCACCCACGTCTTCGAGGGCATGCGCGCGGTGATCCAGACCCACCGGTTCCCCGTGGAGCACCTGGCCTGGGCCTTCGGGCTGAACGCCGTCTACCTCGCCGTGAGCCTGGCCTTCTTCTACCGGATCTTCCGCGTGGTCCGGGAGAAGGGGCTTCTGCTGAAGATCGGGGAATAGCGCCGCGGCCTCAGGGGTTCCCGGGGGCACCGCTGCCGCGGCAGCGTCCGCGGTGGGTGGGGCATTTCCTGGCCATGGGGATCAGGTCGGGATCGGGCTCCACACCGATGGTCCCCTCCGAGGGCCGCACCTGGATCAGTTCATCCTGCTCTTCTTGATGACCTCGAAGACGTTGTTGAGCCTCAGGGTCAACTCCCTGGCCTTCTCCTGTAGCTCCTCGCTCAGGTGGCTCACCTTGTCAGGATGGCACCTGGCGATCTTCTCCTTGTATGCCTTCTTCACCTCCTCCCATGGGGCGTCGGGGGATACACCGAGGGTCCTGTACGCCTCCTCGAGGGTCGTCTCCGTTCCCGGGGCTGCATGGTGAGACCGGCCGCCTGCATCGGAACGGCCGTCCCGGGTGTAGCTTCCACTGTATGAGTAGCCTCCCCGGGGCCTCTGCTTCGTCCCCCTCAGATACAGGTACAGCAGCACACCGAAGGCGACGAGGTCGTCGAAGAAGGCGGGGAAGAGGTCGTAGGGGCTGATGATGTAAAGGAGCAGAAGCGCCATCCATATGTAGTGTGCGATGTTGCTCATGATCTCTTCCCTCCGCTTACTGAATACTATCACACGGAAAGGGGCTGTATCAATACTGGATTCAGCCCGATACCGGGCCCACGGTGGACGGCGCTTGGGCGGTACGGTCCGTGATGTGATATAATCTCAGACGTGATGGATCTATGCCCTGTCTGCCGGGAGCCTGTGGAGGAATGTCTCTGCTGTCCAGAGTGAGGACATGTATGCCCCCTGGATCTGGGGGAGCCCTACTGTCCTGTATGCAGACCCGGACCGGAGTGATCTGCCAGACCCATGGAGGAACGTAAGCCAGACCTGACGGAGAGGTTCAGGAGACTGCTCGTGAAGGCGGATATCGTACTCCACGTGCTCGCCGCTGTACTGCTGCTCATCGCCTGCGCCTTCATATTCTACTATGCACTGATGAACGTGATCCATCCGTCCCGGGACGCCATAATACACCTGGTGAACGACGTGCTCCTGGCGTTGATAATCCTTGAGCTCCTCTGGACGGTGGTGAGGTTCCTGAAGAAGCAGAAGTTCCTCCTGGGACCCTTCCTCGCCATAGGGATGATAGCCGCTGTAAGGAGGCTGCTCCTGATAGAGGCACAGACCTCCACCCTGGAGCACGTGCCTGTTGAAAAGCTCTACGAGATCGGCGTGGTCGCCCTGGTGATCCTCGTCCTGATGATCGCCTACTACCTCTCCGTCAAGGCGCAGAAGCTCGAATAGGTTGTCCCCTATACACTTCTGTGGAGGGTGGAGCTGTCGGGGATCGCCTCTGTGCAGCTGTGCAGGAGACGCCTGATCAGACCGTAACGTTCCTTCAGGTCCAGATCGAGGTAGAAGTTGCTCTCCAGCAGTATCCCCACGATCTCCCTCACCCGTTCCCGGTTCAGACCGCCGTCTTCGAGCTTGAGCATCATGTCAATAATTTTAGCACATTTCATGCCAGAGATGTAAGACATTGAAATAAAAGGACAATCTCCAAGGTGTGGTTCCCGAAAAGGGAAATATCATCCCCCACTGTGGCACTTGAACCACAGGGCGGGTCAGGCCTTCAGGATCATCTGGTTCGTACTGGAACGGGTCTCACCGATGGATGTGACACGAATGGCGGGCCGGTCGCGTACGGGGCACTTGTTCTCACAGATGCCGCAGCCTATGCAGAGTGAGGTGTCCAGGTAGGGGAACCTGAGGGGCCGTGTCCTGCCGTTTCTGAGCCTCACCTGATGGGTCCGGAGCCAGATCGCCTTCGGCGACGTGGGGCAGACCTCCTCACAGACGATACACTCTATGTTCATGGCCCAGGGGAGGCACCGTCCCCGGTCGTAGAAGGCGGTGCCTATCTTGACGGGCTTCTCAAAGGGGGGTGCACCGATCTTCTCTTCCACGCTGAGGGGGAGGATCGCTCCCGTCGGGCAGACCTGGCCGCAGAGGACGCAGTTGTACTCGCAGTAACCGATCCTGTTGATCAGTATGGGGGTCCAGAGCCCCTCGAACCCGGCCTCGAGCAGGGCGGGCTGGATCGCGTTCGTGGGGCATACCCTCATGCACTCCCCGCACTTTATGCAGCGCCGAAGGAACCCCTCCTCAGGGATGGAGCCGGGCGGCCGGATGACCTGATCCCGCGGGACGGTCCGTGCGGCGGCAGCGCTCCGCATCATCGGAAAGAGGACGGCGCCGGCGACAGCCGTCTCTATCAACCTCCTGCGGCTCACGTCGACGGGGACGTGAACCGAACTCCCGGCCCTCGGCAGCCCGTAATGGATCGCCTCCTCAGGGCAGTGCTCGATGCAGTTCATGCAGAGGTGACACTCGCTGAACCTCAGGGCAGCGTGGGGGTCGCATCCGCCGTGGCAGTACCGGAGGCACTTCTGGCAGTCCGTGCATTTCTCGACGTCCCGCCAGATCCTGAGCACGGCCCTTCCCGAAAGCAGCCCCAGCAGCGCCCCGAGGGGGCAGAGCAGGCGACACCAGAACCTCGTCAGGAACCTGTTGGCAAAGAGGATCGCCAGGAAGACGAGGGCTATCAACACCCCACCGTGAAACAGGGGCTGCCTGAGGTAGAGCCCCCCTCCGAGGAGGTTCACCGCCGGGTAGACGGAGAGGACGAAGGAACGGCTGATCAGGGCTATGGGGTCGAAGAGGCCGGTCTGGAGCGAGCCGAGGAGGGCGAGCACCAGAAGCGCGGTGAGTATGTAGTACTTCAGCCTGTAGACGGAGCGGTAGGCGTTCACCCTGTAATCATCCGCAGGCCTCCGCCTGTTGAAGAGGTGGCTCACCCACTGGTTGAGCGTCCCCAGGGGGCAGATCCAGGAGCAGAAGAACCGCCCCAGGAGGATGGTGCCCACGATTATCAGGACCGCGAGGATCAGGCCCTTGTACAGGGTCCAGCTGGTGAGAAAAGAGGTGACGGCCACAAGGGGGTCGAGCTCGAGGAAGAGGGCCACCTCGTAGCCCTTGATGTTCCTGAAGTCCGTGATCCCCACGAGGACGAGGAAGAGGACGAAGAAGAAGACCGAATAAACCCTCCTTATGTCACGGAGCGTCATGTATACCCTCTGAAGACCTCACAGCGGCTCCCTCCCGCGCGTGGTCAGACGGTGATTTCCACATGGTTCAGCCTCCTCCAGTCCGATACCCCGAGACCACGCTCCTCGGCGGCCCTGATGAAGGGGACCTCCTCCACCTTCAGCTCAAGGAACCTGAGGCTGTAGGAGTCCAGGGCAACCTCGTCCAGTCCGGCTACTATGGTATCCTCGCGGGAGACGTCGGAGGGGCTGCCGCCCGTGGGGCCGTTGCGTTTCAGCACCCGGGTAGCATCGACGATCGTCAGCGTCGGACGGATGGCGGCGGCCAGGTCGGCGATGGAGACGTCGATCTCCTGGTGGAGGCGGTTCCGCCTGCCGCCGAGCACGCCGTACCAGTTCTTCATGGCTATGGTGCACCTGCTGAGGGAGTGGTGCTTCACGACGGGGACGTTGATCACCCTGTCCACCTCGTGGTAGAACCTGCTCACAGGCCAGACCCTGAGGACCTCCCCTCCCAGGTCGGTGAGGAGGAAGTCGCCCTCGGTGGTGAACTTCACCTCACCGCCGGCCTTCCTCACGGCGGACTCTATGCCCGATCTCGCAAAACACCGGTAGGGGTCGTTTATGGTGACGTCGGTGACCCAGACCTCCGCTGCCCCTGCCTCGAGGCACAGCCGCACAACGGCCTGAACCAGTGCAGGGTTGGTGTTCGCCGCCAGCTCGGGCTGCCGGTCCCATCCTGCGTTCGGCTTTATCAGGACCCTCTCTCCAGGTGAGACGAAGCGGGAGATGCCCCCGAGGCGCTCCACTGCGGCGCGGGCCATCTTCTCCACGTCCCTTCCGTGGACCACGACGAGCCCCGGATAGGCCGCGGCATCGGCCACGCGGTAGTCCTTGAAGGTGAAGACCCGTTCGGCCCTCCTCCTGAGGGGCTCCCTGCTGTAAGAGAGGAACCCCCAGAGGCCGGCCCCTGCCGCAAGGGCGCAGGTCGTGGCGGTCCTGATCAGGAAACCCCGCCTGTCCATGACCGGTTCTCTCCTGTCGTGCCTGGAGGGCACCTCAACCTCCTCCCCTCTGTCTGGTGAGCTCCTTCACCATATCCCGGGCAGCGTCTCCGAAGACACCGAAGAGCAGATCACCAGAGGGCAGCAGGTACCACTCGCCCTCGTAGGGGTCCTTCACCTTGTAGAGGCTTCCGTCCTCCGCAGTAACGTATTCGATCCCTGAGCGGCGGAAGAACTCGAGGAAGGATGCAGTGAGCCCCCTTATCTCCTCCTCCCCTCCGGCAACGAGGAAGACCTGGGCCCTGCCGCCGTCGAGAAGGTACTCCCGCTCGAGCACGTCGTGCAGGAAGCCCAGCCCCCTGTACCCCTCCTTCACGAACCTGGTGGCCACGACCTCTCCCGCGTCGGGGAACCTGGAGAAGAGCTCGAGCCCTTCCGTTCCGCCGCCGATACTCCTTTCGACCGCCTCGGCGAGACCCTCGACGGGGACACCCTCGCCGTAGGCGTTCACCTTCACATAATACCTTCCCGTGATGAAGCTGATCCCCCCGGAGGTCCTGAACCTCGTCATCCCCGGCCCTGCAGCAGCGGCCTCTCCGGCCTCATCGGCCAGCACGCCGAAGGCCTGCATACCCCTTCCCATGTCGTAGACCTCCACCACCGCATCGGGCCCTCTCCGCCCCGCGCCTCCCCTGCCGTACTCGGCGACGGCGAGGCTCACGAACCCGGCGTCGATGAAGTACTCGGCATGACCGTCGATGTATTCGTAGAGGTTGTCCCTGGTGTAGAGCCGCACCCTGCCGAGGAGGCTTAAGCCGCCGATCTCCCGGGGGAGGGCGGGGATGCGGCTGCCGCCTCCCTGGAAGGACCTGAAGTCGATCAGGGCGGGATCGTACCTCTGCCCCTCAACGTAGATCAGCACCGCTACGAGGGGCAGCAGCGCCAGGAGCAGAGACCTGTATATACCTGAAGCTGCCATCTACACCCTGAACGAGAGGGTCTCATGGGCGTCGCGGAGCAGCTCCCTCACGGGCAGTCCATAGGGACAGGCACCGGCGCAGGAGGGGCTTCTGCAGGTGAGGCAGTCCTCAGCACCCCTCCCGAGGTCTGCATAGGACTCCATCGCCCTCTTCTCCATCCCGTAGTCCTTGAAATACATCCGGTATCTGAGCACTGTGGCGACCTCGACACCCTTCGGGCAGTCCGCCTCGCAGTCGTTGCATCCGGTCCTGCAGTACTGTCTCCCGTAGATCCGGGCGTAGCGGTCGAGCACCTCCTGGTCCGCGGCGGTGAACCCCTTCCCGGAGGCCCTGAGGTAGAGGTCGAGGTCGGAGACGGTCTTTATGGTCACAACCAGCCCGCTCACCTCGGGATGCTTGAGCACCCACTTCAGGGCCGCCGTCTCGAAGGGCTCATCACCCGCCTCCAGGTTCATCTCCTTTGCTCCAGCCAGCGTCTTCATGGCCACCACACCTATGCCCCTCTTCTTCGCCTCCTTCATCACCTCCGGCACCCTCGGGAACTTCATGAAGTTGAAGGCGGGCATTATCAGGTCGAAATGGCCCGACCTCACCGCGGTCATAAGGAGGTCCTCCATATGGTTCGGCCCGTGGGAGGAGACGCCGAGGAACCTCACCTTCCCCGCCCTCTTCAGGGAATCGACTGCAGAGAGCATCTCCTCGTCAAGGAGGCGCTTCTCCTCGTCACCCCGGTTCTTGCTCAGCGAGCCGATAGCGTGGACGAAGCATATGTCGAGGTACTCGGTCTTGAGCCTCGAGAGGCTCCCTTCGACAGCGGCTATGTAGTCCTTCCTGCTGCTGCCGTATCGGATATGGCCCCGCCGGATCGGCCTGCAGAGCTTCGAGGCGAGTATTATCCTCTCCCGCCGGATGCCCTTCATCGCCTCGCCGATATGCCTCTCCGACGGACCGTAATCCGGTGAGGTGTCGAAGTAGTTGATCCCCCTCTCGACCGCCCTGAGTATCATGGAGGCCGAGGGGAGCTTTCCACAGCCGAAGGAGATGTCGCTCATCCTGAGCCCCGTACTGCCGATCTCCCTGTAGCTGCGGACGACGGGTCTCTCCGTGCCGGCGTCGACACGGAGCGGGGAACAGGCGACGGCAGCGGTCGCCAGCGCCGTGCCCTTCAAAAAGTCCCTGCGGTTCATCTCCACCCCCTTTCGGGTCTTCCCATGAAGGTCTCTGCCCGACGAAACCTCCATACATTCATCCCTTTTGGCCCATCCTCATGATATAATAACTCCAACTGAAGGATTAGTCAATTTCTGACCAAGGCCCTGAATCCATGCTCTACGATGCATCACGCCGACTGCGGTCCGGAGAGTCCCGCTCCCCTCAGGTAGTGGCTTCCCGGTGGAAGAGCCGGTTGATGGGAGGGCTCCCCCTCTCTCTGCTGGTGCTGCTCGTCATCCACCAGGGAGCCTCGGCGATCAGCCTTGCGGAGGGGCTCAGGATCGTCACCTCCTCCGGGAGGGACGTGATGATCTCCAGGGCGGAGGAGGCTGCGGCCGAGGGGGGTGTATCACTGGCCAGGGCGCCGCTCCTGCCCTCCCTTGATCTCTATGCATATCAGAGCTGGCTCAGGCACCAGCCAGAGGCGGCATACGGGCAGATCGGCACGGTACCGCTGTCGGAGAGGGTCTTTCTGACCTACGGGTTCAGGCTGGAGCAGCTCCTGTACGACTTCGGCAGGACCCGCTCCACCCTCAGGGCTGCACGGATCGGTCTGAAGGCCGAGCGGCTCGGCACGGAGAGGGTGAGGAACCTCGTCGCCCTCGAGTTCGTGCTCGCCTACCTCGACCTCCTCGAGGCGGAGAGGCTTCTGAGGGTGGCCCGGAACGAGGTCCGTCGCCTCGAGGCCCACTTCAGCGACGTCGATGCGATGTACGGAGAGGGGCTCCTCACGAGGAACGACCTCCTTGAGGCTGAGGTGGTCCTCTCCGATGCAAGGCAGAGGCTCCTCACCGTGGAGAACCGGAGGGACCTCAGGGCCTCGAGGGTGAACAGCCTCCTCCTCAGGCCCCTCGACGAGGAGGTCGGTGCAGAGGAGCCGGAGGCGAACCCGGTCCTCGATCTGACCCTCGAGGAGGCATGGGAGATCGCCGGGAGGGAGAGGGTGGAGCTGAAGATCGCCGATGCCGGGATCGAGGCGAAGACCGCGGAGCTCGCCTCCCTGAGGGCCGAGTACCTGCCCCGCCTCTACCTCTCAGGTGGCTACGAGTTCGCGGAGAACCGCTACATGGTCCATGAGGGCAACTGGTCCCTGGTGGCGGGCATCACCCTGAACCTCCTCTCAGGCGGTGCCACCGGGTCGAAGGTGGAGAGGGCCGAGGCGGAGCTGAGGAGGCTCGGGCTGGAGAGGGAGAAGCTCCTCGACCTCGTGAGGCTCGAGGTGAAGGCCGCCTATCTCGAGCTCGGGAGTTCGAGACAGAAGGTGAAGGTGACGGAGAAGGCCGTCGAGCAGGCGGAGGAGAACCTGAGGCTCCAGAGGCTCAGGTTCAGGGAGGGGGTGGCGACGGCGACGGATGTGATCGATGCGGTGACCCTGCTGACCAGGGCGGAGACGAACTACTGGATGGCCCGATACGACCTGAGGAGGGCCGAGGCGAGGCTCCTCCACTCCATGGGCCGGCGGCTCCTTGAGGCCTACGGAGCCCCCGGCCGGGATTGAACAGGCCCTTCCGATGGAGAGGGTCTGCTCCGCGGTGGATGTGGGCTCCAACACGGTGAGGATGCTCATCCAGCGAATCACCTCAGAGGGTGCGGAGGAGCTGCTCCGCACCCAGAGGATAACCAGACTCGCAGGGGGGATGATGAGGACCGGCCTGCTGAGGAGGGAAGGGATGGAGGAGACCTTGAGGGTGCTGAAGGAGTACGCCTCGCTCATGAGGCTCCACCGCGCGGAGGGCCGTATCATCTTCGGCACAAGCGCGCTGAGGGAGGCCCGGAACAGCCGTGAGCTCATCAATAGGGTCTACGAAGAGACGGGCCTCACGGTGAGGGTCCTCTCGGAGGAAGAGGAGGGGGTCTTCACCTTCAGGGGAGTGACCCGCTCCATGGATGTGCCCACCTGTCTGATCATCGACGTCGGAGGCGGCAGCACCGAGTTCATCCTCTCCGTGGAGGGTGAGGTCCGCTGCCTGAGGAGCATACCCCTCGGCGTCGTGAAGCTTGCCGAGGAGTTCATCCCCTCGGATCCGCCCTCACCGTGGGAGCTGGAGGCGCTGCAGAAGGAGCTGGAATCGATCCTCAGGCCCCTTCTGAGGGACCTCCTCCGGGACTGTCCCGAAGAAGGCCCCCTCCTTGTGGGCACGGGCGGTACGGCGACCACCCTTGCAGCGATCGATCTCGGCCTCGAGGCGTACCGGAGGGAGAGGGTGCACCGCCACACCCTCTCCCTGGAGCGGCTCAGGGAGATCTTCAACCGTCTGAGCCGGTTCCCCCTGGCCGAGAGGGAGGGGATCAGGGGGCTCGAAAGGAAGAGGGCCGATGTGATAGTGCCCGGTGCGGCCCTCACCATCGCGGTGATGGAGGCCTCGGCCGCCGACACCCTGACGGTGAGTGATGCAGGCATCCTCGAGGGTGCGCTGATCAGCCTGGCGGAGTCCTGAGGAAGGGGAGAGGATTTGGAGCTGGTGCGAATGATCGCCGAGTACATGGCGAGGGGCTACCTGGACAATATCGTCGATATGTTCAAGTACGACACCTCGCTGTACTCTCTGGTGGGTGAGCTCCTGAGGGACGAGAGGCTCAGGGTGAGGCTCGGTGTCTCGGCGCTGCTGGAAGAGCTCCACCAGAGGAGGCCCGATGAGGCGAGGCTTGCGGTGGCGTCGCTTCAGCCGCTGCTGAAGGACCCCGACCCGACCCTCCGGGGAGACGCCGCATACCTGATAGGAATCGTCGCCGGAGAGGAAAGGGAGGGGCTGCTGCAGCCCCTCCTCCAGGACCCCGACCCCAGGGTGGTAGAGGTGGTGAGGGAGATCCTCGCCGGTGACTGAGAGCCCTGTCTTGACAACAGGCCTTGAAAGCACTATGCTTTTACTATGAAGGCCCTCCTTCAGGTGGCGCTCGACTTCCAGGACCTCGGCAGGGCCCTCGAGGTGGCCAGGGCCGTCCATTTCCATGCAGACATCCTCGAGGCCGGCACACCGCTCATCAAATCAGAGGGGATGAGGGTCGTGAGGGCCCTGAAGGAGGGCTTCCCCGAAAGGGTCATCTTTGCAGACCTGAAGATAATGGATGCCGGCACCCTCGAGGCCTCTATGGCCTTCGACGCCGGGGCCGAGATGGTAAGCGTCTGCGCCCAGGCACCGGTGGAGACCGTTGCAGAGGCCGTGGAGGAGGCGAGGAGGCGGGGCGGGAAGGTGATGGTCGACCTGATCGGCTCAAGGGACTGGCTGGCGAGGGCTGTGGAGCTGAGCCGTCTCCGGCCCGACTACTTCTGCATCCATACCGGGCTGGATGAGCAGGCGAGGGGGAGGAGGCCCTTCGAGGGGCTGGGAGAGTTCGTCAGGACGGTGGCCCTCCCCTACGGGATAGCGGGTGGGATAAGGCCCGAGGATATCCCGCTCATCGCACCCTACAACCCCTCGATCATCATAGTGGGAGGGTATATCACGGGGAGTGAGGACCCCGGGGAGGCCGCCAGGAGGGTCAGAGAGGCGATGGTGGCCCTGGTGAGACAGGGGGAGGGATCGTGAGCTACTACTCCTTCATCCTGGGGAAGGTGAGGGAGGTGACGGAGAAGATATCCGAGGAGGAGTTCAACAGCTTCATCGAGCTCCTGATCAGGGTGCCCAGGATATACTTGATCGGCGCAGGCCGCTCAGGCCTTGTGGCGAAGGCCTTCGGGATGAGGCTGGTCCATCTGAGGAGGAAGGTCTTCATCGTGGGTGAGACGATCACGCCTGCCATGCGGAAGGGCGACGCCCTGGTGGCCGTCTCCGGCTCGGGGAAGACCACCTGGGTGGTGGAGACGGCCAGGGTGTCACGCTCACTGGGAGGGAAGGTGGCCGCCGTCACGTGGGACAGGGAGTCAGAGCTCGCAAGGCTCGCCGACGTGGTGGTCAACATAAAGTCAGAGGCCGTACCGAGAGAGGTGAAGGGCTATACGACGAGGGAGTTGATGGGGATACCCCTGCCGCCGCTCGGGTCGCTCTTCGAGATCTCCACCCTCATCTTCTTCGAGGCCTGTGTGCTTGAGCTGATGAACCGACTCGGCATAGAGGAGGAGGAGATGAGAAAGATCCATGCAAACCTCTGACCCCCCTCACCCTCCGGGGGCAAGGGGGGCGTGAGGTGTCAGGCCACCTCCACCTTTATCTCCTGCGGCTTCGCCTCCTCCTTCTTCGGGAGGACGATCTCGAGGATGCCGTTCCGGTAGGTGGCCTTGGCCCTTGAGCTGTCCACCTCGGCGGGCAAGGATATGGTCCTTGCAAAGTTGCCGTAGGTCAGCTCTGTGATGTAGAAGTCCTCCTCGGGCACCTCCTCGGCCCTCCGGACTTCGCCCTTTATCGTGAGGTTGTTCTCCGTGATGGTGAGGTCTATGTCCTTCTTCTCGACGCCTGGAAGCTCCACCCTCACCACTACCTCATCCTTCCTGTCGAACATCTCGATGTTGGGCACTATCACCCCGCCTTCCACGGGCTTGCCCCACCATCTGCGGCGTCTGCGGGGAAGGGGCTCGAAGAACTCTCCGAAGAGCCTCTCCATGTCCCTCCTCATCTCTTCGATCTCCTTCATCGGTGACCATTTGGCGATGGACATAACACCACCTCCTCATTCAAGAGAGTCTCCCGGGGTCAAGGACCCCTTTAACAGAGAGAAGACCGGAAACCGACCTTAAACCGCGACTTCAGCCTCGACGGCCTTGGTGAAGACCATCTCGCCGTCCCTGAAGTCGACCTCAACGGTGTCACCGTCGCTGAACCTCCCCTCGAGCAGCATCTTTGCAAGGGGGTTCAGCACCTCTTTCTGGATCGCCCTCTTCAGCGGCCTCGCACCATACACCGGGTCGTACCCCACCTCTGCCAGGTGCTCCTTCGCCGCCTCGGTGAGGACGATCTCTATCCTCCTCTCCTTCAGGTACTTCTTCATCCGCTCTATCTGGATATCGACGATCTGCTTAAGGAGCTCCCTGCTGAGGGGGTTGAAGATGATGATCTCATCCACCCTGTTGAGGAACTCGGGCCTGAAGAAGGCCTTCAGATCCTCCATCACCTTCTCCTTAAGCACCTTCTCGCTGTCCGGGACCCAGTAGGCCCGGGGCGTCTTTTCCCTCTCCTCGAGGAGCTCCTGAATGTGGACGCTCCCGATGTTGGAGGTCATGATCACGACCGTGTTTCTGAAGTCCACGGTCCTGCCGTGGCCGTCGGTGAGCCTTCCGTCGTCAAGGAGCTGCAGGAGGATGTTGAAGACCTCTGGATGGGCCTTCTCCACCTCGTCGAAGAGTATCACCGAGTAGGGCCTCCTCCTGACGGCCTCGGTGAGCTGTCCTCCCTCTTCATAGCCCACATACCCGGGCGGTGCACCGATCAACCGCGATACGGTGTGCCTCTCCTGATACTCCGACATGTCTATCCTCACCAGTGCGTTTTCGTCGTCGAAGAGGAACTCGGCGAGGGCCCTTGCAAGTTCCGTCTTCCCCACACCGGTGGGTCCGAGGAAGATGAAGGAACCTATCGGCCTGTTGGGGTCCTGTATGCCCGCCCTCGCCCTTCTCACCGCATCAGCCACGGCACTGATCGCCTCGTCCTGGCCCACGACCCTCTTTTTCAGCCTCTCTTCCATCCTGAGGAGCTTCTGGGTCTCGCCCTCGAGCATCCTGCTCACGGGGATGCCGGTCCACTTGGAGACGACCTCTGCTATGTCCTCCTCGTCGACCTCCTCCTTCAGCATCCTCCTCCGTGTCTGAAACTCCTGGAGCCTCCTGTTCTCCTGCTCAAGGGCCTTCTGGAGCTCCATCAGCCTGCCGTACCTCAGTTCGGCGGCCTTCGTAAGGTCACCCTCGCGCTCGGCCTTCTGTGACTCGAGCCTGGTCTTCTCTATCTGCTCCTTCAGCTCCCTGATCCTCTGTATGATCCCCTTTTCCGCCATCCACTGGGCCTTGAGGCTGTTCCGCTTCTCCTCAAGCTCGGCGATCTCACGCTGGAGCTTCTCGAGCTTCTCCTTTGCGTCCTCCGAGTCGTCCTTCATCACCGCCTGCTTCTCGATCTCGAGCTGCCTCAGCCTCCTCTCGATCTCATCGAGCTCCGTGGGCATGCTGTCAATCTCCATCCTCAGCCTCGCCGCTGCCTCATCGATCAGGTCTATCGCCTTGTCCGGGAGGAACCTGTCGGATATGTACCTGTTGGACAGCACCGCAGCGGCCACGAGGGCGGAGTCCTTTATCTTCACGCCGTGATGCACCTCGTAGCGTTCCTTCAGCCCCCTCAGTATGGAGATCGTATCCTCCACCGAGGGCTCTCCCACATACACGGGCTGGAACCTCCTCTCCAGGGCGGGGTCCTTCTCGATATGCTTGCGGTACTCATCCACGGTCGTTGCACCGACACACCTCAGCTCCCCCCTGGCGAGGGCGGGTTTCAGCATGTTCGAGGCGTCTATGGCGCCTTCGGCGGCTCCGGCACCGACGAGGGTGTGGAGCTCGTCGATGAAGAGGATTATCCTGCCCTCCGCCTGCTCTATCTCCTTCAGGACGGCCTTCAGCCTCTCCTCGAACTCGCCCCTGTATTTGGAGCCCGCCACGAGTGCACCCATGTCGAGGGCGACCACCCTCTTGTCCTTCAGCGACTCCGGCACGTCGCCGGCCACGATCCTCTGGGCAAGACCCTCGACTATCGCCGTCTTGCCCACACCGGGGTCACCTATGAGGACCGGATTGTTCTTGGTCCTCCTTGCAAGCACCTGCATCACACGCCTTATCTCCTCGTCCCTGCCGATGACGGGGTCCAGCTTGCCCTTCCTGGCAAGCTCCGTGAGGTCCCTTGCATAGCGCTTGAGGGCCTGGTACTTGTCCTCGGGGTTCGGGTCCGTGACCCTCTGCCCTCCCCTCACGTCCTTCATCACCTCGAGCAGCCTCTCCTCGGTGGCGTTGTACCTCTTGAGGAGCTCTGAGGCCGGTCCACCCTCGGCCACGATGCCGAGGAGGAGGTGCTCTGTACTCACGTACTCGTCGGTGAGGTGTCCTGCCTGCCGCCACGCCTCCTCGAGGACCTTCTTCAGCCTCGGTGAGATGTAGATCTGACCCATGGGGGTCGCGCCTGAGACCTTGGGGAACTTGTCCACTTCAGCCTCTATGTCCTTCCTCAGCAGCCCTGTATCCACGCCTGCTCCCTTCAGGAGCTGCACAGCTATCCCCTCCTCGTCGGAGAGCAGCGCCAGGAGGAGATGCTCGGGCTGGAGCTCCTGATTCCCCTTAGCCTCGGCTATCCTCTGGGCCTCCTGAAGGGCCTCTTGGGACCTGATCGTGAATTTATCCATCCTCATGATCGCACCTCCTTGTTTACTCTACAAAGATCCTTCTTATCCTCTTTTCAAACTCCCTCCTCACATCCCCCTCCAGATACCTGAGCATCGCGTCCACCTCCCGCTGGAGGGCCATGAGCCTCTTCCGCATCCTGAGGATGATGTCCACTCCGGCCTTGTTCACACCGAGGTCCCTGGTCAGCTCTATTATCAGTGCCAGCCGCTCGATGTCCTCGTCGGAGTAGAGGCGCTGCCTCTTCACCCTCCTGGGCGTGATGAGGCCCTCCCTCTCGTAGAGGCGGAGCGTCTGGGGGTGGACATCCAGCATCTTGGCCACCACGCTTATCATGTAGAGTGGCTGTTTCCTGTCCTTCTTCACCATTGTCTGTTCACCATCCTCTTCCTTGGACTCTCCTTGTACAGCCTCTCCAGCCCCTTTATCAGCTCCTGATCAGAGGGTGAGAGGTCCTTCGGGATCACGATCTTCACATCCACGTACTGGTCTCCCCTCCTCCCTGTCTTAGGGGATGGAAAGCCCTTCCCCTTCAGCCTGAACCTCTGCCCTCCCTGAGTCCCTGGAGGGAGGGTCATCTTGGCCATGCCGTCAATGGTGGGCACCTCGATCTTGGCACCGAGGGCCGCCTCGGTGACCGTCACCGGCACCTCCACATAGACGTCGTCGCCCTCCCTCTTGAATACGGGATGGGGCAGGACCTCGATCTCTATATGGAGGTCTCCGGGAGGACCGCCGGCCCTGCCGGCCTCACCCATACCCTTGAGCTTCACCCTCGAGCCCGTGTCCACACCGGCCGGTATCTTCACCTTCACCGTCTCGGTCTTCAGGATCGTCCCCTTGCCCCTGCAGTCAGGACATATCCTCATCGCCTTCCTGCCGGTGCCGCCGCACTCCGGACAGGTCTGGCTTATGCTGAAGAACCCCTTCCTCGTCTTCAGCTTGCCCGTGCCCTTGCAGTTCGCACAGGCGGTGAAGTCCTCGGCACCCCTGCCGCCGCACCTCTGGCACGGGACCTCCCGGCTTATCGTCACCGGCCTCGTAACCCCGGAGAAGGCCTCTTCGAGGGTAAGGGTCATCCTCGTGACAAGGTCGGCACCCTTGAGGGGTGCCTCCCTGAAGGTGGCCCCAGCACCGAAGAGGTCGGAGAAGATGTCGCCGAAACCGAACTCAAAGCCCTCGGTGAACTCCCTCGCCCTGAACCCCTCGAAGGGACCGCCGGCCTCGAAGGCTGCATGGCCGTAGCGGTCGTATTCAGCCCTCTTTTTCGGGTCACCGAGGATGTCGTAGGCCTCGTTTATCTCCTTGAAGCGCCTCTCCGCCTCTTTGTCGCCCGGGTTGAGGTCAGGATGGTATTTGCGGGCAAGACGCCTGAAGGCCTTCTTTATCTCCTCCTGAGAGGCGTCCCTGCTTACACCGAGTATCTCGTAGTAGTCCTTCAGATCCGCTACCATCCTTTCCTCCTGCGTCTAAAAATATTATAATACTTGATAAAGTCTTTGTCAAGTCCCTTGACCATATTAATTAAAGGTTTTTAATAAAAAGCGGATCATGATCGGTGGGCCGGCACTTGACACAGGGGCCCTTAAAACTATTATTATTGTCAGACGGGCCGATCAGCCGCGGTCCTCTCCGGCTACCGAGGAGAGCGACTCATCCCGGGTACGGACCGGGAGGGACCGTGCACGGCTGCTCAATCAACGGGGCGTGGCGCAGTCTGGTAGCGCACACGGTTCGGGACCGTGCGGTCGCTGGTTCAAATCCAGTCGCCCCGACCATCCATCCCCTTTCTCCGTCACTTCCCAGGGCCTGTAGCCCATCCTGAACCCAGCACAGCCTCCCCGGCCTTCACGTATACTTGTATAATAAATGAAGGGCTCAGACATCAGTGTCCTGTGGTATAATAGAGTGTTCCGATCCTTACCGAGGAGTGAAACAGGGGGTATGCTTCTTCTTGTCACCGACATCCATCTCACCGACAAAACCGCCTTCCCATCCCACCGGGGACCGTCGGGAAGGTCTTTCCAAAGAGGACGGGAGGTCGACCCCCGCTGACGTGGGGTATACGGGATCGGACTGAGGATGTGCTCCTGCCGGGGAAGAAGTGTCAAATGTTGAGACCCCGGAGAGTAGAACGGAAGATTCAAGGAGGAAAATCGCCTTCTCTTTTGGGAGCGGGAAGACCTTGAATCACTCAGAAAGAGTCATTTGTTAGCGAATTTTAGCCCTCAAAGTGGTACAAAAATGGGGTCAGATCCGATAGTATGCAACAACGTCCCTAAAGTCAACTGAAATGGATACAAAAAAATACGTCCAAGAATTTATACCAGCGATGGATTCCCCTGATATGGTCTACGAGCTTTTTCGGGGACTTGATTATCCGGAGAACAAGGTTCTCGATCCTTCATACAAACGAAAGATAGACGCGTTCGAGTTTGCCAGGGATGAAAAGGAGAAGGTCAAAGACATCTATACCGTTTTTAATTACGACGGAAAGCTTCAGGTCTTCCTCATCGAGGCCAAATCCCTTACGGTTCCCCTCGTCAGATACCTCACAAAACGCCTTTCAGACAGATACCTCAGGTTCCTCCTCATATTGACCACCGATTACAAGGAATACACTTTTGTCTTTCCGGAATTCGAGCGCATCGAGGAAGGCAAGCACAAGCTCAAGCTCACGAGGCTCATCTTTGACAGGGAGAACCCTTATCATACCGACCTGCTTACCATCTCGAACATCGCCCTTACCGGCGAGGAAGAGAACTGGCGGGACGTCTGGAGGAGATGGAAGGATGCCTTCAGCGTAAAGAAGGTCACCGATGAGTTCTTCGAGGACTATAAGAACGCATTCTTCGAGCTCCGCAAGACCTTTGAGAAGCAGAAAATCCCTGTCAAGCAGGCCCATGAGCTTTCCCAGCAGTTCCTCAACAGGCTGATGTTTTTATATTTCCTTTCCAAGAAAAGATGGCTTGATAACAACCCGAAGTTCATAAAATGGTACTGGGAAAGATATAAGGAGGAAAAAAGGAAGGGCAATGCCAGGGATGATACCTTCTATGAAAACTGGCTGAGGATACTCTTTCTTGAGGCATTCAACAATAAATACAGCCATCCCGCCTATCATCCCCAGGACATCAAGAGGATTCTTGCCGAAGCCCCGTATCTCAATGGCGGACTCTTTCAAAGAAACGAGCTGGACGACCTGAAGTTTCATATAAGCGATAAGCTCTGCGGGCAGGTCCTCGGCTTCTTTGAGAAGTACAACTTTACTATCCGAGAAGAACTCCCCCTCGATGTCGAGGTGGCCGTCGACCCCCAGATGATAGGTTATGTCTACGAGTCCCTCTCCAATGTGGCGGAGGAGATATACGAGAGGCAGGACCTCGGCATCTTCTATACCCCGGCCGTAGAGGTCGACTTCATGTGCCGGAGGTCTCTGGTCGAGTATCTTACCAACCATCTTACAGAGCTTCCAAAAGAACAGGTTTTCAGGCTTCTTTTTGATGAAGACAAAAGGGAAGTCGAGGGATACATTACAAAGAAGGGCCTCTGGTATCGCCTGGAAGAGGTGCTCGATAACCTTGCCGTCGTTGATCCCGCCTGCGGCAGCGGTGCCTTTCTTGTGGGGATGCTCCATGTGTTAGCGGAGCTCTACAGGATCACGTACCGCCATATAAAAAGGGAGATCACGGAGTTCAACCTCAAAAAGAAGATAATCGGGACATCCCTTTACGGCGTTGACGTCATGCCCTGGGCCGTGCACTCGGCCGAGCTCAGGCTCTGGCTACAGCTTATTATCGAGGAAGACATCCCGTATGAGCAGAGAAAGCTCTTTCCCCTTCTTCCAAACCTCAACCTGAGGCTCCGGGTGGGGGATTCCCTGGTGCAGGAGATTGGCGGCATAAGTCTCCATATAAGGGACAGCAAGCTCTCCCCATCCATCAAGAGAAAACTCACAGCCCTTAAGACCGAGAAGGAGAAATACTACAATAACGACCCCTCCGCCAAGTTCAAGAGCCAGGATACCCTTCTTAATGAGGAACTGAGGATATTCGGGGAGCTGCTCGATAACAAGGTTTTTTCTCTTAAAAAAGAGATACAGACCCTCGAGAGCAGGAAGCGTGAGGAGCAACTCGAGCTGTTAAGCAGCGCAAGCAAAAAAGGCCCTGAACAGAAGGTCATCTTCGAGCAGCAGATAAGGGACAAGAAGAAAGAGATAGAGCATATAAGGGAGATAAAGCGACAGATTCAGGCCCCGGGCAAAAAGCCTTTTGTATGGGACATTGACTTTGCGGAAATTTTCGGGGACAAGGGCGGCTTTGATATTGTCATCGGCAATCCTCCCTATGTGAGGCAGGAAAAGATAGCCCCGCCCAATAAATTAAAAGCAGAAGTAACCCTTGAGGACAAAAAGGAATACAAGGATAAGCTCCTGCGTTCCATTCAGGTACATTTCCCCTTTATAAAGAAGATAGACAGAAAGAGCGATTATTATATCTACTTCTATTTCCACGGGCTGTCGCTACTGAATGAAAAGGGTACCTTCTGCTTCATCACCTCCAATTCGTGGCTTGATGTGGGGTATGGCAAAGACCTGCAGGAATTTCTTCTTAAATACTGTTATGTGAAGGCAATATACGACAACGAGGCAAAGCGGAGCTTCGAGCATGCGGATGTAAATACCATAATCGCCGTATTCGGGCCGCCTGGTGTGGAGAAGCCGTCAACTTGGCCTGCCCTTCGGGAGACGGCACGTTTTGTGATGTTTAAAAGGCCCTTTGAGGAAGTTATAAATACAAAAACCCTTCTTGCCATAGAGGAGGCCGAATCCATCCAGAAGACAGAGTCATACAGGGTGTTTCCGATAAAGCAGGAGACACTGCTGGAAGAAGGATGGGAACAGCCGGACAATGAAGAATTAAGAATGAGGAATGAGGAATTAGGAATTAAAAAGACAATAGAAACACAAAGTTGTCATTCCGCACTTGATGCGGAATCCAGTACCGGCATCATTGCGAGGAGGTCGAAACGACCGACAAAGCAATCTCAAGCTCTCCTGAAAGAAAAGTTTGCTACGGGCAGATACGAGGGCAACAAATGGGGAGGAAAGTACCTCCGGGCACCGGATATATTCTTTACCATACTTGAGAAGGCAGAGCGGTATAGATTTTTTGAGTATGAGGGGGAGAGTGTGATTGTTGAGGATGTGACA
>WGEZ01000018.1 GCA_015492515.1 Nitrospirota bacterium
ATCCAGAGGGACATAACGGAGGAGAAGAAGCTCTATGATCAGCTGCTCAGGTCGCAGAAGATGGAGGCCCTCGGCACACTCGCCGGAGGCATAGCCCACGACTTCAACAACATCCTCACCGCCGTGCTCGGGTACGCCGAGATCATGAAGGGCCAGATGGACGAGGACGATCCCCTTTACAAGTGTGTCGACATCATCGAGAAGTCCGCCCAGAGGGGCGCCCTCCTCGCCGAGAAGATGGTGAGTGTGACGAGGAAGGAGAAGCTCAAGCTGCAGGTCGTCGATATCAATGCGATCATCAGGGAGACCTTCGAGATACTGAACAGGAGCATCCCCAAGGAGGTGAGCATCGAGCTCGACCTCGCGGAGGGCCTGCCCAGGATGAAGGCCGATCCCGCCCAGATCCAGCAGGTGATCATGAACCTCGCAATCAACGCCAAGGACGCCATGCCCGACGGAGGGGTGATGAGGATCGAGACCAGGATGGCCGGGGGGGAGGCCGGCATATCAGAGGGTATCTCCTTTGAGGGCGACTTCGTGAAGCTCTCCGTGTCCGATACAGGCAGGGGGATAGAGAAGGAGCTCCAGGACAGGGTCTTCGACCCCTTCTTCACGACGAAGGAGACGGGCAAGGGGACGGGCCTCGGCCTCTACATCGTGCACTCCATCGTCACCAACCACGGCGGGTACATAAGCCTCTACTCCGAGCCCGGCAGGGGCACGGTCTTCAATATCTATCTGCCGGTCTTCGGAGGGGAGGCTGAAGAGGACACGGCGATCCGCGACGAGGACCTCTCCGGCAGCGGCACGGTCCTCGTCATCGACGACGAGGAGGTGATCAGGGAGCTGTCAAGGGATATACTCGAACCCCTCGGCTACAGGGTCGTCACCGCCGAGAACGGCTCCGAAGGGGTCGAGGTCTTCACCAGGATGAGGCGGGAGATATCGGTGGTCCTGCTCGATATGGTCATGCCGAGGATGAACGGGGCGGAGACGTTCAGACGCCTGAAGGGGATAGAGCCCGACGTGAGGGTCGTGCTCTGTTCAGGCTACACCCACGAGGGGCTTGCGAGCATAAAGGGCCTGCTCGACAGCGGTGCCAGGGGCTTTGTACAGAAGCCCTTCAGCAAGCTCGCCCTCGCAAGGGCCCTGAAGCGGGCCCTCTCCTGAGGTGCGCTGTTTTATGGTAAAATAACTACAGAAGGAGGAGACCTTATAGCAACGGTATACGGCAATACATCGGGGCTGAAGAAGGGTGATCTTCGGGCCCTCGAGCGCATCTACAGGAGGCGGATCCAGCCCGACAGGATCGTCACAGCCGAGGTCGCAAGGTTTGTGGCCGAGGTCTCGGCCCGGATCGGACGTCAGATAGGGCTCCTCATCTCACGAAGAGGGGCCGTCACCCATGTCATCGTCGGAGACGCGAAGGGACTCTACATCCCGGAGCTCAGCGGCTACCCCCTGGGCAGGAGACCCCTCAGGGGACTGAGGCTGGTCCACACCCACCTCGGCGACGAAGGGCTGAACAAGGATGACCTCACCGACCTCGCCCTCCTGAGGCTCGATCTCATCGCCGCCATCGGTGTAAAGGGGATGCTTCCCCGGAGCATCCATGTGGCATACCTGCTGCCCGGTGGTGCGAGCGAGGTGCTTCCTCCCCGGGAGTTCCATTCCTTCCAGATGGATTTCCTCCCCTTCGTACAGGCCGTCGAGGAGGAGATGGAGCGCCGGAGGCTCATATCCCATGACGACCCGAGGGAGAGGGCGATACTGATCAGCGCATCGACAAGACCGAGATACGAACAGGAGGAATCCCTGGAGGAGCTGAGGGAGCTGGCCTCTTCCGCCGATGTGCTGGTCCTCGGCACGGTGATCCAGCGGTTGAAGGAGATAAACCCCAGGCACCTGATGGGGATCGGGAAGCTCAAGGACCTGATAATAGACGCCCTCAGCAAGGGGGCCACGATCCTGATATTCGACCAGGACCTCTCGCCGTCCCAGATGAAGGCGATCACGGAGCTGACGGAGCTGAAGGTGATAGACCGTTCGCAACTGATCCTGGACATCTTCGCCAGGAGGGCCCACAGCCGCGACGGAAAGGTCCAGGTTGAGCTTGCTCAGCTCAAGTACATGCTTCCGAGGCTCACCGGAAAGGGTACGGCGATGTCCCGCCTCACGGGAGGCATCGGCGGGAGGGGGCCTGGAGAGATGAAACTCGAGGTGGACAGGAGGAGGGTGAGAGAGAGGATACATCTGCTGGAGAGGGAGCTGAGGAAGCTCTCCGAGGCCCGAAGGCAGCGGAAGCAGAGGAGGGTAGGGCGGGGTATCCCGATAGTGTCGATCATCGGATACACCAACGCAGGGAAGTCCACGTTGCTGAACAGCCTCACCAGGAGCACCACACACACCGGTTCGAGGATGTTCGCCACCCTCGACACCGCAAGCCGGAGGCTGAGGTTCCCCAGGGAGAGGGAGGTGATCGTCACCGATACGGTCGGCTTCATCAGGGACCTACCGAAGGACCTCATGGCTGCCTTCAGGTCGACCCTCGAGGAGCTCGAGGATGCAGACCTGCTCCTCCATCTGGTGGATGCCTCGAATCAGCGGTACGAGCAGCAGATAGAGTCCGTCGAGAGGGTGCTTGATGAGCTCGGCCTCTCGGAGAAGCCGAGGCTGCTGGTATTCAACAAGATCGACAGGCTGGCTCCGGAAGAGATCAGGGCCCTCGGCCGGAGGTATCAGGCGCCCATGATCTCCGCCCTGGACACCACCACCCTGCCGCCGCTGCTTGAGGCGATCGAAGGGCGTCTTTGGAACGGTGTGTCCGACTTACACCCGGTAGTAGAGGTTGCAAGGATATGGAGTTCAAGCCTAAATGGATAGCCTGGGAGGTCACCAGGAGGTGTAACCTCAGATGCATCCACTGCCGGTCAGCCTCAGAGGCGGTGGTGAAGGAGCATCCCGATTTCAGCACCGGGGATGCCTTCAGGATACTGGACGACATCGCCTCCTACGGAAGCCCGGTGGTGGTGCTCTCCGGAGGCGAGCCCCTGATGCGGAAGGACCTCTTCGAGATCGCAAGATACGGAACGGAGAAGGGGCTCAGGATCTGCCTGGCGACGAACGGTGTGTTGATCGATGACCACAGGTGCGGGCAGATCAAGAGGGCGGGCATAAGGATCGTCTCCCTCAGCCTCGACGGCTCCACCGAGGACGTCCATGACGGCTTCCGCGCCCAGAAGGGGGCCTTCCGGGGTGTGATGAGGGCCGCGGAGCTGTTCAGAAAGCACGGGATAGAGTTCATCGTGAACTCCTCGTTCACGAGGCGCAACCAGGAGGAGATCCCCAGGGTCTACAGGCTCGCAAAGGAGCTCGGCGCCACGGCCTGGTACATGTTCATGATCGTGCCCACCGGCAGGGGGGAGGAGATCATGAACGATCTCATCCCGAAGGAGGACTACGAGGAGATCCTCAACTGGCACTACCGGATGGAGAAGAACGAAAGGGATATCCTCGTCCGTCCCACCTGCGCCCCCCATTACTACAGGATAGTGCTACAGAAGGCGAGGCTTGAGGGCGGGTTCAAGAGGAGGACGCTGAAGTTCTCGACAGGGGGTGCAAAGGGCTGCATAGCGGGGCAGCTCATCTGCCTCATAGACGTGGACGGAAACGTGCTCCCCTGCAGCTACTTCCCCCTCCCGGCAGGGAACGTCTTCAGCCGACCCTTCAAGGAGATATGGGAGAACTCCAGGCTCTTCAGGGAGCTGAGGGACTTCAAGGCCTACAAGGGCCGCTGCGGCTCCTGCGAGTACCTGAACGTCTGCGGCGGATGCAGGGCGAGGGCGTATGCGGTGTCAGGGGACTACCTCGACGAGGAGCCGTTCTGCAGCTACGTGCCCAGGAGGGTGAGGGAAAGGACCGTACCGGCGGCGGAGGGCAGCTCCCTGCCCTGATCGATCCCCGCCCTGCCGCTGCAGCGGGCCGACGGGGGTTGTCACGGAATCACCGGGCCGATTATAATGTGGACGTCTCTCCTCGCACGTCTTCATCGCGGAGGATTTATGAACGATACCTTTCTGAGGGCCTGCAGGGGCGAGGGGGTGGACTACACCCCCGTGTGGATAATGCGTCAGGCGGGCAGATACCTGCCCCAGTACCGGAGGGTGAGGGAGAGGGTGGACTTCCTCACCCTCTGTAAGACCCCCGAGCTCGCCGCAGAGGTCACCCTCCAGCCGGTGGAGTTCCTCGGTGTGGATGCAGCCATACTCTTTTCCGACATCCTCATCCCCGTCGAGGCGATGGGGATGAGGTTGAGGTTCTACGACAGGAAGGGGCCCGTGTTGAGCAGGCCCGTCAGGACCCTGGATGACGTCAGGAGACTGAGGCTGGCGGCGCCGGAGGAGGGGGTCCCCTTCGTCCTGGAGACGATCAGGATCCTGAGGAGGAGGCTGAAGAGGGTCCCCCTGATCGGGTTCGCCGGGGCACCCTTCACGATCGCTACGTACATGATAGAGGGTGGGGGGTCGAAGAGCTTCCTCAACACCAAGGCCCTCATGTACAGCAGCGGTGAGACCTACCATGCCCTGATGAGGAAGATAACGGATATGACGATCACCTATCTCACCTCCCAGGTGAAGGCGGGTGTCCATGCGGTCCAGATATTCGACTCCTGGGCGGGTGCGCTCGCCCCTGACGACTACAAGGCCTACTCCATGCCCTATGTGAAGGAGACGATAAAGGCCCTCAAGCCGCTCGGCGTGCCGGTGATATACTTCGTCAACAACTGCGGCGGGCTGCTCGAGTACGCCAGGGCTGCAGGGGCCGACGTGATAGGGATCGACTGGCGTGTGGATATCGGCAGCGCCGTCAGGAGGCTCGGCCAGAGGGTCTCGGTCCAGGGCAACCTCGACCCCTGCGCCCTCTTCTCCTCCGTGGGGGTCCTGAAGGCGAAGGTCGCGGACACGATCAACAAGGGGAGGAGGGCGAGGGGGCACATCTTCAACCTCGGCCACGGCATCCTGCCGGAGACCCCTCCTGACGCCGCAAAGGCCCTCGTGGAGATGGTCCATGAGTTGAGCAGCAGATAGAGTGTTGATGGACGAGACCTTGCAGGCCGCCGAAGGGCTCAGGTGAATAAACGTCAGATACTCAGCTGGTGTCTCTACGACTTTGCAAACTCCTCCTACTCGGCGGTCATCGCCGCCGTAGTCTTCCCCGTCTTCTTCGTGAAGACCGTCGCCCTCACACCCTCGGAGGGCGACCTCTGGTGGGGCAGGGCCTTCTCATTCAGCATGGCCTTCGTGGCCCTCACCTCACCGCTGATGGGCGGGCTCTCCGATTACGCGGGCAGGAGGAAGAGGCTGCTCATCTCCTACACCCTCCTCTGTGTCCTCTCGGTGGGGCTTCTCGTCTTCGTCCGGAGGGGGATGGTCCTGGAAGGGGTGGTCCTCTTCGTACTGGCCAACATCGGGATGGAGGGGGCCCTGGTCTTCTACAACGCCTACCTGCCCGAGATAGCGCCGAGACGGTACCACGGGAGGGTCTCCGGCCTGGGCTTCGCCCTCGGTTACGCCGGCTCAGTGGCCGCGCTCCTGGTGGCGGTGGTGCTCATCCAGAGGGGGCTCACTACGCTGGCGTGGCCGGCGGTCTCGGCCTTCTTCATCGTCTTTTCCCTTCCGGCCTTCCTCTTCCTGCCCGGGGACAGGCCCACCTCCGGCCTCGTCAGCTCCGCCCTCAAGGGGCTGGAGAAGACGCTGAAGGTCATCGGGGAGATCTTCTCCGTCAGGGACGTGAGGCGCTTCCTCCTCGCCTACTTCCTGTACAAGGATGCAGTGAACACGATCATCGTCTTCTCCAGCATATACGCCTCGGTGACGCTGTCCTTCACCGAGACGGAGCTGGTCGTCCTCTATCTTTTCATACAGGTCACCGCGATGCTCGGCTCCCTCGCCTTCTCGGTGCCCACGGACCGGTGGGGGGCGAGGAGGGTGGTGATCGTCTCCCTCCTGCTCTGGATCGGGGTGACGGGGAGCGCATACCTCGTCCAGGAGAAGGAGACCTTCTGGATCATAGCCCTGGTCGCAGGGGTGGGGCTCGGGAGCGTCCAGGCCGCCTCGAGGGCGCTCTTCGCCGGCTTCATACCCCACGGCAGGGAGGGTGAGTACTTCGGCGTCTACGCCTTCGCCGGCAAGACCTCGGCCATCCTCGGCCCCCTCCTCTTCGGTACGATATCGGCCCTCACCGGAAGCCAGAGGCCTGCCCTGCTCTCCGTGGTTCTGCTCTTCCTCGGCGGGCTGATGGTCCTCGCGACGGTGAGGGCCCGGTAGGGTGTGTCCGGCGGCTGTCCTGCACTTTTCGTCGGAAAGGTTTATAATTACAGAAGGGAGAAGGAGGAAGCGATGAAGAGTTACAGGAAGGAGCTCTGGTTCGAGGTGCCCACACGGAGGGCCTTCATAAACATCACCCCTGAGGTGGAGGCCTGTCTCAGGGAGAGCGGCATCAAGGAGGGGATCGTCCTCGTCAACGCCATGCATATAACCGCCTCCGTCTTCATAAACGACGACGAATCCGGCCTCCACCACGACTTCGACCGCTGGCTGGAGAAGCTCGCTCCCCACGAACCGGTCTCGCAGTACCGCCACAACGTCGGTGAGGACAACGCAGACGCCCACCTGAAGCGGCAGATAATGGGGCGGGAGGTGGTCGTCGCCGTCACCGAGGGGAGGCTCGACTTCGGCCCCTGGGAGCAGATCTTCTACGGCGAGTTCGACGGAAGAAGGAGAAAGAGGGTCCTGGTCAAGATCATCGGGGAATGAGCTACACGTGCATGCATTGCAGATACGGTCTTGACAGGTCTCCCGACGGGCTGAGACCTCCACCGGGTACGGTCTGGTGCAGCAAGAGGAAGATGCAGATGGGCCGGAACAGGAAGCTCTCCTGTTTCGTCCCCCTTCCGGTGCAGGGGTCGAGGAGGTGCCGGGACTGCAGGTGGGCGAAGATGCTCAGGCCCACGGGAGAGAGCCCGGCGATCGGGAAGGTCTGGTGCGAGAGGAGGCGCTTCGAGATCAACAAGCTCAGGACCATGGAGTGTTTCGAGGTCTGAAGGCGGTGGTCCTGGCGGTGTCCTTTCTGTTATATTTAACGTCTCGATGACCGACAGGGAGTTGATCAAGAGGACCATGGCCCTTGCAAGGAAGGCCAGGGGCCGAACGAGCCCGAACCCGATGGTGGGTGCGGTGTTGGTCAAGGCGGGCAGGGTGCTGGCCGAGGACTACCACAGGGGTCCCGGCACACCCCATGCCGAGGCCCTGGTGCTTGCAAGGGCGGGTGAGAGGGCTGATGGGGCCGTCCTCTATGTCAACCTCGAGCCCTGCTGCCATACCAGGAAGCGCACGCCTCCGTGCACAAAGGCGATAATCGGCGCCGGCGTGAGGAAGGTGGTGGCGGCTATGGAGGACCCGAACCCCCAGGTCTCCGGCAGGGGGCTGAAGGAGTTGAGGGATGCGGGGCTGGAGGTGGTGACGGGTCTGCTCGAAGAGGAGGCGAGGAGGCTGAACGAGGCGTATGTGAAGTTCATGACCGAGGGGGTGCCCTTCGTCACCCTCAAGGTGGCCATGACCCTCGACGGAAAGATCGCCCTCCCCTCGGGTGAGTCGAAGTGGATAACGGGGGAGAAGGCGAGGAGATATGTGCACAGGCTCAGGTCATCGGTGGATGCCGTGCTCACGGCGATAGGCACCGTGAAGGCCGACGACCCAGAGCTGACGGTGCGGTTGGTGAAGGGGAGGGACCCCGTAAGGGTGGTGATCGACCCGGGGCTCGAGATCCCCGAGGAGGCGAGGCTCCTCAAGGTCCCGCCGGAGACGATCGTGGTCACGGGCGTAAGGGATGGAGCGAGGGTTGATGAACTCAGGAACAAAGGGGTAGAATTGCTATTCTATGAAGGGAGGCTCGAGTTGAGGTGGCTGATGGAGAGGCTCGGAGAGAGGGGTGTGACCTCCCTGCTGATCGAGGCGGGCTCCTCCCTCACGGCCCGTTCCCTTGCAGAGGGTGTCGTGGACAAGGTGTTGTTCTTCATCGCCCCGAAGATGATCGGCGGCAGGGACTCCTATCCAGCGGTCGGTGGAGAGTCCTGCAGGAGCCTCGAGGAGGCATACAGGCTGGTGGACGTCGCTGTCAGGAGGATCGGGGAGGATATACTCGTCGAGGGCTATATTCGGAGGGACGATGCATAGCAGCGCCGTGCCCCGGATGGCCGGAGAGAGCGTGAGGGTGAGGTTCGCACCGAGCCCCACGGGACATCTCCATATCGGAGGAGCGCGGACGGCGCTCTTCAACTGGCTCTTTGCCAGACACAACAGGGGGGTCTTCGTCCTCAGGATCGAGGATACGGACAGGACGCGCTCCACCGAGGAGTACATAGAGGCCATCCTGGAGGGGATGACCTGGCTGGGGCTCGACTGGGACGAGGGGCCCTACAGGCAGACGGAGAGGATGGATATATACAGGGCCCATGTGGAGAGGCTGCTTGAGGAGGGGAAGGCCTACCGCTGCTACTGCAGGCCTGAGGAGCTCGAGGCGAGGAGGAAGGAGGCCCTGAGCAGGGGGCTGCCCGCCAAGTATGACGGGAGATGCAGGGAGCTGAGAGAGCCTCCTGCCGGCAGGAGGCCCGCGGTCAGGTTCAGGATGCCCCAGACCGGCCGGACCGTGGTGGATGATCTTATAAGGGGCAGGGTCGTCTTCGAGAACGAACAGCTTGACGACCTCATCATACTCCGCTCCGACGGAACGCCGACGTACAACCTCGTGGTCGTGGTGGACGACGTCCAGATGGGGATAACCCACGTGATAAGGGGTGACGACCACCTGAACAACACCCCGAGACAGATCCACATATACAGGGCCTTCGGGTTCGAGCCCCCGAGGTTTGCACACCTGCCGATGATACTCGGTCCTGACAGGACGAGGCTCAGCAAACGGCACGGCGCCACCGCCGTCCTCGCCTACAGGGACCTGGGCTATCTGCCGGAGGCCCTGCTCAACTACCTCGCCAGGCTCGGATGGTCATACGGGGACCAGGAGATCTTCACCAGGGAGGAGCTGATAGAGAAGTTCAGCCTCGGAAACGTCGGGAAGGCGGCGGCGGTCTTCAACCCCGGCAAGCTCCTCTGGCTGAACGGCCAGTACATGAAGAACACCCCCCCGGAGAGGCTCGCCCGGCTTGTACGGCCCTTCCTGGTGAAGGAGGGGCTCATCGCCCCGGACCAGCACCTCGATATGGGGTGGCTCAGCAGGGCTGTGGATACCCTGAAGGAGCGGGCGAAGACCCTCCTGGAGCTTGCAGCCCTGCTGCGGTACTATATAGCCGAGGACGTCGAATACGACGAGAAGGGGAGGACGAGGTTCCTCACCGAGAGGGCGCTTCCCCTCCTGGTCGATCTCAAGGAGGGCCTCGCCTCCCTGGAGGATTTCACCGCCTCTGCGATAGAGGGGCTCTTCAGGTCCCTGATCGAGAGGCACGGCATAAAGCTGAAGGACCTCGCCCAGCCCGTGAGGGTCGCTGTGACGGGCAGGACCGAGAGTCCGGGCATATTCGATGTGCTCGAGGTCCTGGGCAGGGAGAAGGCCCTGAGGCGGCTCCAGAGGGCGATAGATCTCATAAGGGAGGAGCGCGCGGTGGCCGGTGGAGCCGACCGGGCGTCCGGTGCAGGGGGATGAGCCCTTCGCGGAGACCCACCGCCGGGAGAGCTGAGGATATGGAAGGCAAGGCCAGAAGAGGACCCTCCTCGAACTTCATCAAGGAGATCATCCTCAGGGACATCGAGACGAACAGGTACGGCGGGAGGGTCCATACCCGTTTCCCGCCGGAGCCTAACGGGTATCTCCACATCGGCCATGCGAAGTCTATCTGCATCAACTTCGGCCTCGCCGCGGAGTTCGGCGGACTCTGCAACCTCAGGTTCGACGACACCAACCCGGTGAAGGAGGAGGCCGAATACGTGGAGGCGATCAAGGAGGATGTCCGGTGGCTCGGTTTCGACTGGGGCGACAGGGAGTACTACGCCTCCGACTACTTCGAACAGTTCTACGAATACGCGATACAGCTCATAAAGGCCGGCAAGGCCTACGTGGATGACCTGAGTCCCGATGAGATAAGGGAGTACCGCGGCACCCTCACCGAACCCGGCAGGGAGAGCCCCTACAGGAACCGTTCCGTGGAGGAGAACCTTGGGCTCTTCGAGCGGATGAGGGCCGGTGAGTTCGAAGAGGGCTCGAGGGTCCTCAGGGCGAAGATCGACATGTCCTCGGGCAACCTCAACATGCGGGACCCCGTGATGTACAGGATACTGAAGGTCCCGCATCACAGGACGGCTGACAAGTGGTGCATCTATCCCATGTACGACTGGGCCCACGGCCTTTCAGACTCGATAGAGGGGATCACCCACTCGATCTGCACCCTCGAGTTCGAAGACCACCGCCCCCTCTACGACTGGTTCCTTGATGAGCTGAACCTCCACCACCCCCGGCAGATAGAGTTCGCCCGCCTGAACCTCAGCTACACGGTCCTGAGCAAGAGGAAACTGACCAGGCTCGTGGAGGAAGGGTTCGTCGATGGCTGGGACGACCCGAGGATGCCCACCATAGCCGGGTTGAGGAGGCGCGGCTACACCCCTGAGGCGATACGCAACTTCTGTGAACGTATCGGGGTGGCAAAGAGTGATAGCGTCGTGGACATCGGTCTGCTCGAGCACTGCCTGAGGGAGGACCTCAACAAGAGGGCGCCGAGGGCGATGGCCGTCCTGGAGCCCCTCCGTGTGGTTATAGTCAACTATCCCGAGGAGAGGGTGGAGGAACTGGAGGTCGAGAACAACCCGGAGGACCCCTCGATGGGCTCCCGCCGGGTGCCCTTCTCGCGTGTGCTGTACATCGAGCGGGGGGACTTCAGGGAGGACCCACCGAAGGGGTGGTTCCGCCTCGCCCCGGGCCGGGAGGTCCGTCTGAAGAGCGCCTATATCATAAGGTGCGAGGGGGTGGTGAAGGACGGGAGGACCGGGGAGGTGACCGAGGTGCACTGCACCTATGACCCGGGAACAAAGAGCGGCACACCGGAGGGAGGACGGAGGGTGAAGGGGACGCTTCACTGGGTCTCCGAGGCCCATGCCCTCGAGGCCGAGGTCCGTCTCTACGACAGGCTCTTCCTCAGGCCCAACCCGGACGAGGCCGGGGACTTCATCGACTGTCTGAACCCTGACTCGTTGAAGGTCCTGAGGGGCTGCCGCATCGAGCCCTCCCTGAAGGATGCCGTCCCTGGACAGAGGTTCCAGTTCCTGAGGCTCGGGTACTTCTGCGTGGACAGGGACTCCTCCGGGAGCAACCTCGTCTTCAACCGGACCGTGTCCCTGAAGGACAGATGGGCGAAGATCGAGAGGAAGGGCGGACCTTAGCGGGATCGTCCATGGATCGAGACGTGTCATGAGCTACATCAGCGTGATAGGTGCGGGAAGCTGGGGGACGACCCTCAGTATCGTGCTCGCCGGAAAGGGCTTCGACGTCTCGCTCTGGGTGTACGAGGAGGGGCTTGCCGAGGAGATGGCCCGCACAAGGGTGAACCACCTCTACCTTCCCGAGGCGGTTCTGCCGGACCACGTAAGGGTGACCTCCAGGCTCGAAGAGGCCCTCCAGAGGGCGAGATACGTGATCTGCGCCGTCCCGACACAGTTCGTGAGACCCGTCTTCCGGGAGGCGGCGCGCTGCATAGCCTCAGAAGCGATCGTCATAAGCGCCTCAAAGGGGATCGAGAAGGAGACGTTGCTGACCGTCTCTTCCGTCCTGAGAGAGGTCGCCTCAAACGAGGTGGCGGTGATATCAGGGCCGAGCTTTGCCAAAGAGGTGGTGCAGAGGCTGCCCACAGCGGTCACCCTCGCCGTGGAGAACCGGAGTACGGGCCTGCTCCTGCAGGAGATATTCAATACCGATTATTTCAGGGTCTATACCCACCATGACATACTCGGCGTCGAGCTCGGCGGTGCACTCAAGAACGTCGTCGCCATCGCAGCGGGTGTTTCAGACGGCCTCGGCCTCGGGCTGAATGCACGGGCCGCGCTGATCACGAGGGGACTCGCCGAGATAACGCGCCTGGGTGTGAAGATGGGTGCCGAGGAGATGACCTTCTCAGGCCTCAGCGGCCTCGGGGACCTGGTGCTCACCTGTACAGGGAGGCTGTCGAGGAACTATACCGTCGGCTTCAGTCTCGGAAGGGGTAAGAAGCTCGGGGAGGTCCTCTCGGAGATGAAGTCCGTCGCAGAGGGGGTGGAGACCTCTGTGTCCGCCTATCACCTCTCCCTGAGGCACCGGGTCGATATGCCGATCGTGGAGCAGGTCTACCTCGTGCTCCACAAGGACAAAGACCCCCTTACGGCCGTCAAGGAGCTGATGGCCAGGCCGCTGAAGGAGGAGTTCGATCATTCATCCCTGTAAAGAGTACTACCTCTCCGACGGGGTGCTGCTCCGGTGGCTCGAGAGGCCCTCTGTCTACCACGTCGACAACGACGAGCTGTACGAGGTCGACGATCAGGCCTTCGAGTTCCTGAAACGGTGCGCCCTGAAAGGCGGCTCCGCTCCGGAGGAGGGAGAGTTCATCGCCTACTGCCTCTCCGAGGGGCTCCTCACGGAGAGACCGCGGGGCGTCACGGCAGCGCCGGTGAGGAAGTCGCCCGAGCCCTCGCTGAGGTTCCTCGAGCTCCTCATAACGGAGAGGTGCAACCTCAGGTGCAGGCACTGCTACATCGGGGACCCGGGGGCGGAGGAGCTTCCGGTGGCCGATATCGTGGAGGTGCTCGACGAGTTCAACAGGATGCAGGGCCTGAAGGTGCTGATAACCGGCGGTGAGCCGATGATGCACGGTCGGTTCTGGGAGCTGAACGACTTCCTCTCCGGGTATCCCCTCAGGAAGGTCCTGCTGTCCAACGGCCTCCTCCTGAACAGCAGGAACATAAGGGACCTGAACGTAGAGGAGATCCAGGTGAGCATCGACGGGCTCGAGGCCTCCCACGACGCCATCCGTGGCGGGGGCACCTTCAAGAGGGCGATGAGGGCCCTCACCCTGGCCCTTGACGCAGGGATGGACGTCTCCGTCTCGACCATGATACACCCCGGGAACCTCGGCGACTTCGACGAGATGGAGAGGCTCTTCAGGGGCATGGGCGTGAAGGAGTGGACGGTGGACGTCCCGTGCCCCACGGGGAGGATGGCGGACAATCCCGGGCTGGTCCTCGAACCGGAGAGGGCCGGGAGGTTTCTGAGGTACGGCTTCGGAGGCGGGTTCCACTCGGGTGGGGAGGGCTTCGCATGCGGCCTCCACCTCGTCTCGGTATTGCCCGACGGTGGTGTCGCGAGGTGCGCCTTCTACTCCGACAGAGCAGCCGGACACATCTCCGAGGGGCTGGAGCGGTGCTGGAGGAGGATCAGACCCCTGAGGCTCTCCGAGATCGGATGTGACTGCGAGGCGGTAGAGGAATGCAGGGGAGGGTGCAGATACAGGGCCGAGCTCCTTGGAGACCCGATGGGGAAGGACCTCTTCAGGTGTGCCGCCTTCAGCAGAGAAGCCGGGACACCCGGATGATCGGGCCCCCCGTCTTCAACGGTTCGGACAGGCCGGGTCGGAGCGCACCTGCCTGCCCGGGGAGAGCGGATGGATAAGGAGAAGGAGATACTGAGGTTCGCGGAGTGGTTTCTCGAGACCCTCTCGGAGAGATGCATCCGGTACTGCGGCAGGGCTGTATCAGCCGTCCAGCAGCCGGTCTTCAGGAAGTTCCTCAGCCGGAGGGTGAAGAGGGAGTACCAGTTCTACAGGCTGTGTCTCGACACAGCCTCGGTCCTCAGCGAGGCCTCCATGCCCCTCTCTGAAGAGGATATAGAGGAGGTGATGGAGGAGAGCATCGAGCTGGACAGGAGGCTCCTGAGGGACATAAGGTTCCTCCCTGTGAGGATCGAGTTCCACTATGAGAAGATCCTCCCCCTCAGGAGGGAGAGGACGAGGAAGCTCATCACGCTCTTCATGAGGCTCCTCGCTACGGAAGGGGCCGAGGACTACGACGCCATGGTGAGGAAGGCCTTCGGGAAGGAGGAGTTCCGGGAGCTGAACAACGAGATCGTCGAGCTCTACGCGGAGGAGGCCTTCCTGATCAACTCCACGATAAGGAGCGTGATAGAGATCGACAGCGAGGCCCTGGCCAACAGGATGTACTGCTCCATGCTCGATGTGGGCATAGGGCTCGACAGGGAGGTGGCTGACCGGATCTTCGGCAGGGAGTGACGCGGTCTCTGATGCATCATGATACCCTATCCGGATATAAGGCCCTATATCGTGAGGATCGGCCCCCTTGAGGTGAGGTGGTACGGCCTCATGTATCTTCTCGGGTTCCTGGCCTCCTACCTCCTGGTGAACCGCCAGATAAGGAGGCGGCGGCTCGGCATCGAGAGGAAGGTGGTGGATGACCTCTACTTCTACCTCATCCTGGGGCTCATCGTGGGCGCGAGGCTCGGTTACGTGCTCTTCTACAACCTCTCCGAGTATCTGCGCAACCCCCTCGAGGTCTTCGCCCTCTGGCACGGCGGCATGTCCTTTCACGGCGGACTGACAGGGGCGATCCTGGCCGGTGTCTGGGTGTGCAGGAGAAAGGGGCTCGACTTCTGGCTCTTCTCCGACCTGGTGATCGTGACGGCACCGATAGGGCTCGGCCTCGGCAGGATCGGCAACTTCATAAACGGCGAGCTCTACGGAAGGGTCACCGACCTTCCCTGGGGGATGGTCTTCCCCGGTGGAGGGGACCTCCCGAGGCATCCCTCGCAGCTCTACGAGGCGTTCTTCGAGGGGCTGGTGCTCTTCACCGTGCTCTGGCTCCTGAAGGAGAGGGTGAGCATGAGGGGAGGAATGACCGCCCTCTTTCTCCTGCTCTACGGAGTGATGAGGTTTCTGATAGAGTTCTTCAGGGAACCCGACCCCCAGCTCGGCTTCGTCCTGGCCTTCCTCACCATGGGTCAGGTGTTGAGCCTGGGCATGATCGCCGCCGGAGCCTCCCTGCTCCTCTTCCTGTACAGGAGGAGGTGAAGATTATGGACGACCGACTCGGGAGGCAGAGGGGATGATAAAGATGCTGATGTACGCCGCTGCCTTTCTCCTGGTGCTCGGGCAGCTTGCCGATGCCTCGGGGTTCAGGTTCTCACCGAGGCCCAACAAGGCCCACCTCATCAACTGGAGGGAGTGGGGGAGCAGGGTCTTCGAGGAGGCGAAGGAGAAGGACAGGCTGATACTGCTGTCGCTCAGTGCCGTCTGGTGCCACTGGTGTCATGTGATGGATGAGACCACCTACTCTGATGAGGGGGTCATCGACCTCATCAACAGCAACTTCGTCCCCGTCAGGGTCGACGCGGACATGAGGCCGGACATTGACGACCTTTACAACCAGGGCGGATGGCCGAGCACCGTGATCCTGACGCCCGAGGGCGAGATACTGAGCGGCGGGACCTACATACCTCCCGAGGAGATGAAGGCGATGCTCTCGGAGCTGCTCCGGATATACAGGGAGCAGAGACAGAGGATCCAGGAGCTGATCAGGGAGGCCGCCCGGAGGGCTGAGAGGGGGGTGAGGCCTGTCAGGACGCCGGAGCGCTCCGACATCGAGGAGGTCATAAGGCTGCTGAAGGGGACCTACGACAGCAGATACGGCGGCTTCGGCCCGGGACAGAAGTTTCCCCACCCCGAGGCGATCGACTTCCTGCTGTCCAGTTACCTGAGGGAGCGCGACCCGGAGCTGAAGACCATGATCACCAAGACCCTGGACGGGATGTACACGGGCGGGCTCTACGACGATGTGGAGGGGGGCTTCTTCAGGTACTCGACGAGGCCCGACTGGTCAGAGCCGCACTACGAGAAGATGCTCGAGGTGAACGCGGGCCTGATCAAGAACTATGCAGAGGCCTACATGGTCTTTGGTGAAGCCTCGTACCTGAAGGTGGTGAGGAAGGGCATCGAGTACCTGAAGGCCAACCTCCTCGACAGCCGAAGCGGAGGGTTCTACGGCAGCCAGGACGCCGATGAGGCCTACTACAGGAGGAAGGACAGGAGGGGGCTGAGGCCTCCCTATGTGGACAGGACGATCTATGCCGACTCGAACTCCAGGACGGTCTCGGCACTGCTCTCTGCATACGCAGCTGCGGGAGATGGGGAGTATCTCCGGATCGCGAAGAGGGCCGCGGACTTCCTCATCGCCAACCTCTATGACCGGGACAGGGGTGTTTACCATTACCACCTGGACGGGGAGAGGCACCTGCCGGGCATGCTCTCTGACAACGTCCTCTTCGGTCTGGCGATGCTCGACCTGTACAACGCCACAGGTGAGGCTGGGTACAGGACCGTCGCTGAGGAGATAGGCCGCTTCCTGCTCGGTAACCTCTACGACGCGGACGGAGGGCGGTTCAGGCCCTCCCGCGGCACCACCGGCGTTACACCGGTGGTGAGGGGGCTCCTCTCGGAGTTCAACGCCGCCCTGTCCAACTACAGGGCCGCTCTGCTGCTCAGCAGGCTCTACCGCCTCGGCGGAGAGGAGGGGTTGAAGAAGGTGACGGAGGGCCTCCTCCGGACCCTCGCCGCCTCCTACGAGGAGTTCATGGTACAGGCGTCGCTGTACGGTACCCTGCTGAGGTGGACCATCGAAGGCCCGGTGGAGTTCACGATCGTCGCCGGCGGTGAGAAGACCGGGGAGTTCCTCTCCAGGCTCAACAGGCTCTACGTACCGGAGAAGGTGGTGAGGGTCCTCTCCCTTCCCGCCGACAGGGAGCTTATAAGGGAGAGCGGCTACCCCCTCGATGAGGCCCTCTACATATGCAAGGGCAAGACCTGTCTCCATCCCGTCACCGATCCTGAGGGGGTGAGGGAGGTGGTGGAGGGGGTCTACAGGCTGCTCCGCGGAGGGAGGGCCTGAGCGTCAGAGTCCCAGGAACTCCCTTATCCTCCTCACGCCCTCCTCCAGCTCCGAGAGCCCCCTGGTATAGGCGAACCTTATGTGGTGTGCCGTCTCGTTGGAGCCGAAGTCCATCCCCGGTGTCACTGCCACCGCCTTCTCCTCAAGGAGCCGCCTGCAGAACCCGGCGGCGTCCCCGGTGTACCGGCTTATGTCGGCCCAGATATAGAAGGCGCCCTCAGGGACAGCGTCGATCTCGAACACCCCCTTCAGCGCGCTGTAGAGGAAGTCCCTCCTCTCCCTGAAGGTCTTCCTTACGCCCTCAAGGTGGCCCTCGTCGAAGGCCTCCACAGCGGCGTACTGGGCAGGTGTGTTGGCAGCTATGAATATGTTCTGTATGACGATCTCCGCCTTCCGCACCAGTTGCCCGGGCAGGATCATCCAGCCCACCCTGAACCCGGGCATGCAGAAGTACTTGGAGAAGCCGTTTATCACCACCGCATCGTCGGAGAACCTCAGCGCCGTCTCTTCCTTCCCTTCGTATACCAGGCCGTGGTATATCTCATCCGATATGAAGTGGACCCCCTTTTGCTCGGAGACGGTGATGAGCTCCCTGAGGGTCTCCCTCCGGTAGAGACGGCCCGTGGGGTTCGAGGGAGATGAGACGATGACGGCGCCGACGCCCTCCGTCTCCCGGACTGCCTCCGGAGTGATCTCGTAGTCCGTCTCCCTCCCTGCGGGTATCACAAGGGGCTCTGAATCCAGGAAGTAGGCGAGGTTCCGGTAGCAGGGGTAGGACGGATCAGGGAGGAGGAGCCTTCTGTCCCTGTCGGTGAACATCGAGAGGGCCACAAGGAACGCCCCCGATGTCCCCGGTGTTATGATCACGCGCTGAGGGTGGACGGACACCTTGTAGCGCCTCCGGTAGTAGTCGGCGATCCGCTCCCTCAGCTCCGTCAGACCCGTGGCCGGTGTGTAGAAGAACCTCCCGTCCCTCACGGCCTTCATGTAGGCCTCCCTCACCCTATCAGAGGGCGGCAGGTCAGGCTCGCCCACCTCCATATGGATGACCCCCGGCATCCTCCTCGCCCTGGAGAGGATATCCATCACCACGAAGGGCGTTATCCTCTCGATAAGTCTTCCCATACCCTCTTGACCTCCCTCTCCGTCTCCTTCAGGGTGCCGGAGTTGTCGATCAGGTAGTCGGCCCTGGAGGCCTTCTCCTCGACGGGCATCTGGGCAGCGCTCCTCCTCCTTATCTCCTCCTCCGAGAACCCCTTTGCCCTCAGCCGCTCCACGACCACGTCGGCGTCGGCCCTGACGGCGATCACCCTATCCACCTCCTTCTCGAACCCGGCCTCGAAGAGGAGGGGGATCTCCACAATCATCACCCCGTCGTTCATGGCCCCGTAGGCCTCCCTTATCGTCTCCAGGACGATCGGATGGAGCAGCTCTTCGAGCCTCTTCCGCTTCTCCTCATCGGAGAAGACCTCTGCGGAGAGCTTCCTCCGGTCGATCTCACCTCCGCTGAGTATGCCGGGGCCGAAGATATCCACCACCGACTTCCTCACCTCCCGGCGCCTGAGCGCCTCATGGACGACGGCGTCTGCGCTCAGCACGGTGGCGCCGAGGTCCTTGAAGATCCTGAGGACCGTGGATTTTCCCGAGCCGAACCCTCCTGTAAGCCCTACAAGCATAACCGACCCCTTCTGGACCAGCCCATCCAGCGGTGCCCCTCACCCGGTCCTGGGAGACGAGGACGACCGACGGCTCCATCCCTAAGAGGTGACTTCCTCAGAGGTCCTCCGCCATCCTCTTCAGCTCCTCCAGCCTCCTGAGGGCTTCCTCGGGGGTTATGGATGAGGTGTCGATCCCCAGGAGCTTCTCCACGAGGGGCTCGTAATTCACGGAGAAGAGATCGAGCTGGAGGTTCTTCCCCGTCCGTCCTCCGCCGACGACCCTCGGGCTGCCGGAGCCCGTGAATTCCGACACCTCGAGGTTGTCCAGCACCTCCTTCGCCCTGTTGACCACGGGTCCGGGCAGCCCTGCAAGCCGTGCCACCTGGATGCCGTAGCTCTTGTCGGCAGGTCCGCGCTGTATCTTCCGGAGGAATATTATCTCATCGCCCCACTCCTTCACGGAGATGTTGTAGTTCTTCACCCCCGGGACGGTGAGTGCCAGCTCCGTCAGCTCGTTGTAGTGCGTGGCGAAGAGGGTCCTGGCCCCGACCTCCTTCACTATGTACTCCGCTATGGCCCAGGCGATGCTTATACCGTCGAAGGTGCTGGTGCCCCTGCCCACCTCGTCGAGCACGATCAGGCTCTTCGGTGTGGCGTTGTAGAGGATGTTTGCAGCCTCTATCATCTCGACCATGAAGGTGCTCTGCCCCTTGACGAGGTAGTCCGAGGCGCCGATCCGGGTGAATATCCTGTCCACAACGCCTATCCTCGCTTCAGAGGCCGGGACGAAGGCACCCATCTGGGCCATCAGTACGATCAGGGCGACCTGTCTCATATAGGTCGACTTTCCGGCCATGTTGGGCCCGGTGATGACCAGCAGCCTGTGGTCCTCTCCGTCCATATAGGTGTTGTTGGGTATGAACCTCTCCCCCATCTCCGTCCTCTCCAGGACCGGATGCCTGCCGTCGATTATCTCGATCCTCCCGGAGAGGTCCACCCGGGGCTGGACGTAGTTGTGCCTCCTTGCCGAGGTGGCGAGGGAGAGAAGGAAGTCGAGCAGCCCTATCGCCCTGGCTGCCTTGAGCAGCTCCTCCGCCCGGTCCGAGACCTCCCGGAGCAGATCCATAAAGACCTCGTACTCCAGGGCCTTCAGCTTCTCCTCGGCACCGAGCACCCTGTTTTCGTACTCCTTGAGCTCGGGCGTTATGAACCTCTCGGCACCAACGAGGGTCTGCTTCCTTATGTAGTGGGCGGGCACCATGTGGAGGTTCGCCTTCGTGACCTCTATGTAGTAGCCGAAGACCCTGTTGTAGCCGATCTTCAACGACGATATTCCCGTCTCCTCGCGCTCCTTGGCCTCGACCCTGGCGATGTGTTCCTTTCCCTTGGTGGAGAGCCCCCTCAGCTCGTCCACCTCACCATGGAACCCCGGCCTTATGATCCCGCCCTCCCTCAGGGTGTTCGGGGGGTCGTCCGTGATCGCCCTGCCGATCAGCCCCTCGAGCTCGCCGAGGTCCCCGATCTCCGAGGAGAGATCGAGCAGGAGCCGTGAGTCCGCCCTCCGAAGGGCCTCCTTGATCTCCGGCAGGTAGGCTATCGAGTCCTTTATGGCGATCATGTCCCTGGCGTTTGCACTCCGCTGCTGCACCCTCGTGGAGAGCCTCTCCAGGTCCTGGATGCGTCTCAGGAGGGTCCTGAGCGTTTCGTGCAGCTCGAAATCCTCGACGAGGTTCCTCACCGCCTCGTGCCTCCTCCCTATCTCTCCGACGTCGAGGAGAGGCTCCAGGATGGCCTTCCTCAGAAACCTCCCTCCCATCGGCGTCAGCGTCTCGTCCATCGTCCTGAGGAGGGTCCCCTCCGTAGAACCGTCTCTCATGTTGTGGATCAGCTCGAGGTTCCGCTTGGTGACGGAATCGAGGAACATCCGGTCCTCCTGCTTCAGCACCACCGGCTTCCGGAGTACGATCCCTCCCTTCTCGTTCTCCGCCAGATAGCCGATGAGCGCACCTGCGGAGGATATGGCCGCCTTCATCTCCTCGCAGCCGAAGACCTCGAGGGAGTAGACCTTGAAGTACTCGACCATCCTCCTGTAGGCCTCGGGATAGTCGAAGCACCACTCCTCATGGTAGGAGGTGAAGAACCCGTTCAGCACCTCCCGGTAATGTATGTCCTCCCTGAGGCGCGAAGGGCAGAGGACCTCCTTGGGCTCGAACCTCTCTATCTCATCCTCGATGGGTCGCTCCGTCTCGTAGAGGAAGAACTCGCCCGTGGAGACGTCGGCGATGGAGATGCCGTGGACCCTGCCGGAGGGGTAGAGGCTCAGGATGTAGCTGTTCTCCTTCGGGTCCTCAGGAGCCGCGGTGCCAGGGGTGACGACCCGTACGACCTCCCTCTTCACGATCCCCTTCGCCTCTCCGGGGTCTTCGACCTGTTCGCAGATGGCCACCTTGTGACCCGCGTTGATCAGCTTCGTTATATAGGTCTCGGCAGCGAAGTGGGGAACCCCGCACATCGGTACAGGGTCCTCCTTTCCCTTGTCCCTGGTGGTGAGGGCGATCTGCAGGACCGACGAGGCGGTACGGGCGTCCTCCCCGAACATCTCGTAGAAGTCCCCGAGACGGAAGAAGAGTATCGCGTCGGGGTACTCTTCCTTTATCCTCCGGTACTGCTTCATGAGGGGGGTGGGTTCCGCCATAGGGATATTTAAAACGATTCCCTGTGGAAAGTTCAACTTGCTTGAAAAAAATACCGGATTTCGGTTAAATTTAATTCTGTTCTCAAACAAATTCATTTCCGGGAGGCATGATTTATGGCAAAGAAGTACGTCTATTTCTTCGGCGACGGAAAGGCTGAAGGCAGGGCCGATATGAAGAATCTTCTGGGAGGGAAGGGGGCGAACCTGGCGGAGATGACCAACCTCGGCATCCCGGTCCCTCCGGGTTTTACCATAACCACCGAGGTCTGCACCCTCTACTACAAGAACAACAGGAGGTATCCCCAGGGCCTCAAGCAGCAGGTCGAGAGGGCGATGGCCAAGGTGGAGAGGATAATGGGCAGGAGATTCGGAGACCCCGACAACCCGCTCCTCGTCTCCGTCCGCTCAGGGGCGCGCACCTCGATGCCGGGCATGATGGAGACCGTCCTGAACGTGGGTCTCACCACCAGGACCATCCCGGGTCTTATCAAACAGACCAGGAATGAACGGTTCGTCTACGACGCCTACCGCCGTCTCCTCATGATGTACTCCGACGTGGTGATGGAGAAGGCGGCAGGCATAGAGCCCGAGGAGGGCCACGGCATCCGTGAGAAGCTCGAGCATGCCCTGGAGGAGCTGAAGAAGAAGAAGGGCTACGGGAGTGATACGGACCTCACGGTGGAGGATCTGAAGAGGCTCTGCGAGGAGTTCAAGGTGATAATCAAGGAGACCCTCGGCAAGGAGTTTCCCGATGATCCGGAGAAGCAGCTCTGGGGTGCGATAGGTGCGGTGTTCCAGTCCTGGATGGGGAAGCGGGCGGTCGCCTACCGGAGGATCGAGAAGATCCCGGAGGACTGGGGGACGGCCGTCAACGTCCAGGCCATGGTCTTCGGAAACACGGGAGACAACTCCGCCACAGGCGTGGCCTTCACCCGCAACCCGGCAACGGGGGAGGATCTCTTCTACGGTGAGTGGCTGCCGAACGCCCAGGGTGAGGACGTCGTGGCCGGCATCAGGACACCCAACCCCCTGAACAATGCAGGCAAGACGCCGGAGACGAGGCACCTGCCTTCCCTTGAGGAGGCGATGCCCAAGGTCTACAGGCAGCTGTACAGGATCCAGAAGAAGCTCGAGAGGCATTACCGTGATATGCAGGACATCGAGTTCACCATCGAGGACGGCAGGCTCTGGATGCTCCAGACGAGGGTGGGCAAGCGGAACGGTCAGGCTGCGATACGTATGGCCGTCGAGATGGCCAGATCGAGGCTGATCAGCAAGCAGGAGGCCCTCCTCCGCGTCAAGCCGGAACAGCTGGACGAGCTCCTCCACCCGAGCGTCGACCCCGCCGAGGAGAAGGAGGCCCAGAGGCTGGCCAAGGGGCTGCCTGCGGGCCCCGGAGGGGCGTGCGGGAGGGTGGTCTTCACCGCTGACGATGCGGAGGAGTGGGCGAAGAGGGGCGAGAAGGTGATACTGGTCAGGAACGAGACGTCGCCGGAGGACGTCCACGGCATGCATGCCGCCGAGGCGATACTGACGGCAAAGGGCGGCATGACGAGCCATGCGGCCCTGGTGGCAAGAGGCTGGGGCAAGTGCTGCATAGTCGGCTGCTCTGATCTCCATATAGACCTGAAGAACCGGCAGATCCACGTCAACGGCAGGGTGATCAACGAAGGGGACTGGATAACCCTGAACGGCACCGCCGGCTACGTCTACGCCGGCAGACTCAAGCTCCTCCCCGCCGATCCCGAGCACAACCCCTGGTACAAGGAGCTGATGACCTGGGCGGACCAGTTCAGAGAGCTCGGGGTGAGGACGAATGCCGACACCCCGCGGGATGCCAGGGTGGCCAGGGGCTTCGGTGCCGAAGGCATAGGCCTCTGCAGGACGGAGCATATGTTCTTCGAGGCGGGCAGGATCACGGCCGTCAGGAAGATGATCCTCTCCGACACCACGGAGGAGCGGAAGGAGGCCCTCGACAAGCTCCTCCCCATGCAGAAGGGTGACTTCATCGGGATTTTCAAGGAGATGGCGGGCCTCCCCGTCACCATCAGGCTCCTTGATCCGCCACTGCATGAGTTCCTCCCCCATACCGAGGCAGAGCTGAAGGCCCTCGCCCGGGAGATGGGTGTCCCCTTCAAGGTGCTGGAGGCGAAGAACAGGTCCCTCCATGAGTTCAACCCCATGCTCGGACATCGAGGATGCCGCCTCGGCATAACCTTCCCCGAGATCTACGAGATGCAGGTGAGGGCCATCATGGAGGCGGCCTGCGAGCTGACGAAGAAGAGGGTGAAGGTGATCCCCGAGATCATGATCCCCCTGGTCAGCCACATGGGAGAGCTCGAGAGGCTGAGGAGGCTCGTGATCTCCACAGCCGAGGAGGTGAAGAAACGCTACAAGGTCCGTGTGCCTTACACCGTGGGTACGATGATCGAGCTGCCCCGCGCCTGTGTGACCTCCGACGAGATAGCGGCCTATGCAGACTTCTACTCCTTCGGCACGAACGACCTCACCCAGATGGTGTACGGGCTGTCGAGGGACGATGCAGGGAGGTTTCTCCCCTACTACCTCGAGAGCGGGCTGCTCAGGGATGACCCCTTCATCTCCATCGACACCGGCGGGGTCGGAGCACTGATGCAGACAGCCGTGGAGAAGGGCAGGAAGGTGAAGAGGGACCTCAAGTGCGGCATCTGCGGCGAGCACGGCGGAGAGCCGAGGTCGGTGGAGTTCTGCCACGGTATCGGCCTTGATTACGTGAGCTGTTCACCCTTCAGGGTTCCTATAGCGAGGTTTGCCGCTGCACAGGCGGCGTTGAGGCAAAAAAAGGGCAGGCCTAAGAAGCCGAGGCAAAGGAGGTCGTGATGAGGAAGTTATTGGTCTTATTGATGGTCCTGGGAATCTTTGCAACCGGTTGCGCCACGAAGGAGTATGTGGCCAAGCAGATCGAGCCGGTCCAGAAGAAGGTCGACTCCCTTGAGGCGAAGGCCGACTCCCTCCTGAAGAGGGTCGAGGCCCTCGAGGGCAGGGTCGCAGGGCTGGAGTCCGAGCTGGCAGAGGTGAAGGCCCTGGCAGAGGAGGCGAAGGCGCTGGCTCAGAGGGCCGATGCAAAGGCCGAGAAGGCGCTGAAGAAGGCCGAGTCCGCCATACGGAGGGCGGAGGCGGCGCTGGGGAAGAAGCTGAAGAAGTAGGCCCACGGGCTCGGGCGGGTTCACATGCTCCGCCCGAGCCTCATCTCCTGGAGAGCCTGACGGGCACCCCCCTCCGCTCCTGTATCGCCCTGTAGAGGAGCCCGGTATCCACACGGTCGAGGAGCCCCCTCCTCTTCAGCAACCCGACCGCATCCTGCAGCTCGCTGCCGGGATCGAGGTAGTCCCTGTGGACCTCTATGTAGGGTGCATCACCCCTCAGCCCGATCTTCACCGGCTGGTAGGTGATGACCACCCTGGTCCCCCGCTCCACCATCCGGAAGAGCCTCCTGATATCCTCGGGATACATCCTTATGCATCCATGGCTCACCCTCCTGCCCACACCGAGGGGCTTGTTCGTCCCGTGGATGAGGTACGCCGGGTTTGAGAGCCTGAGGGCATGGCTTCCGAGGGGGTTGTCGGGCCCCGGCGGGACGACGGCCGGCAGTTCAGGGTACTCGGCCCTCATCGATACGGGTATGGTCCATGAGGGGTCCTTGATCTTCTCGATTATCCTGTAGTTGCCGAGGGGGGTGTCCATCCCCTCCCTGCCTATGCCTATGGGGAAGGTGATCACCGAGAGGCCCCTGTCGGCCGCACTGACGAGGTAGAGCCTCAGCTCGGCGAGGTTTATCACTATCAGGTCGTCCTCCACCGTCTCCACCTCCTCCGATGGAGAGCCGTTCCTGTGGAGCCTGACGATCCTTTCGTCCTTGATGTAGGCCTTCAGCGCGATGGAGCCCGGGAAGAGGGGCTTGATCCTCCTGAGGAGCCTTTCCGCTGGCTCGATGCTTCCGAACCTGCCGATCCTCACCGAATAGAAGCCCTTGATCCGTTCCACCCTGAGATGGTCCGTCCCTCCCTCCTCAAGCCGCTCCATGAGGGTCTTGAACTGCCTTTCCGCGGGGCCCGGGCTCAGGAAGCTCCCCGTCTGGACCGTATAGAACTCCGTCGATGGGGAGGCGGAGCCCGTCTCCGGCAGTATCCACGATGTGGGGAGCAGGACCTTCCTGCCGATCCCCGGGTACCAGGGGTCGATGCCCGGGTTTGCGTCGGTGATCTCGTTGTAGCCGAGGTCGTACTGGATGGCCAGCTCGACGAGGGTCTCACCGTCGTCACCGACGGTGTACTCCGCGGTATATCCGAAGACCTCCCGTTCGTCGCTGATGGAGAAGGCGCCGTTGAAGGCGGGGACCGCCGTTACGGACAGGTGCAGCACCAGCCAGGGAAGCACTATCGAGCAGCAGATCCTCTTCATCTTCAAAGGTGTTGTTCAAGGGATGGCGGAGAGGGAGGGATTCGAACCCTCGGTGGAGCGTTACCCCCACAACCGCTTAGCAGGCGGCTGCCTTAAGCCTCTCGGCCACCTCTCCAGACGGTTCGTAGCTATTCTAACAGATGAGCCGCCGGGCGTGCAAAGGCCGCCCTTCCGCCTCGGCGGAAGGGCTGGAGACGGGGAGGCAGGAAGGACCCCTGCGGTGGTGCATCGGTTGAATCAGGCCTTTGCCTTCTTCCTGTAGTCCTCTATAGCCTTCTTCAGGGCGTCGGCACCGAGGTTGGAGCAGTGCATCTTCTGCGGCGGGAGACCGCCGAGCTGTTTCGCCACCTGCTCCTTCGATATCGCCTCCGCCTCTTCGAGGGGCTTGCCCTTGATCATCTCTGTAATCATGCTGCTCACCGCTATGGCGGCTCCGCAGCCGAAGGTCTGAAACTTTGCATCGACGATCCGGTCGTCCTCGACCTTGATGAAGAGCTTCATCACGTCGCCGCAGGTGGGATTGCCCTCGACACCCACCCCGTCGGCATCCGGGATCTCGCCGACGTTCCTCGGGTTCATGAAATGGTCCATCACTTCTTTGGAGTACATGTTCCTCCTTCCTTTACATCCTCCCACCCTCGGGCAAAGGGGGAGAGCTCTCTCAACCTGTTGATTATCCGAGGAAACTCCTCAAGTGTATACCCGACCTGCTCTTCGGTGTTCTCCGCACCCAGGGTGAAGACTATGGAGCCGTGCGCCACATGGGTGGGGATACCCATGGAGAGGAGCACCGGTGAGGCCTTCAGCGCCTTGGAGGTGCATGCAGAGCCGCTTGCGGCGTATATCCCCTTGGAGGCGAGCATCAGCAGCATCCCCTCCCCCTCGATGTACTCGACACAGAAGCTGGCGTGCCCGGGAAGCCTCCTCTCGGGATGACCCGTGAAGTGAACGGCCTCTATCTTCATGATCCCCTCGATGAGCCTGTCCCTCAGGCGTCGGACATGCTCCATCCGCTCGGGCAGCTCCGCCCTTGCAAGCTCAGCCGCCCTGCCCATCCCCGCGATTGCAGGGACGTTTTCTGTTCCGGCCCTCCTGCCGCTTTCCTGGATTCCGCCGAAGATGAGGGGGATGATCCTCTGTCCCTCCCTGATGTAGAGTGCGCCGGCACCCTTAGGCCCGTAGAACATGTGCGCCGACATGCTCAGCAGATCGACACCCATCTCCTTCACATCGACGGGGATGTTGCCCACCGTGGCAACCGCGTCTGTATGGAAGGATATCTTCCGCTCCCTGGCGACCTCCGCGATCTCCCTGATCGGTTCGATCGTGCCCACCTCCGGGCTTGCATGGATTACGGAGATGAGGATCGTCTCGTCCGTTATCGCCTTCTTGATCGAGGCCGGCTCGATATAGCCGTGGCTGTCGGGCGCGACGTAGGTGACGGCGAAGCCCAGTTTCTCGAGGAACCGGGCCGTGTTCAGTATGGAGTGGTGCTCCATCCTCGTCACGATGACGTGTTTCCCCTCGTACTGGCGGGCCATCGCTATCCCCTTGAGGGCGAAGTTGTTCGCCTCTGCACCGCTTGAGGTGAAGATGATCTCCTGGGGCTTTGCGTTCACCAGGGCGGCCACCTCGGCCCTCGCCTTCTCCACCGCCTCCCTTGCATTGACGCCGAGGGGGTAGATGCTGAGGGGGTTGCCGAACTCCTCTTTGAAGTAGGGCATCATCGCCTCGAGGACCTCGGGCCTCAACGGTGTGGTTGCAACGTGATCAAAGTAACATTCCATCGGTGACCTCCGTCTCTTACGACTGATCTTCCTTCCCGTCGGCCTTGCAAACCTCTCTGCAGCTGTCGTAGTCCCTGGAGGGGACAGGACAGTACTTCCTGGAGCTCTTCTTCCTGATGTAGAACTTGAAATACTCATCCGTCTCATCCACACCGATGAACTCGTTCCCCGTCTTCTCGCACCACTCGGGGATATCGTCGAGGGCGCCGTCGTAGTCGGTGATCAGTTCGAGGATCTGGTCGTCCTCCAGCTTCTCCATCATCTCGTCCAGCTTCAGCAGATGCATGGGACACATCATATACACTATGTCCGTGGTGACGTCGGGCTTGATGTCCCGGACGAACTTCATCCTCTTCATGCCGCGGCCCCCCTACGCTTCCTGGCTACCATGGTGAAGTCTGTATAGGCCCCCTCCGAGAGGTCCTTCAGGGTGACGGTGCTCAGGAACTCCTCGATCTGCCGTCCGAGTGATGTCCACAGGAGGCGGGTGACGCAGTTGTCCACCCTGACGCAGCCCTTCTCGGGGTCCAGACAGGATGTTATGGCCACCGGCCCCTCCAGTTCGAAGAGGATGTCGGCTATGGTTATCGAGTCCGGACTCCTGCTCAGCAGATACCCTCCTCCGGGTCCCTTCACACTCCTGATCAGTCCCGCCTGCCTGAGCTTGTTCAGGATCTGTTCCAGGTAGTGGACCGAGACATCCTGACGTTCAGAGATCCTCTTTATATTCACCGGTTCATCAGGGTATCCGAGGGCTATCTCATACATGGCCCTTACACCGTACTGTCCTCTCGTCGACAACCTGAGCATG
>WGEZ01000019.1 GCA_015492515.1 Nitrospirota bacterium
CCCGGGGGGTGAAGACCGGGGAGAGGATAGACGTGATCGAGACGAACATCGATGACATGAACCCCCAGATCTACGAACACCTCATGGAGAGACTCCTTGAGGAAGGCGCCCTGGACGTCTACCTCAGCAGCGTGATCATGAAGAAGAACAGGCCCGGCGTCCTGCTGACCGTGCTCGGTCATCCCCCGTCGAGGGGCAGGCTCATAGACGTCATCCTGAAGGAGACGACCACCCTCGGCATACGTTACCGGGAGATGGAGAGGCTCTGCCTCGAGAGGAAGACCATCGAGGTGGAGACCGAGTTCGGACCTGTCCGTTACAAGGTGGCCCACGGTGACGGCTACGGGAAGGCGGCTCCCGAGTACGAAGACTGCAGGAGAATCGCCCGGAAGACGGGCATCCCCCTCGTCAGGGTGATGAGGATGCTGGCATCGAGGCGGCGGTGATCCCCTCCGAAAGGGCCGGCCCTTCAGCAGCTGCGTTGTCGCCGCCGGGAGCCGACCCGGTGAAGACCGGGGCACGGCATAGGGATCTGGTTTGAAGACAAGGCTGATCATATTCACGGACCTCGACGGCACCCTCCTCAGGCGCCAGGATTACTCCTTCAAAGAGGCCCTGCCCGCACTCGACCTGATCAGGCGTAAGGGGGTCCCCCTGGTGATCTGCTCGAGCAAGACCAGGGGGGAGATCGAGCTATACAGGGAGCGCCTCTCCAACGATGACCCCTTCATATCGGAAAACGGCGGAGGGATATTCATCCCCGGAGGCTATTTCCGGAAGGTCCCCGAGGGCGCCCGGGTCTCGGGAGACTACATCGTCATAAGGATCGGGAAGAGTTACGGAGAACTGAGGGCAGGGCTCAGGAGGCTCAGGGAGATGGGGTTCAGGGTGAGGGGGTTCGGCGACATGACCGCCGAGGAGGTGGCCTCCCTCACCGGGCTCAGTCCAGAGGAGGCGGTGCTTGCAAAGGCAAGGGACTTTGACGAGCCCTTCATCGTGGAGGGTGACGTCGATGAAGAGGAACTCGGCAGGGCGGTCGCTTCCCTCGGGCTCGAGCTCACGATCGGTGAGTACTATCACCTCATCGGAGGGAGCGACAAGGGCAAGGCGGTGAAGAGGCTGACGGAGCTGTACAGGGCGGAGTTCGGCGGCGTCCGCACCGTCGCCCTCGGAGACAGCCCGAACGACATCCCGATGCTCGAGGCGGTGGACATCCCCGTGATAGTGCAGAAACCCGACGGCTCCTACGACGGGAGGATCAGGATACCCGGCGTCATCAAGGCCGGGGGCGTCGGCCCCAGGGGATGGTGCAGGGCGGTGACGGAGATAATTGGCAATTCCTTCGATGAATAGTGTATACTCCCTGTGGGTGCTTCGACCCTTGAGGGCCGAGCCGGCCTGCAGATCAACCGGGCTCCTCAACACCCCGACCGTCGAGGCGGCGGACCCGTAACCCTTCGACTTTGATCTCAGGGAGAGAGACGTTGATGGACGATGCGATCAGGCGTTTGAGTGGCAACGGCAACCCCGTCGGAGCCGTGAAGATGGATGCCGACAGCAGGTTCAACTTCTCCTGCCACAGCGGCCTCGAGTGTTTCACGGAATGCTGCGGCAAGATCGAGATCATCCTGTCACCTTACGACGTGTTGAGGATCAAGCAGGTTCTGGGCGTCACCTCCGAAGAGTTCCTCCTCACCTACACCCGGCTGGTGAATCTGAAGGGTGTGAAGCTGCCCTTCTTCATGCTCAGGATGACCGGCGGCGGCAGATGCCCCTTCGTCACGCCCGGGGGCTGCAGCATCTACGCCGACAGGCCCCTCGCCTGCAGATACTACCCGATCGGCCTCGGCCTCTTCAGGGAGAGAGGGGCGGGAGGCGGGGACTTCTATTTCCCGATCAAGGAGCCCTACTGCAGGGGGTACGGAGAGGAGAAGGAGTGGACGATCCGTGAATGGAGACGATCCCAGGGGATCGACGACTATGACCGGGTCAACAAGGACTGGTTCGATATCATCCTGATGAAGAACCTCCTTGCCCCCGACCTCGACCCCGACGAAAGGAGCCAGCGGCTCTATATACTCTGCAGCTTCAACCCGGACGGCTTCGGGAGGTTCGTATTCGAGAGCAGGTTCCTCGACCTCCACAGGGTGGACGACAGGACCGTGGAGCGGATCAGGGAGGACGAGGTGGAGCTCCTGAGGTTCGGCCTCAGATGGCTGAAGGGTGTGCTCTTCGGTCCCCAGCGGTGAGAGGACGTCAGTTCCTCACCCCGGCGATCCTCTTGAGTTCTGGATAGATCCCCATACCGATCTCAAGCCCCATGTCTATGATCTCAGGGCCGTAGAGCCTTCCCGTCTCCGTCCTGAAGGTCCCCTTGATCCGCTCGATGTAGCTGATCCCCCTCTTGTAGTTCTCGAGGAAACCGAGGGGGGAGACCTTCCCGAACTCGAGCATCCTCCATATGGTGGTGGTGAAGTTCTCCGGCCCCCACCTGAACTTGTCGGCATCATAGAGGGCGTCGCTCACCAGCCTTCCGTATTCGTCCTCGGCGTCCACCTCCTCCTTGAACGCCTCGTGGTTCCTTATGGCCAGGGCTATGTACCGCTTGCACCTGCCGACGATACCGCAGCGGTCGAGTATCCGCTCCGTCTCCCTGCTCCCTGCGACGGCATGGTCCTCCACACCCCTCTTTATGTCGTGGAGCAGCCCCGAGACGTGGGCTGAGGCGATCAGCTCCTTCAAGACCCCTTCAGGAAGGGCCATCCTCTTCCCCTCTATCAGCACGATCGCTCCGGCATCCACGGCAACCGCCTTCGAGTGCTCAAAGCCGTGCCCCATCCCCTCCTGCACCGGGTCGATGTAGCGCCTGCACATCTTCAACATCTCGTTCTCCTGCAGCAGCAGGCCGGAGAGCCTGAGGTCGTCCTCAAAGACCCTGTAGAAGGCCGGGTTTCCCAGTGAGGCTGCAAGCTGGAGGGCCTTTCTCTTCAGAAGCTGATATGCGTCAAGGTTCATTATATATATTAAGACCCGCGGAACGCCGTCTGTCAAGGAAGGCTCCTCAGCCGCGATGCTTCTAAGATTATCTGATAATTATAATTTTGGTTGACAAACCTGTTTTTCATATGCTATTTATTATATAGGCGTGAGTGGAAGGGGTTGTAAGGCAATATTAAGCACTGGTATCATTGTAATTGTAAGTTTAGAATTTCCCGAATCCAGCGATAAGAGAGTTAAACGAAGGCAGCAGGGGCAGCACGATCGGGTCTGAGGGGTTTTGAATTTTGCGTAAGATTCACCCGAGGGGTGAATAGCAAAATTCACCTCGGAGGCGGGCCGAAGGCCCTGCCGAGAATGACCGAAGACCCCGTCGTGCTGCCTCACAACAGCGATTATCGCTGAATCCGGGTTCAATAATATTTCCCTCTCCCCTGGTGGGAGAGGGTTAGGGTGAGGGGGATTTTCAAATCAAAAAAAGGAGGAGTAGTCAGATGGTTAAGAGAGAGAAGATAGGTTTTATGGCATTGGTATTGTTAATGGCCTTTTCGGTCGGTCAACCGGTTGTGCAGGCCGGTGATCTGGAGCCCCCAGCCCCTCCGGGGCCCACGATGAAGACCCTTGATGAGATCCCGCCAACATGGAGCCAGACCCTTCCGGCCTCAGAGAGGTTTGTGCTGGTGATGGGAGGCGCTGCGGTGCTGGACAAGGAGACAGGGCTTGTGTGGGAGCAGTCGCCCGATACAACAACAAGAACCTGGGCAAATGCTATCGACTATTGCTATAACAAGAATGTGGGCAACCGGAAAGGCTGGCACCTTCCAACTGTTGAGCAGCTGGCAAGCCTTGTTGACCCCACACAGAGCAACCCGGCCCTTCCCAGCGGCCACCCATTCAGCAATGTGCAGCCGTCCTTCTACTGGTCGGCTACTACCTACACCAGCTTTACTGCCTTCGCGTGGTTCGTGCACTTCCTCGATGGCGTCGTGGGCGGCGTCGATAAGGCCGGCACGTTCAATGTGTGGTGTGTGAGAGGTGGACAGGGTTATGATGCTTATTGATCTGGTAACTACTCAGGTTGTTAGGTTCGAGGTTCGAGGTGTCGGGGCGTAATGTAACAACAGAATACAAAGGCAATGGCGATAAATTGGTAAAAGGTCGTCATAGCAGCGAAAGCAGGTATCCAGGAAACATGTAACTACTTGAAGAAACTGGATCCCCGTATCCCTGATCAGGGTCGAGGACAGGCTTCACGGGAATGACAAGGAACTGCTTTTCAGGATTTATTACGGGTTTGTCAATGGAAAGGTGTGAAATCTCCAATTTAGTGAAAGGAGGTGTAGAGATTGAAATATAGATTAAGATATTATGCTCTTTTACTTGGTCTGTATATGACCCTTATGGTGATTAACGTAAGGGGTGTGGCACTGGCCGAGAACATAGACCCTGACAACGACGGCTCCCAGTACGCCTACGGCGAGAACGTTGGCTGGCTGAATGCCGAGCCTCTTGGCGACGGCGGCCCTGGTGTGGAGGTGGGAGATACAGGACTCACCGGCTACATCTGGGGTGAGAACGTGGGCTGGATAAGCCTCTCCTGTGCAAATACCGGGACCTGCGGCACCGTCAACTACGGTGTGACCAACGACGGCACCGGAGTGCTCGCAGGCTATGCCTGGGGTGAGAACGTGGGGTGGCTGAGTTTTTCATGCACAAACACCGGAAGCTGCGGAACGGTGGACTACGGGGTCACCATCGACACTACGGGAGAGTTCAGCGGCAGGGCATGGGGAGAGAACATCGGCTGGGTGACCTTCAGCTCCAGCGGCCCGGTACCCTACAGGGTGAAGACCGGCTGGATTGGGGGAGGTCCTGATCTCGTGGTCTCGGCGCTGGAAACGCCCTCCACCGCCGCTGGGACCATGGATATCAAAAACTCCATAACGAACCAGGGCACCCAGACCGCCGATCCCTCGAAGGCGGGCTTCTACCTCTCAGCCGACAACAACCCCACTGTGGGGCCGGATGACCTGTTCCTCGGAGCAAGGGACGTGCCCAGGAGTGGGAGCAGATGGTGGTGGTGGGACTGGGGCGGCGGGACAGACGGGGAAGGCCTTGACCCCGGTGAGACGTCGACGGAGACGACGAAGCTCGTCATCCCACCGGGCACCGCTTCAGGGACGTACTACATCAAGGCGATGGCCGACTACCAGGATGTGGTCGCCGAGATACAGGAGGGCAACAACGTCTCTGTGAGCGGTCCTGTGGAGATCATGACC